>DASQVO010000442.1:0-14439 GCA_035640715.1 Streptosporangiaceae bacterium
GGACGTGCTGGCCAAGTGCTACGGCGGTGACATCACCCGCAAGCGCAAGCTCCTCGAGCGGCAGAAGGAGGGCAAGCGCCGGATGAAGACGATCGGCCGGGTCGACGTGCCGCAGGAGGCCTTCGTCGCTGCCCTGTCCACCCAGCAGCCCGGGCAGGCCGGTGACAAGAAGCAGCGCTAGCTGACGGGCGCCCCGTTGCGCCGGAAGAGCGGCATGAGCTGGATCCCGCCGTCCAACCGGCTGCCTGTCACCGGCTGGCCGTGGCGGCTGGCGAGCACCAGGCCCGTGACCATGGCGAGGAGCACCAGCAGCGCGAACAAGGTGACCGCCGTCCAGCCGAGGATGAGCCCCGCTTTCGCCATCCCGTGGCCCCGCTCGCCGGTCTCGCGCATCTGCTGCCGTGCGATGTGGCCGAAGACGATCGCCGGGATTGCCGTCAGGCCCATGGTGAAGAATTCGGCGATCCCGAAGCCCAGCGAGGCGATCGCCATGCCGTTGGTCCGGGGTCTCCGGTATGCCGGGAAGGCGTACGCCGGACCGGACGGCGCGCCGCCCGGCAGGTCGGCGACGAGTGCCCCCAGCTCGCCGTAGGTCCGGGCCGTGTAGGCGCGCCCCATCCTGAGGTTGTACTCGTCCTGGGTCAGCCTGCCCTCGGCGAAGCCGTCCTTGAGCACCTCGACCAGGCGTTCCCTGTCCGCGTCCGACGCACGGACCGAGGCGTACGCAGCCCCTGCCCCGCGAGAATCGAAATGCTGAGACCAGGCGCGATGTGCCGGATTGTCTGCCACCAGAACCTCCCGCAGGTGCGACTCTTTGATACTAGCTAACTCTCGCCGGGAGTAACGGATAGGCAGCCGAAGGAGTGCCTGACCCGCAATTTGGCCGGCCACGCGGTTAACCGGTCGATCCTGGGCGGCGCGTCGGCTAGCCTCCGCTACGTGGGCAGCGGACAGGTTCTCTCAGTCAGCGTGGGACGCGTCGCGGCCGCCGCGTGGGCGGACGGGCTCAAGCGCACCGCGATCGACAAGCGCCCCGTCCCCGGACCGGTGCAGGTACGCCGGCTCGGCCTGGACGGTGACGAGCAGGCCGATACCGCCAATCACGGCGGTACGGAGCAGGCCGTCTACGTCTACGCCCGCGAGGACCTGGACTGGTGGGCGGAACTGCTCGGCCGCGACCTGCGCGACGGCTTCTTCGGCGAGAACATCACCACGGAGGGCCTGGACGTCACGGGCGCGCTGATCGGGGAGCGCTGGCGGCTCGGCACCGCGGTCGTCCAGGTCACGTCGTGCCGCATTCCCTGCGTGGTGTTCAGGAACTGGACCGGGGAGACCGGCTGGGTGAAGCGGTTCGCCCAGGCGGAACGCCCCGGCGCATACCTGCGGGTGCTGGAGGAGGGCGCTGTCGCGCCCGGCGACGAGGTAACCGTGCTGGACCAGCCCGCTGTCCGTGTCACGGTGGGGGAGTCGATGCGTGCCTACTACGGCGACGCCGAACTGACGCGGCGCCTGTTGTCGGTGCCCGGGCGCAGCACGAAGTGGGACGGGGAATTGGGCAGCGGGCCGGCGGGGCTCGCGGCGGAGCCGGATGCCGGGCGCGTCAGCCCGGCGACCTGACCATGCCCGGCGCCCTTCCCGATGGCGCGCCTGTCCCGCCGGACGGGTCGCTGCCTGCTGCGGCCCTCGACGGGGCCGGAGACCGCCCGTTCGGCTTCTACGTGCACGTCCCTTTCTGCGTCACCCGCTGCGGATACTGCGACTTCAACACCTACACCGCCGCCGAGCTGGGCAGCGGCGCCTCACGGGAGTCCTATCCCGGCCAGGCGGCCGCCGAGGTACGGCTTGCCCGGCGCGTGCTCGGCACGGCGAACATGCCGGTGAGCAGCGTGTTCTTCGGCGGTGGCACGCCGACCGTGCTGCCGCCGTCACGGATCGGCGAGGTGCTGCGGGTCATCGACGGCGAGTTCGGGCTGGCGCCGGGGGCCGAGGTGACCGTGGAGGCCAATCCCGAGACGGTGACCGAACGGGACGTGGCGCACCTCCGGGCGCAGGGTGTCACCCGCCTCTCGTTCGGCATGCAGAGCGCCCAGCCGCACGTCCTGGCGGTACTCGACCGCGTGCATGAGCCCGGCCGGCCTGGCCGCTGCGTCGCGTGGGCGCGGGCCGCCGGGTTCGAGCACGTCAACCTGGACCTCATCTACGGCACGCCGGGGGAGACTGACGCCGGCTGGCGGACGTCGCTGGAGACCGCGCTGGATTACGGGCCCGATCACATCTCCGCCTATGCCCTCATCGTGGAGGACGGGACGAGGCTCGCGTCCCGGATCCGGCGCGGCGAGCTGCCGGCCCCGGACGACGACGCGATGGCCGACCGGTACCTGCTGGCCGCCGACGTGCTCACGGCGCGCGGGTTCAGCTGGTACGAGGTCTCCAACTGGGCGGCTTCCGTGCGGGCGCGGTGCGCGCACAACCTGCTCTACTGGACGGGCGGTGACTGGTGGGGGATCGGCCCGGGCGCGCACAGCCATGTCGGGGGCACGAGGTGGTGGAACGTGAAGCACCCGGCAGCCTATGCCGGGCGGATCGGCGCCGGGCTGAGCCCGGCGCACGCCCGGGAGACGCTCACCGCGAGCGAGCGGCGAATGGAGCGGATCATGCTGCTGACCCGTCTCGCCGACGGATGCCCGCTTGCCGAGCTGGATGCTGGCGGGGCGGGCGGGCGCGGGGGGCCCGGTGGGCACGAGGCGGCGGAGAAGGCCGTCGCGGACGGTCTCGCGGACCCTTCCGCCCTGGCCGACGGCCGCGTCGTCCTCACGCTCCGCGGCCGGCTGCTCGCCGACGCAGTGATTCGCGAGCTGACCGGATGAGCCAGTCCCGGAGCGCCACGTCAGGCTGCCTGTGGCCGGGGCTGTGGCGGGCAAGCCGCCACCCGGCGATGAGGGTGAACGCCACCGCGAGTGCGATCAGGACGCCCATGTCCCTCCCCCACGTGCCCGCCTGGTGCTTCCACAGCGGATCCGGGGGCGTGGGTATGCATGTCGGTATGATGCGCGTGAGGTCGATGGTGGATGCGATCGCGCCGAAGCCCCAGCGGGATGGCGCCAGCCACGCCAGCTGCTCGAGCACGGCCCTGCCTTTTATCGGCAGCGCGCCGCCGGAGAGGATGACCTGCGCCACCGTGAGCAGCACCAGGAAGGGCATGGCCTTCTCCGACGTGCTCACGAGCGCGGAGACCAGCAGGCCCAGGCACATCGACGCCACGCCGAGCACGGCGATGCCGATCAGCAGCTCGCCGAGCGGGGGACCCGCCAGGAAGGCGCCGTGCGCGGGCATGCGGCGGCCGGTGGCCAGCCCGATCGTGACCAGGATGAGGACCTGCACCACGCTGATCGTGCCCAGCACGGCGAGCTTGGAGCACAGGTAGGCCCCGGGGGACAGCCCGGCGGCGCGTTCCCTGACATAGATCGCCCGTTCCTTGACGAGCTCTCTGATCGAGCAGGCGGTCCCGGCCAGGCAGGCGCAGATGAGGAGTATCAGCAGCAGTTCCTGGGCATCGGGATTGGTGGGGCCGGCCAGCCCCGCTTTGGCGGGCACGGAACGGATCATCACCCCGAGGAGGATCGGCAGCAGGGCCATGAAGCCCAGGTAGCCGCGGTCGGCCGCGATGACCCGCGCGTACCGGCGGCACAGCGTCCCGAACTGCCGCGTCCGGGCGCCCCGTACCGGCGGGGCGGTACCCGCTGCCTTCGGGCCCGTGGCCTGCGCGGCGAGCGCCCGCGGCCCCGTGACGTACTCCTCGCAGACCTTGGAACGGGCGAACTCGCCGGCCCAGTCGCGGTCCGGGAACTTGTCGAATGCCTGGAACACCTCTGCCCAGCCGGGCTGGCCGAAGTAGCGCAGGCCCTCGCCCGGCGGCCCGTAGAACGCGACACGGCCGCCGGGCACCAGGACGAGCAGCCGGTCGCACACATCCAGGTTCGCGACGCTGTGCGTGACCACGATGACCGTCCGGCCGTCGTGCGCAAGGTCGCGCATCTGCTGCATCACGGACTTGTCGAGCCCCGGGTCCAGGCCCGACGTCGGCTCGTCCAGGAACAGCAGCGACGGCTTCGTGAGCAGCTCCAGCGCCACGTTGACCCGCTTGAGCTGGCCGCCGGACAGCCGGTCGGCGCGGGTGGCCGCCTGCTGCGTAAGGGCGAGCTCGCCTATCACCTCATCGACGCGGGCGTTGCGCTCCCGCGCGTGTGTGTCGTCGGGGAACCGCAGCTCGGCGGCGTAACGCAGCGCCCGCTGGGGGGACAGCTGGGTGTGCAGGATGTTCTCCTGCGGGACCAGCCCGATCCGGGACCGCAGCTCCGCGTAATCGCGGTAGAGGTCACGGTTGTCGTAGAGCACGACGCCCCGGTCCGCGGGGCGCATCCCGGTCAGCGCGCGGAGCAGCGTCGACTTGCCGGAACCGCTGGGGCCGATGATGCCCAGCAGGCAGCGCTCGGCGACGGAGAAGCTGACATGGTCCAGCAGGATCTTGCCGCCGGAGATCTGCACCACCAGATCCTGGGCGACCAGGGAGATGTCACCGGCATCGATGTATTGGCGAAGCTCACCGCCTATGAGCTGGAAAGTGGCATGGCCTATACCAACGAGATCCTGCTCGGTGAGCGGGGCTGATGTCACCCTCTGGCCATTCACGAATGTGCCATTGTGACTGCCCAGGTCAACGATTTCATACTGCCCGCTGCCGGATTTGCGCAATTCGGCGTGATGGCGCGAGACACTAAGGTCGGAAAGGACGAGATCATTGTCGGATGTCCGGCCTATTCGCAGCCGGCGGACCGGAAGCGGCAGCACCGCCGTGGGGCGCCGGTCGACGCTCGGCAGGTAATCATCGGGCTCGGCGGGGACGGCCCCGGGGGCAGTGACGGCACCGACGGCGGGATCGGCAACGGTGAGTGCCGCCGGCCTCCGCTCGGGAACCGGCTCGCAGCGCAGGACGGGACCGTCATCCGGGTTGCCGAGACGGACGACGCAATCGGCGCTGATCGCGATCCGGCCCACCCGGTGCGTCCCGACGAACGTGCCGTTCGTGCTGCCGACGTCCTCGAGTACCCAGGCGTCCCGCTCATGCCGCAGGACCGCGTGCCGCCACGACACCCGCGTATCGTCCACGACGATATCGGACTGCGGATCCCGGCCCAGCCGGTATGAGATCCCGGCCTGCAATCTGTGATCAGATTGCCGCGTACGCACCACGAGCATCGGGCCAGTCTCCGCCCGTTTGGAAAGTTGCGGCGACATGTCTACTGAGTCTAGCCTGAGATGCGTAAATAGGAAGAGTAACCTTTTTCATCAATTGCTCATTTGCCGCATTTCGTCAATTACTCATTTACATGAACTTTGACCCATCCGGATAGCGGAAGCTGGTGTCATGAGCGAAGACCCGCCCCGGCGACTGCCGCCGGGCTGGCCGCAACAGCCGGACCAGGCGCCGGGCGTGTACGGCCCGCCGCATGAGGTGTCCCGGTCACCGCAGGGGGTGTCCCGTTCACCGGAGAGCGGCTACCGTGGCGCGGTCCCCGGCCGCGGCCGGGGACGCCGGCGGCTGGCCATCGCCGCCGTCATCGTGCTGGTGCTGGCCGCCATCGCGGCCATCGCGGACCGCGCCGCCGCCGCCTACGCCGAGAACCAGGTCGCGAGCCAGATCAAGTCCCAGGGGTTCCCGGTTAAGCCCAACGTGACGATCGAGGGTTTCCCGTTCCTCACCCAGCTCGCCGCCCGCGACTTCCACGACGTGAACATCAGCGCCAGCAACGTCAGCGAGGGCCCCCTCAACATCGCCCGCATCAACGCGTCCCTGCACGGCGTGCACCCCACCTCGAGCATGAACGGCGCCACCGTCGACCGCCTCAACGGCACCGCGCTGATCACGTTCGCCGGGCTGGGCAGCGCCGCGGGCACCGGCGACGGGATCACCCTGTCCGCCGCCGGCCACAGTGAGGTGAAGGCGGCCGTGAACCTCGGCTTCCTCACCGGGACGGCGCTCGCCCAGGTCACGAAGAGCGGCACGCATCAGATCAACGTCCGGGTGATCTCGGCTGGGGGGATCCCGCTGTCAGCGCTCGGCTCACTTCCGGACTTCACCATCACCATTCCTGACCTGCCGGCCGGCATGACCGTGCAGAGCGTCAGCGTGACCGGCCAGGGCCTGCTGATCCACATAGCCGGGGCCCACGCCAGCTTCGGCCACTGAGCCCGGGGCCGGACGCCAGGGGCGATGATTTCCCCTCGGCCCGCAGCCGCGGCCCTCCGGCTAGGGGAGCCGCACCTGATTCCCGGGGGTCACCAGCCCCGTTTCGTAGGCCGTCACGACGAGCTGGGCGCGGTCCCGCGCGTTGAGCTTCGTCATGATGCGGCTGACGTGCGTCTTGGCCGTGAGGGGGCTGAGGTAGAGGCGCGCGGCGATCTCGTCGTTGGAAAGGCCCCCTGCAACCAGCGCCATTACTTCCCGTTCCCGTTCGGTGAGCCCGGACAGGACCTTCCCGGTGGCGGGCGGCGGCGCCGCCGGGCGGCTGGCGAGGTCAGTGATGAGCCGCCGGGTCACGCTGGGGGACAGCAGAGCGTCGCCCCGGGCCACCACGCGGACCGCCTGGAGCAGGTCGGCAGGTTCGGTGTCCTTGACGAGGAAGCCGCTGGCGCCGGCCCGGATCGCCTGGTACACGTACTCATCGGACTCGAACGTGGTCAGGATGATCACTTTGACCCCGGCGAGGTCGTCGTCGGCGGCGATGCGCCGGGTTGCCTCCAGGCCGTCGACACCGGGCATGCGGATGTCCATGAGGATGACGTCGGCGCGCTCGCGGCGGGCCAGGTCCACTGCCTGCTGGCCGTCCACGGCTTCGCCGACCACCTGGAGGTCGCTGTCGGCCTCGAGCAGGACCCGGAACCCGGCCCGGATCAGCGCCTGATCGTCGGCGAGCAGGACCCGGATCACGGCCGTGTCCTTTCTGCCGCCCGGGTCCCGGCATCCTGCGTCGCACTAATCTCTTTCGCCACGCTAGCCTCTCCGGCCCCGGCAGCGCCGGTGGCCTCTCCAGTCCCGCTGGTCTTGGCAGCGTCTGTCCCGCAGTCCCGCTGGCCCTGGCAGCTCCGTGAGCCCCGACGGTACTCTGCGGCCGGCCGGTGGGCAGCCGGGCCGCGACCCGGTAACCACCCGCGGGAGACGGCCCGGCGTCGACCGTGCCCCCGACCGAGGCCGCCCGCTCACGCATTCCGGTCAGCCCGTGTCCCGTTCCTCCAGGCCCGGATTTCTCGCCGCCGCTGCCCGGATTCCCCTCATGATGGCTTCCGGCTGCGGGCGCGTATCCGCAGCCATTATCGGTGACCTCGATCCGGAGCTCACCCTCGTCGTAGGCCAGCGACACGGCGGCGGTCGCCGGCCCGGCGTGGCGGATCACGTTGGTCAGTGACTCCTGGACGATCCGGTAGGCGGCCAGGTCCACGGCGGCGGGAAGCGGCCGCTCCGGGCCGGTCACAGTCAGCGTGGTGGCAAGGCCGGCCCGCTGCGCCCCGTCGATCAGCGTCGCGGTCTGGGCGAGGCCCGGGGCAGGCTGGATGGGATCCGCCTCGTCGGCCTGCCGCAGCACGTTGAGGATGGCGCGCAGTTCCCGCAGGCCTTCCTTGCTGGCGGTCTTGATCGTCTGCAGGGCTTCGGCCGCGGCGTCCGGGCGCTCGGCGACGATGTGGGCGGCCACCCCGGCCTGCACGTTGATCGTCGCCATCGTGTGGGCCACGACATCGTGCAGTTCACGGGCGATCCGCAGGCGCTCCTCGTCGACCCGCCGCCGGGCGTCCTGCTCGGCGCGCGCCTGGATCGACGCGACATACGCCCTCCGGTTGGCGATCGCGATGCCGCCGAAGCAGGCGACGGCCATCTCGGCGGGGATCAGGTTGAACCCGCCGCCGAACATCCCGAACGGGTCGTTGGCGGCCGTCGCCGCCATTAGGAGGGCCGCCGTGGCCACCGCCCAGCCGATCGCCCGGCGGGCGGGGACCTGAGTGGCCAGCGCATACACGGCGGCAGCGGGGGCGAGCAGGGCGGCGCCGTTGACGTAGCCGAGCAGGGTGTAGACGGAAACGGCGGCGGCCGAGATGGCCAGCACCGGCAGTGGCCATCGCCGCCGGCCGGCCAGCACCAGGCCTGCCACCACGACGAGCACGAACGCCGCAGCCGGTGTGTGTGCTGCCGCGGTACCGGCCGGGATCTTGTTGCTGGTCTGGTCCGGGTGGGCCTCGCCGTAGGACCCGGCGAGGAGCACGGCAGTCAGCGCGACGGCGAAGACGGCATCCCGCGCGGGTGAGCGCCGCCACCACTGCCACGCCGCCCGCACACTGTCCATGCCGCAAGCGTAGGCCCGTCCGCCTGCCCCGGTCGTCCTCCCGTGGTTGCGGCCACGGTTACTCCCCCGGGAGTAGCCGTGGCCGCCGTCGGCGTGATCACCATCAATGGCTCGGGCATTTCTAAGGGCGGGAGCCCTACTTGAGCATGGGTACGCAGAGCCAGCCGGGGATCTTGTAGAACTCGCCGCGGCGGGCCGCGATGGCCGCGCGGACGAGGTACACCATCGTCGTGATCCACAACGCGGACAGCGGCGGCACCGAGATGGCGAGCGCGACCGTCACCGTGTCCAGGGCGAGCAGCGCGCCGACGATCGCGCAGGACAACGCGAACAGCGTCCCGGTGAGGGTCAGGTTGAACGCCTGGGCCGCGTGCGAGCGGACAAAGCCGGATGCCTTCCGCCAGGCCACGTAGATGACCAGCGGAGCCAGCAGCCAGAGAAAGATCGAGCCCAGGTAGCTGAAGGTGGCCCACTGCTCTTCTTCGGGGCCGCGCTCACCGGGCCCGGTCCCGTCCGGGCCCACCGGGCTCCCGTCCGGGCTCACCAGGCCCCTGCCCGGCCGTGAAACGCCGCCAGACGCCTGCGTCACAAGCCGCGAGCCCGGGTCGCCCGGGCGGCCCGGAATCCAGCCCTCGTGATGTTCGTGCGGTCCGGAAGCCGGCTTGCCGGCTGCCGCCGCGCCCCGCTTTCCCTCCCGGGACTCGCCCGGCCGGGACCGGGCCGGAACGTCCGCCCGCCCGGCGGGAGGCTGCGTTCGATCAGTCGCCATCGTCCCTCTGTGTTGTCCGGTGCACTCGTCACGTTGTTTGCTGTCAGCCGCTGCCTGGGCTCGGTGACGAATCAGCCGTTTCCGGGCTCGGTCACGAAGTCGATGAGTTCCTCCACCCGTCCGAGAAGCTCGGGTTCGAGATCCGCGAAGCTCCTCGCAGAGCGCAGAATCCGCTGCCAGGCGGCGGCAGTGTCATTGCCCCAGCCGATGGCATGCAGGACTCCTTCCTTCCACGGTACCCCGCGCGGAATGTCGGGCCAGCGGCCGATCCCTATCGCCGACGGCTTGACCGCCTGCCAGATATCGATGAACGGATGCCCGACGATCGCTACGTCGGGTGAGCGCAGGCCGGCCGCGATCCGGCTCTCCTTCGACCCGTCCACGAGGTGATCGACGAGCACGCCAAGGCGGCGCCCCGGCCCGGGCCTGAACGTGGCTACGATATGCGCAAGGTGATCGATGCCCTCCAGGTACTCGACGACCACGCCGACATCCCGCAGGTCGTCACCCCAGATCTTCTCCACGAGCTCAGCGTCGTGCCGGCCCTCGACGTAGATCCGGCTTGCCCGGGCGACCTTAGCGCGCCCGCGTGGGGCGGCCACCGACCCCGAGGCCGTCCGGGCCGGCGCGGCGGGCACGGGCGGGGCCGCCGCGGCCGGCCTGACAAGCGTGACGGGCTTCCCCTCCAGCAGGAAGGCGGCGGGATTGAGCGGGAACACCCGCCGCTTGCCGTGCCGGTCCTCCAGCGTCACTGCGGCCTTGTCGCAGCCCACCACGGCGCCGCAGAACTTGCCCTCGGCGTCCTCGACGACCAGCCCGTGCGCCGCCTCGACCTGCGGCACCTGGCGGCGCCCGGGCCGCCGCCGGCCGGTGGCGAGCACGTCAGATCCGTAATCATGGCTACGCATGGAGGCCTCCTCCTGTTCCGGCACGCCCCGCTAGGCCCGGACCGTACCGGACCCTGCCGCCTCGGGTGGCAGCGCCACGCCGTAGCCGGTGTTATACGACGTGACACCGGATCGCCCGGTTGTGAGAAAGATCAGGCTGACGGGGTATATCGAGGTGGCCGCTTGCCATAATGCATGTCCCGTGTGGCAATAGAATTGGCACTCGGGAAGCTTGAGTGCCAAGGAGGTGAACACGTGCTAGACGATCGGAAGCTTGCGGTTCTCCGCGCCATCGTGAAGGACTACGTGTCCACCAACGAACCGGTGGGATCCAGAGCTCTTGTCGACCGGCACAACCTCGACGTGTCCCCGGCCACAATCCGCAACGACATGGCGGTCCTCGAGGAGCAAGGCTTCATTACCCAGCCGCATACGAGCGCGGGCCGGGTGCCGACGGATAAGGGCTACCGGCTCTTCGTGGACCGGCTTTCCGGCATCAAGCCGCTGTCCCCGGCGGAGCGCCGTGCGATCCAGACCTACCTGGCGGCCTCCTACGGGCTCGACGACGTGGTGACGCGGACGGTCCGGCTGCTTGCGCAGCTCACCCGGCAGGTGGCCGTGGTCCAGTACCCGTCGCTGACCCGCTCGGCTGTCCGGCATATCGAGCTGGTGCGCCTTGCCCCGGAGAAGCTGCTTGTCGTGCTCATCACCGACACGGGCCGGGTCGAGCAGCGCACGGTGGACCTGCCAGATCCATGCGAGGACGACGATGTCGCACACCTGCGCGCGGTGCTCAACGCGAGCCTGGATGGGCGCCGGCTGACTGAGGCGGTCGAGATCGTCGCGGGCCTCACCGACCGCATTCCGCTGGCCAGCCGGCCGAACGCCGACGCGGTGTTCTCCATCATCATGGAGAATCTGGTCGAGCGGAACGAGGAGAAGATCGTCTTCGGTGGGACCGCGAACCTCGCGGCGCCGGACTTCTCCCAGGGTCTTCGTGAGGTCCTCGAAGCGCTGGAGGAGCAGGTCGTGCTGATGCGGCTGCTGGGCGAGGCGAGCGACCAGTCGCTGCTGACCGTGCTGATCGGCACCGAGAACCCGGTCGAGGGACTGCGGACCACATCGCTGGTGTCCAGCGGCTATGGGTCCGGCGGCGAGACGCTGGCGAAACTCGCCGTTCTTGGCCCGACACGGATGGATTACCCCGGCACGATGGGAGCAGTGAGCGCGGTGGCACGATACGTCGGCGAAATCCTGATGGAGACCTAGTGGCGGCGGACTACTATTCTGTCCTCGGAATCCGTCGCGACGCGGCCCAGGACGAGATCAAGAGGGCGTACCGGCGGCTCGCCCGTGAGCTCCATCCCGACGTCAACCCGGATCCGCAGACCCAGGAACGGTTCAAGGAGATCACGCAGGCCTACGAGGTGCTCTCCGATCCGGAGAAGCGCCAGATGTACGACATGGGCGCCGACCCGTTCGCCCGGGCCGACGCCGGGCCGGCCGGTGCGGGCGGGTTCGGGCCCGGCTTCCCGTTCAGCGACATCATGGACGCGTTCTTCGGGACCGCGGCCGGCAGCCGCGGTCCTCGCAGCCGCGCGCGCCGGGGCCGGAACGCGACGATCCGCATCGAGCTGGACCTGGCCGAATGCGCGTTCGGCGCGACCCGGGAACTGACCGTCGACACGGCTGTCGTCTGCCCGACTTGTTCGGGGGAGGGCACCGCGCCGGGTACCCACCCGGAGACCTGTGATGTGTGCGGCGGGCGCGGTGAGGTTAGCCAGGTGACGCGCTCGTTCCTCGGCCAGGTCATGACCTCACGGCCATGTCCGCGCTGTGGCGGGTACGGGACGATCCTGCCCCGGCCGTGCCCGGAATGCGACGGTGACGGGCGGGTCAGAACCCGCCGCACCATCAAGGTCCGTATCCCGGCCGGTGTCGAGAACGGCACCCACATCCAGCTGGCCGGCGAGGGCGAGGTCGGGCCCGGCGGCGGCCCGCCCGGTGACCTGTTCCTCGAGATCTCACAGCGTCCGCATCCCATCTTCGAGCGGCAGGGTGACGACCTGCACTGCACCGTGACCATCCCGATGGTCGCCGCCGCGCTGGGGGCGACGCTCTCCGTGGAGAGCCTGGACGGCCCCGTCGACATCGACATCCGGCCGGGAACCCAGTCCGGCCAGGTGATCCCGCTTTACAACCATGGCGTGCAGCACCTCAACAGTTCCGGCCGCGGCGACCTGATCATCCACGTGACGGTGGAGACGCCCACGAGGCTCGACCCGGAGCAGGAGAAGCTGCTGCGGGAGCTGGCGAAGCTGCGTGGCGAGGAGGCGCCTCCGGGCAAGTTCTCGCCGGGCCAGCACGGCTTCTTCTCCCGGCTCCGCGATGCGTTCAACGGCCGCTGACCCAGCTGGGTCCGGTCAGCCGCCGCACTTCCGGACCGGCGCGGCATGGCAGATGATCATCACGCCGAACGGGGACGTGGTGGCAGCCACCTCATTCCGCGAGGACGGCCGTTAAATGGCCCCGCCGGTGTTTCTTGCCGAGCGGGCCCAGCTGGAACGGGACCTGATCGTGCTCTCTGGTGCCGAGGGCCGCCACGCCGCCACGGTCCGCCGGGTCCGCCCCGGGGAACGTGCGGACGTGGCCGACGGGGACGGCATGATCGCCGAATGCGTCGTGACGGCTGCCGGGGGCGGCCGGGTCGAGCTGCTCGTGCGTGCCCGGCGCGAGGTGCCGGTACCGGAGCCGCGGATCGCCGTGGTCCAGGCCATACCCAAGGGCGACCGGGCGGAGCTCGCGGTGGAGACGATGACCGAGGTAGGGGTCGATGTCATCGTGCCGTGGGAAGCCGAGCGCTGCGTGGCGCGGTGGCCGGCCGACCGGGCGGCGAAGTCGCTCGCGCGGTGGCGCTCCACCGCGCGTGAAGCCGCCAAGCAGGCGCGGCGCGCCCGCGTGCCGGAGGTCACCGAACTCGCCTCGTCCGCGGATGTTACCGCCAGGATCGCGGCCGCGGCGCGGGCGATCGTGCTCGAACCGGGTGCGGCGGACGGCCTGGCGCGGCTGCCGCTCGCCGGCAGCGGGGACATCGTCGTGGTCGTCGGCCCTGAAGGCGGCGTCAGCCCGGGAGAGACCGCCGCGTTTACCGCTGCCGGCGCGGTGCCATCGAGGCTCGGGGCATCGGTGCTGCGTACCTCCACCGCGGGAGCGGTGGCCGCGGCCGTGCTGATGAGCCGCTGCGGCAGGTGGTAACCTGCTGTGCTGGCCCGGGGGGCGACCCCCCGGAACCCCCCGTCAGCTTTCCCGGGCTGGGGTCCGATACACCGGCCGCTCGCCGGGCCGGAGGCCCGGACTCGCTGGGCCGGTAACGATCGCCTGCCCGTAGCCCGCGCTGGTGCCGGCCGATACACCGGCCGCTCGCCAGGCCGGAGGCCCGGACTCGCTGGGCCGGTAACGATCGCCTGTCCGTAGCCCGCGCCGGCTAACGGCTGACTAGCCGTCAGATGCCCAGTGCGTCGGCGGCCGACAATATCCAGCTCACCGGTACCAGTACCGGGCCGGCACTCCCTTCCGGGGAGGTGCCCGCATCACCGCTGGGCTTGCCGGGAGAACCGTACGCCGGATGATGCGACGGCGTGGCGGGCGGCGAGAATGTGGTGCCTGCCGGCGATGAAGGAGTGCCGGAGGGCATCGCGTCGGGCGACGGCGTGACCAGGGGATCCGAGATTGCCGGGCTCGGCGCCGGGGACGATGGCGTCGTAGACGATGGCGCTGGGGACGATGGTGCGGCAGACGTTGCCGCCGGGGACGACGGCGCGGCAGACGATGGTGCGGCAGACGATGGCGCCGGGGATGACGGCGCGGCAGACGATGGCGCCGGGGACACCGGCGCCAGGAATATTGGCGGCTGGAACGGCGCAATGGGGAGGGACACCCTCGACGCTCCCGCCGACGTCGATCCCGGCGGCGTCAGGCCCGTACATATCGTGGCGCTCGTTCCGGCTTGCGGGGTGCTCGTGCTCGTGGCCGGAGGCCCCGGGCTGGAGGCGGAGTCACCCGCCGGGCTCGGCGTGGCTGATCCGCTCGTAGCCGGCGTCGGCGTAGGCGTCGTACTCCCCGTCGGGGCCGGTGCCGGGGCTGACGTCTGGGAAGGTGCCGCGGTGGGCGTCGACGTGACCGGCGCCGGCGATTGCGGTGTGCTTTCCTGGCTGGGGGACGTGCTGGGTGCGGGCAGCAGCTGGTTAATGGTCATCAGTGGGCTGGCCGGTACGCACGAGGCACCCGGGGGCGGGGGCGCTCCCTTACCGGGCACGCTGCCCTTCGGCTTGGCGGTGCCGCCATGGCCGCCGCCCCCGGCCGGCTGCCCATTGCCGGTACTGCCGGCGCT
>DASQVO010000443.1:0-3903 GCA_035640715.1 Streptosporangiaceae bacterium
ACGATCGACTCGGTGTCCAGCGCGCGGGCCAGCCCGCGCAGCTCGATGGTGATCCGCAGTTCATAAAGATCCCGCAGCTCTGACAGATCGGGCGGCACCGGGAAATACCCGCCGTCCTGCCGCACCAGCAAGCCGTCGGCGGCCAGCCGGATCAGCGCCTCCCGCACCGGAGTCCGCGAGACGCCCAGTTCCGTGGCGAGACGTTCCTCCCTCAGCCTGGTCTGCACGCCGAACTCGCCGACCATGAGACGGTGCCGCAGGTCCGCATAGACCTGCTCGCGCAGCGATCCGCTTTTCCCCCGCGCGCCCTTGGCGATCTCCCGTCCTGGCGACGGTTCTGTATACGTCTCCGTATCCATGACCGCGACGCTAGAAACCGCCCGTTTCAGAGAGCGGCACCCAACGTAACGCGTATGTTGCCGATTTCCAGGACAAGTCATGCCAAGGGTGTTACACGTGTTTCGGGAAGCGCACTGTCGCGATCGGCGACCGTTGGTTTGCTCCAGTTCACGCTGGCCCACCGGTTTCACCCCTCGAGGATGCCCCGCACGACTGGCACGTGAGCACCCTTCTTATGACTACCGGCTGAGCGACGGGGACGGGCGCGAGCTGATCTCCTGGCACTGGCATCCCTCGCCGAACGAGCTTCGTGGAACACCGGCGCTGGCACGTCCGCGGGCCCGGCGACCGATGACCCCGCGCCTGCCCAGTGGCACGCCCTCGTGGCGAGCCGGGAGAAGCTCGAAGTACTGCGCGACTCCGACGGCGCCGACATGCTGTTCTCGCATTATCCGGTCTCCGTGAGCTGCCCTCGGCGCCCGCTCAGTACCGTGGACTGCGCGCGGTCGCTGCAGCATGCCCCCGGTGCCAGCTGCATCCCGATGCAGGCGCGCCGAGGCCTCGGTACGGAACGAGGCCGTGGGTGAGGTGATGAACGTGATGGCGCAACGGCCAGGCCGCCGAATCATGTTTAGGTCAGCCGGTGGGGAAAGCTCCCTTCGTCCCCTTGTCATCATCGGGGAACTCGGCGATAACCACTCCACGCACGTCCACAACGGCGTCGAAGCGATCGCGTCGGCGGTCAGCGAGCACATCCTGCGGACCCGGGACGAGAATGCCGCCGTGTGGGTTCAGTATGAGCCCGCTGAGCAGTCCTACTATCCGCCCGACCCGGACGATGACAGCGATAGCGCTAGCGGGTTCGGCCGCGAAGATGAGGCGAAGACCCTGAGCTTCACGCCGGGGTTCGCCGATGTCGGCTGGCAGCGCATCGACCATGAAAAGCTCGAGCAGCTCGCCGGCGGCCCGGTACGCCGTTGGAGCGGTGATGTCCTTTCGGGTCGGTCCGGAAGCTCCAGTCAATCGGCTGGGTCCGCAGGTCCTGGCAGGCGGCCAGGTCGCGCAGGTGCCGCACGACATTGCTGATCTTCCTGCCGGGTTGTCCAGGACGAGATCCGATGACCTGCGCGAGCATCCGCAGATGAGCTGCGGTCAGAAGGACCCAGCCCGGGCCGGCCAGCACTAGGCGAACAGGCGGGCTGCCCGGTTCCTGCCAGGCGTACAGGACCAGAACCGACCACGAAAACAGCGGTGGCACTTGGCGGAGCGCGATCTTCGAAGCCGAACCAAGATCACACTGGCGAACGTCCCGCTTGCCTTCGATGGTCAGCAGGCCGCCTTCGGCGGTCAGCAGGCTACCCCAGACGGGCAGCACGTTGCGTTCGACGGTCAGGACGCTGCCCTCAAGCCAGGCACGCTGAGGAAGAAACGGGTAGGCGGGTGAAAACCCGAAGAGCCTGGAGGATTCGGGCTCACCGCCGATCAGCACCCGTGCGCGTTCATCGGCAAGATCGCCGACCTAACACCGCGCACTGTCTGCGGCATGTGTGGATGTTCCGTCCTCGGATGAGAGGCCGTCCTGTTCGAGTGCACATAGTGCAGGGCCGCGGCCGGCGCCCGGCCGCCGGATCGGTCAGGACTGCACGAAGGCCAGCAGGTCAGCGTTGATCGTCTCGGCCTGGGTGGTTGGCATGCCGTGCGGGAATCCCTTATACGTCTTCAGCGTCCCGTTCTGCACGAGCCGCGCGGACAGCGGTCCGGAATCGGCGTAGGGAACGATCTGGTCGTCGTCGCCGTGCATCACCAGGACAGGCACGGTGATCTTCTTGAGGTCCTCGGTGAAATCGGTCTGGGAGAAGGCAACGATGCCGTCGTAGTGTGCCTTGGCTCCGCCCATCATTCCCTGGCGCCACCAGTTCTCGATGATCGCTTCCGAGGGTTCCGCGCCGGGCCGGTTGAAGCCGTAGAAGGGGCCCGACGGCAGGGCCCGGTAGAACTCGGACCGGTTGGCAGCGAGTTGGGCCTGCAGGTCGTCGAAGACGCTCTTCGGCAGGCCGCCCGGATTGGCGTCGGTCTGCATCATGAGCGGGGGCACCGCACTGATCAGGACCGCTTTCGCCACTCGGCTCTCACCGTGCCGGGCGATGTAGTGCACGACTTCGCCGCCACCGGTGGAGTGCCCGACGTGGACTGCGTCGCGGAGATCGAGATGGGCGGTCAGCGCGGCCAGGTCGTCGGCGTAGTGGTCCATATCGTGGCCGTCGCTGGTCTGCGTGGACCGTCCGTGCCCGCGGCGGTCATGGGCGATGACGCGGTAGCCGTGCTGCAGGAAGAACAGCATCTGGGTGTCCCAGTCGTCGGCGGACAGCGGCCAGCCGTGGCTGAAAACAATAGGCTGACCCGAACCCCAGTCCTTGTAGAAGATCTCCGTGCCGTCGGTCGTCGTGATCGTGCCCATGCGTTGCCTCCGCTGGTCTGGGCGCTGATGCCGGAACGTCCGCCCCAACAGACCTAACCATTTTTTCTGCTCGCTCCAGGCTGCTGGGCTGCCGCCGCAGTGAACCCGCGGCATCGGTGCTGAAGCCGGCCGCGAAGTCGTTCTGGGGCTACGGCGGCGTCGTACAAGCCCCGGACGGGACGATCTGGAAAGTCGCGACCTCGGCGAAGAAGGACACCGGCCCGGCCACCCGGCAGATCGACGAGATCGTGCTCCTGCTGGCAGTCGCGGACGTGGCCGCGAGCAAGCGGTTCTACGTTGACCGCGGCCTCGCCGTGGCGAAGAGCTTTGGCCGCAGGTACGTCGAGTTCGCCACTCCGTCGAGTCCCGTCAAGCTGGCGCTCTACGGGCGCCGTGCCCTCGCCAAGGACGCCGGCGTCTCTGCCGACGGCACCGGATCGCACCGGCTCATGATTGGCAGCGATGCCGGGCCCTTCACCGACCCGGACGGGTTCGCGTGGGAAGCCGCATCGCTCTGAGCCGGGCGGCGCAGTACAACCGCACCACAGCCATCACATGGGATCGCCGCAGTCCACCACCGTGCCGAACCATGCGGGTCATGACTCGCCAGGGGTCGACGCCGTTACTCAAGGCTTGGCGCGGGCCGTACGGCCCCCTGCCGGCTCCTGGTCCCGCAGCATTGCCAGGGCCTTCTCGATCCGCCGTACGCGCGTCTTGGCCTTCGCGCTTTCGATAGCGAGCACATGCTCCCGCTTGCGGCTGCAGGACAGGCGGTGGTAGGCGGTGCGGGCGGCCGGCCGGCGTCCAGGGCGCGGGCGAAGTCCGCGGGCCCGGCCACGACGGGGCTCGGCATCGATTGCGGCGCGACGTACGATCTTGCGTGTGACCAACAGACCCGCCGAGGCTCAGCGCCGGCGCGACCTCGCGACTCTGCGTCGCGTCCGGGACCGGATCGACCGGGAGTACACGCAGCCGCTGGACGTCGAGGCGCTCGCCCGCGGCGCGCACATGTCGGCCGGGCACCTCAGCCGCCAGTTCAAGCTCGCCTACGGCGAGTCGCCGTACAGCTACCTGATGACGCGGCGGATCGAGCGCGCGATGGCGCT
>DASQVO010000444.1:0-2102 GCA_035640715.1 Streptosporangiaceae bacterium
CGGCTGACTACGGCTGGCTGTGCCCTATACGTGCCCTAGTTTCAGCCGCCTCTTCGGGGGGTCGTGTGGCGTGTTGCCCTCGGACTCGCTGGGGTTGCGTAGCGCGTCCTCGATGCGCTGCTTGGCTCTCTGGTCCTAGCCGTCGGTGTACTTGGCGTAGACCTTGAGCAGGACGGCGACGCTGTGCCCCTGCCGCGTTGCATGATCCGGTGATCGTCTGGCATAACGGCACCTTCGGCGCTGGAAGACTGCGACGGCCGTGGGGCCAGGGGGCGCCACCCATTCCGTGCTCGCGTGAATTCCTGGGTCCTGGTTTCTGCTTGATCCAGTGCTGGCTAACGCTTGGCCCGCGGTGGCAGGCACCAGGCTGGTGGTGTGGCCGTGGCCGTGGTGGGTCACGGTCGTGCCCGTTCCGGCTGGCGCTGGGGCTGGTGCCCGCCTACGCTGATGATGCCCGGCAGCCGCCGGAGATTGCGGGCAGCCTGGCCGGGTACCGGGGCCGCCAGGGGCAGGAGGGGCCAGATGGGTGATCCCGCAGAGCTGCTGCTGTCAGTCCGCGGTGAGGCACGTCAGATGGTCTCTCCCGACTACGCCACAGTGGCGGCCGCGATCCAGGCGACGCGGGGATCGAAAGCGGAGGCGGTCCGGGCGGCCGCCGCGGGCCTGGATAGCCTCACCGCCGATCTTGCGGCGCAGGGCGGCGTAGCGCTCGATGCCGGCACCGGGCAGCGGCCGCTGACGTGGTCGGCGCAGTCGGCGACGACGCACGAGGAATACGCTTACGACAGCCAGACCGGGCATCATCAGCCAACCGGGCGGGTGACCGCGGCGGTGGTGGTCATGATCGCCGTGCGGGCCTTCGGCCTGCTGGACACGCTCGGCGCCGTCCTGGCCGCCCATGAAGCGGTCAGCGTGCACCAGGTCACCTGGCACGTCGACTGGGACAATCCCGCCTGGCAAGACATGCGCGCGGCCGCCATCCAGGCCGCCATCCGCAAGGGCCGCGACTACGCCGCCGCGCTCGGGGGGTCGCTGCGCAGCGTGCAGCACATAGCCGACGCCGGGCTCCTCGGCGGCGACAACGCTCAGCAGCCGTTCACCGGCCCGATGAGGCAAGGGCCCCTCGCGGCCGCCCGCGCCGGTGGGGAACCCGATGCACCCTCGCTTGATCCGGTTCCCCAGGAGCTGACAGCCATCATCGAAGCCCGCCTCACCGCCGACGGCGTGTCCCTTACCGCGCACTGACCCGCCGGGCAAACGTTGCCGGTCATGGCACTAGTTGCCTGGCTGCGAAGGTTCGCCGCGCGCCTTTCGGGCCTGGCCCTTGCCGTCAGGCCCGCTGGGGCGGCAGAGGCTCCGAGGTCAACGGCGCGCCGCAGGCGCGCCGCGCGGAGCGCGGATGTGGAGCACCGTTGACGCTGGAGGGGCCGCCCCGGACAATGCGGCATTCCGGCCCGCTGACTGTGACCTTTCCCGCGGCAAATCGGCGCACCTGGCGCGAGGGTGGCGGCCGGGCCAGGCTTTCGCGGGCGCGCTCCGGGGGACGTAACGGCGGGGACCACACGGGGCCGGTACCGGGGACGCCGAGCGCGGCAGCCGCCGCGTCCGCGGGACTTCCGTCCGAAGGACGCGAGCGAGCTGCCGCCCCGCGACGACGAGTATCCCGGCCACCTCAGCCTGTGAGTGCCGAAAACTTGTGTCATCCGCCCACCACGCCAAGGGCGCCCACCTGCTGCCCGAGGACCTGACCGCACCACTGGAAGCGACGCTCGTGCGCTCACCGGGCGAACCGGAACTGCGCCGGGCCCTGGCCGCCATCATCACCGTCCTGACCGGCCAACTCGAACGATCCGATCCCGCACTCGCTGCCCGGCTGCGGACCATGCTTACCGAACTGGCAGGCTCGAATCACGGCCCAGATCTCCCGCCTGGCCACACCAGCGATCATCGGTGACAAGTAACAAGCCCGAAAGTGCGAAAGTCGAGTGAACACAAGAGTCATGTTTTCAAGCCGCAGGCTTGAGCCGTGCCCGGGCGATGTAGTCCTCGACGTGGCGGTCGATCACGGTCAGGGCCTGGCGTAGCGCGGGTGGGGCTTGTGG
>DASQVO010000445.1:0-3170 GCA_035640715.1 Streptosporangiaceae bacterium
TGACGACGGCGACGATCACTGCCGTAAGGGCAATGATGAGCCGTCCGATGCCGCTTCTAATCAGACCTCCCACGCCTCTCCTCCCGCCAATTTAGGCGCGGTGGCGGCGGACCGCAGCAGCCAGTCCAGGGACCGCATCAGACTGCCCGGCGCGTGCGACAGCAAGGACGCCGCACCAGCAACGTTCCCCGCACGCATGGCGGCTTCCAGCCGGCTTCCGGCCGACGGGTACCGGATGTCTCCGCGGGCCACCGCGAACACATCCTGGGCGCCAGGCCATTGCGGGTACTCGTGCGGGTGCAGCGAATGCTCCATCCGCTTCCACCGTTCCCGCAACGCACGTTGATAACAGCTGTTTGACGATTCAGTGGGTTGTCCTGCTGTAACCAGGTGTGATCACCTGCTGTTAGGGTACAGTCACCATATGGGTATTGCCTAAAATCCCATTTAGCATGTAGATACAACGTCACCCGATAAGTCCGTCCCCAGACCCGTCGGGAAAGGTATGCCATGACCGCCGCCCAGCCCCTCCCGTACGCGCTTGATGAGTTCGAGACCGTTGCCGAAGCCGAAGTTGACAGCCGCGGGCGTGTCAGCCTCGGCAGGGCAGGAGCCGAACCCGGCCGCCGCTACCGCGTCGAGCGCAACGTCGACGGAGTACTCTTGCTGATCCCTGTCGTGTCAATCCCGGAGCGGGAAATGATCGTGTGGCGCGACCCCGAACTGGCCGCGTCCATACGCCGTGGCCTCGAGCAGGCGGAGCGCGGCGAGACGGTGGAGCGCGGCAGCTTCGCCCAGTACGCCGATGATGACGAGGACGAAGGCTAGCGCCGGGTGGCCTACAAGCTGCGCTTCTCAAAGGAAGCGTCTGCGGTCCTCGACGCGCTCGAGGCTGGCGATCCGAACCAGCAGGCCAAGCTGAAGAAGATCAAGAGGACGCTCGGCCTCCTAGAGCAGAACCCGCGACATCCTGGCTTGCACTCGCATCAGTACGAAAGCTTCCCGGCCGACACAAACGTCAAGGTCTGGGACTCGTACGTTGAGAACAAGACGCCCGGGGCGTGGCGCATCTTCTGGCGGTACGGCCCGGACGAGGACAGGCCCGTCATCACTGTGCTCGCGATAGGGTCGCACCCTTAGCACCGGCCGGGCGGCCCGGGGATGAGGTCACCTGCCTGCGGGCGCGAGCATCACAGCACCGGCCCGCCCTCCTGTGCTGCCGGCCCGGTCCCGGCCGACATCCCGGCGCGGGTGAGCACGGCGGTGTTCCATCTGGCGATCTGCTGGTATGCCTGCGCGTCATGCAGGCCATCTGCCTGCCCGGGGCCGGGCGGCATCCTGTGCTGGCACGCACAGTCATCGCGCTCCCCGGGACTGCTGGCCGGGGAGACGATGACGCGCTTGAGGCCGGCGCGGCGGGCGGCATAGCGGGCGACGACGGCACGCCGCTGCTCGTTCTTTACGATCTTGCTCTTGTTGGCTACGGCCCGGTTGTCCGCCGCCATGCCGACTTCCGCGAGGAGCGCTGACCGGAGGAACGGCACCACGCCAGCGCCGAGTGGGTGCCTGGTTACCGGAACATCGTCTTGGGCAATGCGGGTCGACAGTCACGGCTACGACTTCATCGCATGGCGCCTGGGTCATCCCTCGGAGAGACTGCCATTCGTGTCTGCGCCAGTGCCGGTGCAGCGCTTCACCTGCAGTGACGATTCGTGATCGGCTGCCTACTGCTAGTTGAATCTGGTTTTTATTTTCATATAGTCTGCGCAGATGACTCACCAGACACTCGTGTCCCGCGGCCCGGTGGTAGCCGCCCGCCCCGGACACTGCCCCCTGTCCCGGGCGGGCCAGCGGTGAGTGGCGTGGGCGAGCAGTGCACGGTGTTCTTGTGCCGGGGATGCTGCTGCGGCACCGACCGCAAGCATCCACACCTTGACCACGCCGCCCAGTTGCGCCGCATGCGGGACCAGGCCGGGCACCGGGCGCAGGTGCGGGTCAGCGACTGCCTCGGCTCGTGTGAGCGTTCCAACGTCGCTGTCGTTGTCCCCGGCCGGCAGGCGCGGCGGGCCGGTGCGCGACCGATGTGGCTGGGATGGGTTCTCGACGACGAAGCCACGGACGCGATCGCCGCCTGGGTACGCGCCGGCGGCCCCGGCCGGGCCGCGCTGCCCGCCCTGCTGGAGCTGCACTGGTTCCGCCCAGCCCACCGGGCCATCCGGGCACCCGGATGAGCGCTCCCGGCCACGATGTGGCCGCCGAACTTCGCACCGCCGGCCTGACCGCCACCGCGCAGCGGCGGATCGTGCTGGGCGCGGTAGAAGGCCGCGAGCGGCCGGCCAGCGCCATCGAGGTCCACGACCAGCTGCGCCGCGACGGGCATCGGGTCGGGTTGACCACCGTGTACCGCACGCTGCACGCCCTAGCCGGCGTCGGGCTGGTCCACGCCTTCCACCGCAACGGCGAGGACACTTACCGGCACTGCCGCTACGGCCCCCACCACCACCTGATCTGCCAGACCTGCGGGCTGGTCATCGAACGCCCCGCCAGCGAGATGGACACCCTGATGGAACAGATCCGGGCTGAGGCAGACTTCCTGCCCGACCCGCAGCAGGCCGACCTCGTCGGAGTGTGCGTGACCTGTCACATCTCCGCCCGGTACCACCAGCGAACACAGTCATGAAAGGGAACCCGGCCGATGACCGATCCGAAGACCCGCCTCGTCCGTCCAGACGCCCAGCCTGCGACCGCCAGCGGCGACACCGCCGCGCTCAAGGCGGTCGTTCGCGACGCGCTGCGGCTGGACGCCGAACACACCGTCGTCATCCAGCAACTTGCCTGTGCCGAACCCGGCTGCCCACCGGTGGAGACCGTCATCGCCGTGCTGTCCGCCGATGCAGCGGCCCGCCGGTGGACCCTGCACCAACCACTGACACACATCACCGCCGAGGCGATCCGTGCCGTACTCACCGATGGAGAACACCAGTTACCCAGACCCGCGTACCCGTCACCGTGCTGACCGGCTTCCTCGGCATGCCGCTGCCGCGCCGCCGAACCACCGCGACCGCTGGGATTGCTGCGCTTCTCGCCCTCCCCGCCTACCTCATGCTGGGGCCCACAGCCTCGGCGAAAGCGCCCGCGGCCAAGGCGGAGACCGAGACAATCACCCTTCC
>DASQVO010000446.1:0-5188 GCA_035640715.1 Streptosporangiaceae bacterium
TGCGGGCCAGCTCCCGCAGCACCGGATGATGGCCCGCCTGGTCCGGGGTGCTACGGGCCAGGAGCATCTCGGTCACTTGGTGCTCATCCGCGAAGGCGGTGAGCGCGGCGGCCGGTGTCCCGTGCAGGGCCGCGAACTGGCCACCGAGCTGCGCCGCCAGCGCCGCGTAGCCGGCCAGCACCGGCTCCAGCCCGGGGGAAGGCGGCGCGGGCACGACGGCCGCCACCAGGAAATTCCCAGCCAGCCTCGCGGCCAGCGCGGCGGCACCCCTGATCAGCGGTTCCATGCCCGGCTCTGGCGCGGCGCAGGCCAGGATGACCGGCGGTGCCTGGCTGCTCGCGGTGGAGCCGCCGCTCCGGTAGGCGGCCAGCCGGCGGTCGGCATGCTCAGCCACGATACTGAACGCCTGCTCGCGCAGGGCCTCGAGCATCTCAGGTGCGTAGCTGGTCCGCAGCGCCTCCTCGGTGCCGTCGGCCGGCCCGAGCTCACCACGCCGTACCCGGTCGGCCAGGACCGAGGGCGGGACGTCCACCAGTTCGAGCTCATCGGCGAACGCCAGCACGGCTGCCTCGTCCAGCGGCCCGCCGTGGCCACGCATGCTGCCGAGGTGCACCGTCGCGACGACCGTGATGCCCGCCTCAGCGAGCCGCCGCGCGCCGTCGAAGCGGTTCTCGCCGCCTACATCGGTCACCGACAGGTCGTCGATGCAGACTACCTCAGGGCGGCGGGCCAGGACCGCGCCGGTATCCAGGGCGGTGCCGTCGCCGATCAGCTCCAGCCCCTCCAGGACCGCGTGCACCGCTTCCCGGCCACGGCAGTCCACGGCGGCGACAACCACATCCGAACCGCGCGACCGGCGGCGGCCGGCTTCCTCCAGCATCGCGGTGGTGACGCCGCACCCGGCCGCGTAACCGAGGTAGACGCGGACCGTGCCGCGCCGCTGCTCCCGGGGCGCGCCCGGCTCGCCTGGCCTGGTGTCCGGGCGGGCGCCGGCGCCATGCTCCCCGGCCGGACGGTCCTCGAGGGCCGTGATGTGCAGGTGGACCTCGGACAGCTGGTCGGCCAGTCGTTCGGCCAGGCTGGGCGGCCAGCGCCAGACCAAGCGGGCCGGCCAGCGATCGCGCCGGATCGTCGCGCTGGCGGCCAGGACCAGGTGCCGCGCCCCGGTCTCGTGCACGACCTGGCTGATCATCGCCGCGGCGTCGCTGCCTTCGCGGGCGAGGACCGTAACGCCGGCATCGTCCGCGACCTGCCTCACGGCTCCGGCCGCGCGGGGAGGCAGCCCGATCGGCAGCACGGCGCAGGCGGCCCCGGCGGGCCTGGCCAGCCGGAGGCCGCGCTGGAGCAGGGCGCCGGCCTGGTCCGCGGCGGTGACCGCTACCAGCACGCCCGGCGGCTCGCGCCGCGTCGCGGCCCGGGGCGTGGTCAGCGTCTCCGCCACGACTTGCAGCCCGATTTCCCGCAGCGCGGCCAGGTTCGCCGTGCTGAACAGGCCTTTCAGCGCCTTCTCGGCCTGCGCGGCCGGGTAAATGTTGCCGTGGCCGAGCCGTTTCCGCAGCGCCTCGGGTGAGCTGTCCACGAACCGGATGTCATCGGCTTCCGCGAGGGCCGCGTCGGGCACGGTGGGCGTGGCCGACTGTCCCGTCATCTGGCGCACGGCGTCAGCGGCCCGGTCCAGGTCGCACACGTCAACGGTGCTGAGCACGTCGATCCCGGCGTCCCGGAGCGCTGCGATCGCCTGGAGGTGCTGGCCATAGTCATCGACCAGCACCACGGCGGGCCGGCGCGCCAGCACCGCGTCCAGGTCCATCTCTCCTGGGTCGCCGACCACGCCCGCCACTCCGGAGGCGGGCCCGCTAGGCGGGCGCCGGGGGACGATCTCGAGGCCGCCGATAGCCTCGGCGGTGCGAGGGCGGCCCCGGGTCTGCACGAATCCGATCACCACGTCTTCCCCCCGGTCCCGGAGCGCGCGGCCCTCCCGCAGCATGGTGAAGGTCTTGCCGGTTCCCGGTGCCGCGCCGAGGAACAGGTGCAGGGCGCCGCGCCGGGCTGGTTCCGGCGGGTCGTCAAGCGTGGCGCCGATGCCGCGCTTCTCGCGGATGATCTGCCCGCTGGTAGCGTCGTAAGCGTACAGCTCGGCGTAGCGTCCCCAGTTCACGGCGACATCGAGCTGCCTGGCCGCCTCATCCTCGCCGACGCTGGTGCGCAGCACGTCGGTGAAGAAGCCGGCCGGCAGGTTACCGTCAAGGCTGCCACGCAGCGCCCGGAAGATGGTGCGGACCAGCGGCGCCCGCTCCAGTGAGGTGCGGGCGAAGATCATTTTGCTGTCCTGGATGCTCGCGCCCGCGAAGACCCGGCCGCCGGCGGTCAGTTCCAGCAGGTCACCGTCGAGGCGGGCGAACCCGAGCAGCACCAGCGCATCCACCAGAGGCAGCAGGTGGTCGACCTCCAGGCCCAGGTTGTCGGCCAGGTCGGCCAGGTCGGCGGCGCCCTCGTGGCGGCCCAATAGGATCTCGGCGAGGCCGGACAGGCCGTCCACCGTGGCCTGTGGCAGCGGGGATTCGCCGAGCCTGCCCGGCCCGGCGCCTCCGGGCTGGGCCGGCCGTGCCTCGGTCACCTGGTCGCGGTGGGTCATCATCCGGTAGAGCTGGTCGACCAGCTCCTCGAACTCTGGAGTGCGCCTGCGCCGCGGGCGGGGGAGCGGGTTTGGCATGTCTGCCCTGATCCGGCCGGGATTAGAGCCCAGCACGAGGAGCCGGTCGGCGAGCAGCACGGCCTCCTCGATGTTGTGCGTGACCATGATCATGGTCTTGGTCGGGAACCTCTGCCCCTCCCACAGCTCGAGCAGCTCGCCGCGCAGGTTCTCCGAGGTGAGCACGTCCAGCGCGCTGAAGGGCTCGTCCATCAGCAGGGCGGCGGGTTCGACGACCAGGGCGCGGGCGAAGCCGACCCGCTGGCGCATGCCACCGGACAGCTCCTTGGGGTAGGCGGACTCGTACCCGTCAAGCCCGACGAGGTCGATGGCCCGCAGCGCCCGTTCGTAGCGTTCGCCCGGCGCCACTCCCCGGGCCTCGAGACCAAGTTCGACGTTTTGCTGCACGGTGAGCCAGGGCAGCAGCGCGAAGGTCTGGAACACCATGGTGGTGTCCCGGTTGCAGCCGGTCAGCGGTCGCCCCCGGAACAGCACCTCGCCGTCAGTTGGGGCGATCAGCCCGGCGATGCACCGCAGCAGCGTGGACTTGCCACTGCCGCTGCGCCCGAGCAGGGCGACGAACTCACCCTCCTCGACCGCCAGGGTGACCCCGTCCAGCACCGGCACCGGGCGGCCGTCCGGCCGGGCGAAGGATTTGCTCAGCGCCCGGACGCTGATCAGCGGCCCCGTCATGCCAGCGCGTACTTCGACTCGGCGATGGCATACAGTCGCCGCCACAGCAGCGCGTTGAGGCCCGTCACGTAGACCGCCATGACCAGGATGCCCGCGATGATCGCGTGGAAGTCGTTGCGCGCCGTCGCCTGGGTGATGAAGCTGCCCAGGCCGCTGGCCACGAGTTCGTGCCGGTTGTAGATGACGAGTTCCGCCACGATGGAGGCGTTCCATGCGCCGCCGGCCGCGGTGATCGCCCCGGTGACGTAGGCCGGGAACACCGCGGGCAGGATCATCCGGCGCCACCGCTCCCAGCCGCGCACACCGAGGTTGTCCATCGCCTCCTTGAGGTCGGACGGCACCGCGCTGGCGCCAGCGATCACGTTGAACAGTACGTACCACTGCGTGCCCAGCGCCAGGAGCAGGACGCTGCCGTAATCCAGGTTGATCCCGATATCCAGGAAGACAACGATCGCGAACGGGTAGATGAAGTTCGCCGGGAAGCTGGCGAATACCTGCACCACCGGCTGCAGGTACTGGGCGACCCTCGGGTTGAACCCGATCCACACCCCGACCGGTACCCAGATCAGCGACGAGAGCAGCACCACGATGGCAACCCGCAGGAATGTCAGGAACCCGAGACCGAACGCATGCCCGAGGATCCCCAGGCCCTGTTGCCCGGCCGCGATGTAGGCGACCATGCTGTACAGACCGTAGCCCAGCACGGCGGCGACGACCGTGGTGAAGACGGTATCCGCGGCGCGGCGCCGGCTGGCGTGGCTGACCAGGCTGCGGTCGTCGATGCCGGTGGCCACGCCCATCAGCTGGTTGACCGGCCGCGCCAGGGCGCGGCGGCCCCGCCCGGCCAGGGTCGGCCAGCTGGAGCGGCGCAGCGCGGCGAGGACGACCGAGCGCGGTTTCTGCGCCGCCTCGGTCTGCTCCAGGCGGAACCGCTCCGCGTATGCGACCAGCGGCCGCCAGAACACCACATTGACGGCCAGGATCATCACGATCATGGTGACGATGCCCCAGACGGCATGCCCGAGCTGGCCCTGCTCAACGGCCAGGCCTACGTATGAGCCCACCCCCGGGAGGGTGTACCGGCGGCCGCCGACGATGATCAGCTCGGAGGCGGTGAGGAAGAACCAGCTGCCGCCGAAGCCCATCATCCCGTTCCAGACCAGGCCGATGGCCCCGCCGGGAACGTCGATGCTCCAGAACCGCTTCCACCGCGACAGCCCCATGAGCCGGCTCGCCTCATCCAGCTCACCGGACTGGGTGATCAGCGAATGGTAGAAGGAGAACGTGATGTTCCAGGCCTGCGAGGTGAAGACGGCGAACACCGACGCTGCCTCCAACCCCAGCTCGGAGCCGGGAAACAGGGCGAGGAAGAACGTCACCGTGACGGCCAGGAAGCCCAGCACCGGCACGGACTGGAGGATGTCCAGGGCCGGGATCAGCACCCGCCGGGCGCGCCGACTTCGCGCCGCCGCATACGCATACCCCAGGCTGAACGCATAGGAGAAGAACAGCGCGATGAACATGCGCAGCAGGCTGCGCGCCGCGTAGTACGGCAATCGTGAGGGCGACGTGTCGATCGTGGTCGCCTGGCCGCGGGGGATCGGCACATGAGCGTTCGCACCCACCCGGACCACGAGGTACAGCAGCAGGAAGATGCCCGCGCCGACCACGGCGTCCAGCGGCCGGAAACGCAGCCGCCGCAAGGCGTCCCGGCTGGGGAACGTAGGGGTGACGGCCATGCGGCGACTCCGATCGGCGAAACTGCAGCAGAACGCCACCATGATGCCGGACAGGTGCGCTGAA
>DASQVO010000447.1:0-8676 GCA_035640715.1 Streptosporangiaceae bacterium
GTGCCGTCTTCCCTCGTCGCTCGTCCCTCGCTCCTCAGTCCAGGCGGCGCCGCGCCCCTCCAGCTCGCTCATGTCACCTCCGCCAGCCGGAGGTGGTGCCATCGCAGCAGCCGGTGCTCCGCCCATACCAGCGCACGGTCAAGCGCCAGGCCGAGGATGCCGGCCCAGACCGTCGCGGCGAGGATGACGGGAAGATTGCCCCCGCCCGAGCTGTAGTCGGCGATGAAAGCGCCGATGCCGGGCCCGTTGATCCGGCCGGTGATGTAGCCGGCGCCGATATCCAGGATGATCGCCACCGAGGAGGCGAGCCTGATGCCCGTCGCGATGAACGGGGCCGCACTCGGCAGCGAGACCATCCGGATGGAGGCGAGCCGTGAGAAGCCGAAGGCCCGGTGCGTTTCCTTCGCGACCGGATCCACGTCGTCGAGGCCGGCAATCGTGTTGTACAGGACCGGCCAGATGGCACCGTAGATGATCAGCGTGACCGACATCCGCAACCCGGGCCCGAGCAGCAGGCTGACCAGCAGGATCAGCGCGACTGAGGGAATCGGGCGGAGAAACTCCACGATGGCCCGGGTAGCGACCCGCACGCCGGGCACGCTGCCCAGCAGAACGCCGAGCGGGACCCCGACGGCCACCGTGATGCCGAGGCCCACCGCCCACGCCTCCAGGGTCGCGCCGAGGTCGGCGAGAAACCTGCCGTTGCCGAGCAGGCCCGCGGCACGGGCCAGCACCGTCGAGGTGAGGGGCAGGACCGACTGGGGGATGACCCCTAGTCGGCCCAGTGCCTCGGCAAGCAGCAGGAACACGACGATGCCGGTCAGCCCGCGCGCCCAGTGGGCGGTGCGGGCTGACCGGGCTGACCGGGCCGGTGACGCGCTCGCGGTCCGGGCCGGTGGCATGTCAGCGGTCATGGGTGCGTCGGGCATAAGCCGTCAGTGGAACAGCAGCGAGCTGACGTTGAGCGGGCTGGACAGCAATCCGCCGCTGCTCATCAGCGAGGTGACGCGCTGCAGGTCGCTGGCGTTCAGCGTGCTCGGGTAGTCGTTGACCGGCACTGCCGCGGCGGCGCTGTCGCTGATCTTGATGTAAGTGGGCAGGATGCTCCTGACCGCCGCCGGGTTGGCGTCGGCGTAGGCCTGGGCCTTGAACATGGCGGTCTGGAAGGCGCGGGCCGCGTTCGGGTTCTGCTGCGCCCAGGACTGGGTGGCGAAGTAGCCCGACATCGGGAAGTTGGCGGCCGGGCCGGAGCAGGAAGAGACGACGGGCTTGGCGCCGTCGCCGGTCTCCGCGCTCGCGAGGAAGGGCTCGACCGCGCTGATGGCGTCCACCTTGTGGGCCTTGAGCGCGGCCACCATGTCGGGGAACGGGATCACGGTGTAGTTCACCTTGGACGGATTGACCCCATCCGCCTTGAGCACCGCGTTCGCCGTCAGCGTCTGGATGTTGTTCGTGAGGTTCACGGCCACCGTCTTGCCGGCGAGGTCCGTTGGCTTGGTGATCCCGGACGACGGCAGGGCGGCGATCTCGAAGGTGTCCGGCTTGCACGCCGTGCCCTCGACCAGGAGCTTCAGCTGCGCCTCGCCCTTAGCCTGTGCCTCCAGATAGGAGACGTAGTTGGCGCCGGCGATGATGTCGACGGTTCCGTGCAGCATGTCGGGGAGTGCCTGGGTGCTCTGGGTGACCGGGTCGATGGTGACAGTCAGGCCGGCCCGCTTGAAGTAGCCGTTCTTGACCGCCAGGTAGAGCGGCGCGTCATCGACGACCGGCAGGGCGCCCACGACGATGTGCGCATCCCCGGGCTTGGTGGCCGAGCCCGGTGAGCCTGAACTGCTGCCGCAGGCGGCAGCGAGCAGCGCGACAGCCAGGCCAGCGGCCGCTGCGAACGATGCTCGGCCGAGGCGGTTAGACCTCATTGACGCTCCTATCGTGAATCACGGGCCAGACGGCCCCGTCAAATGGTGCGGCGGCCAGCAGCGACGATAATGCAGGCCTCCCGGCCCCAGGAAAACCTTCGTTGTCATGGTGCGCCATGATTATTACGTGACGTAGGGGGGCTCAAGTGCGATAGATGCGGAAGTTACGCAAAGTTTCCCTTTTCGTCCGTTATGACAATATGTGTCAATTATATGACAGTTGGTAGCTGCACCTGGCTGTGAACTCTGCCGCAGTGACGTGGATCACGCGGCACACACACCGTTAGCGCGGTCCGTCCAGCCATTACCGGACGGGCCGCCGTCCCCCGGGCCACGGGCCGCTTAACGTGCATACCGCCTTGTGCCCGGCGCCCGGGCCGGTCAGCGGAACAGCAGGGGCTGGACGCTGAACTGGTGGTTTATCAACCCGCCCGTGAACATCAGGCTGGCGACGCGCTGCACGTGCGTCGCATCCAGCGTGGTGGGGAACTGCCCGAGGTTGACGATCGCGGCCTGTTCGCTGGTGAGCTTGATATAGGTGGGGAGAACCTGCTCAACGGCCGCCCGGTCGGAGTCGGCTAGCGCCTGCCCGCGGGCCATGGCCGCCTGGAAGGCGCGGGCGGTGTGCGGGTATTTCTGCGCCCAGGCCTGGGTGGCGAAATAGCCGGAGATGGGGAAGTTGGCGGTCGGCCCGGTGCAGGTCGAGAGGATGGTGTCCGCGCCCACGTTCAGCTCCGCCGCCGTGATGAACGGCTCGACCGCGCTGATGGCGTCCACCTGGTGCGCCTTGAGCGCGGCGGCCATCTGGGGGAACGGCACCAGCTTGTAGTGCACGGTCGCAGGGTTCACGTTGGCCGCCTTGAGCGCCGTGTTGGCCAGCAGCGTCTGGATGTTGTTGAGCACGTTGACGGCGATGGTCTTGCCGGCCAGCTGTGCGGGGATGGTGATGCCCGAGGACGGCAGCGTCAGGACATCGAACGTGTCGCTGCTGCAGGCGATCCCGTCGACGAGGACCTTGAATTTCAGCTTCCCGCCGCTGGCGAGCTGGGACTGGAAGAACGAGACGTAATTCGCGCCGCCGATGATGTCGACCTTGCCCTGCTCCATCTCGGGGATCGCGTCGGGGCTCTTGGTGACGGGGACGACCTTGACGGTGAGGCCCTCCTGCTTGAAGTAGCCGTTCTTGATGGCCAGATACAGCCCGGCGGTGTCAACGACGGGCAGGGCGCCGACGGTGAGATGGGTTTTCTCGAGGCCAGCAGGGCGCGGTACGGTGGCCGCGCTGGAACTGCTGCACGCAGCGGCAGTCAGCGCCACGGCGAGGCCGACGGCGGCGGCCAGGAATACCCGTCCTGCGCGGTTGAGCCTCATCATGCTCCTTCAAGCGAATGGACCGGCAGACCGGAGGCGATGCGGCAAATAGGTACATCTCCGCCCCGGGCAGCTACATACCGTATCAGTGCCGGGAGGTGCGGGTAGGGAGTTCGCTGGCGGCCCTGCACCCGCCCGGTGAGCCAGGACCCCACCGCGGCGTCCAGCGCCGCAGCGTCCACTGCCTCCACAGCCCGGCGAGTGCCGGCCTCGCCACTATGGCGGGCCGTGGCAGGGGGAGAGGACGGCGCAGGGGAACGAGGGCGAGGAAGAGGCCGGCGGTATGCCGGCGCCCGGCGGTGAAAGTTGCCGCCAGATGAGTGGCCGCTGGCCGTAGGTAAAATTTCTATCAGCGCAACCGGCAGCTAAATTGTTCGACGCGCGCTATTTGCGGCGCGCCGGGCTGCCGGCCTCAGTGGCGAACCGCCCGGTTCCCAGCCAATGGTTATGCCTTCGGGCGAAGGATCTTTACTGCCGTAGCGATCTTCTAACTCTGCTGCCCAGCCGTCCGCATCTATGCACGATCCGTGCAAGAGCACATACAGTACGTGTCGGCTCTGCCGTCTGGCCGTTCGCATCGTTATGCGCCTATGGCATTTCCGCTTAATGTGTAGCGGATTGCTTTCAGGCGATCGCATTGAGTCATATTAACTTTCTGTAATCGAACGGTAAGCGCATCGTTAGGGCAGCGTCATCGCAGGTCAGGGTGCTGAGGCTGGAGCGCCGCAATGACAGCCCTATGCCATCCAGAGCGGTAACATCACTGGGCGGTAACATCACTGGTCACCGGTCATCACCGGACTGAGCGCAGGTTTGTGCGCGATGCCCTCGTGCCGTCTACTGCAACCTGGACAGAATTACTTGAGAGACGCCATGGGCGGCAGTCGGAAGATGATTACATGTCCTTACCGTTTTCCGAGTCTGACGCTAGAGTTGCCTCGGTCGTCTGGCAGTCCTTGGCGCTGCGGCGAACGTTGCTTGGGAAAGAGGGGTACGGATGTTGTGCGGCTTCTGCAGTCGCGGCCTGAAGCCTGTCCCTAGAACCCCTGCTGGTGCGAGGTGCGAACGCTGTGCGTAAGCGACCGGTGACAAGACAGCGTGAGGGGGGCGCCGCACCCGGCGTACCGCCCGCCGCCGACGCCGCCGTTGCCGCCGGAGAGGGCGCCGGGGACACTGCCGCGCTGTCCGTGGCCGCCGGCTCGCCTGCATCGCCGGTGCCGCCGTCACCCGGCGATGCGGACGACGCATCCAAGCCCGCGGCGCGGCGCGGCGGCTCGCGGCTGGCGCTCAGCAACTGGCGGGTGCGCCGGCGGCTCATCGCCCTCATTGCCGTGCCGACGATCGCCGCCGGGATCCTCGGCGGTCTGCGGATCAGCTCCGCCCTGGGCAGTGCGATCGCATTCAAGCGGGTCCAGCAGCTCGCCGTGCTCAACAGCGACGTCATCCGGCTGGCGCAGAACATGGAGGACGAGCGCGACCTCACGGCCGGATTCATCGCCGCAGGCAGGCCGGCCGGTGCGCTGCATGACCAGCTTACGGCCCAGTGGTCCGCCACCAACGCGGCGGCGCAGCAGGTAACCGGGTTCGCGGGCAGCATCGGCGGCTCATATCCCGCTGTGACCCGGCAGGACCTCTCCGCGGTGCTCGCCAGGATCAGTGACCTGGATCAGCTCCGCAGCGTCGTGGTGAACAGCCAGATCCCCACCACGGCGGTGATCGGGGACTACACCAACTCGGTCGCGACCCTCCTGACGTTCACGAGCATCATCGGAACCGGCAGCAACGACTCCCAGCTGGCCAACGATGTCATCGTGCTCACCGCGCTCGCGAGGGCCGAGGACCAGGCGTCAGAACAGCGCGGGACGCTTTACTCCGCCCTGGTGGCCGGCCGGTTCCCGCCGGGCGGCTTGGCCAGCCTCCAGTCGGAAGAGGCGCAGCAGGCCGCCGACCAGGCTGACTTCCAGAGCTCGGCGTCCCTGGCCGAGCAGCAGGCCTTCCAGAACACCGTCAGCGGCACGCAAGTCGACCAGGCGGCGCTCGAGGAATCCCTGGCCGCATCGAGCGGGTCGGGTAACGGGCGGCTCACCATCGGCGTGGCGCCCTCGGCCGCCGCCAGTGACTGGTACCAGAACATGACGTTCACAGTCGGCAAGATGCGCTCCGTTGAGCAGGGACTGGTCGGCGGGATCGTCAACCGCAGCCAGGCCCTCCAGTCGTCGGCCATCCGCTCCGCGGTCATTATCAGCGCCATCACGCTGGCCCTGCTCCTGCTGGTCCTGCTGATCACGACCTTCGTCGCGCGGTCCATGATCCGCCCGCTCCGCAGGCTGCGGGAGGATGCCCTCGATATCGCCGGCACCCGGCTTCCCGGCATGGTGCGCAGGCTCAGCGAGGCAGGGGGTGAGGGCGGGAGCGCCGAGATCGAGCCCATCGGCGTGGCCTCCACTGACGAGATCGGGGAAGTCGCGCGGGCCTTCGATCAGGTGCACCGGGAAGCCGTCCGGCTGGCGGCGGATGAGGCCATGCTGCGCGGCAACCTGAACGCCATGTTCGTGAACCTGTCCAGGCGCAGCCAGTCGCTGATCGAGCGCCAGATCGCGCTCATCGACTCCCTCGAGCAGGGCGAGCAGGACTCCGAGCGGCTGAGCAGCCTGTTCCGCCTTGACCACCTGGCGACCCGGATGCGCCGCAACTCGGAGAACCTCCTGGTCCTCGCGGGGCACGAGATGTCACGCCGGTGGAGCCAGCCCGTTCCGCTCGTTGACGTGCTGCGCGCTGCCGTCTCCGAGATCGAGCAGTACGAGCGGGTCGTGCTCAACGTTCAGCCCGGGATCGCGGTCGTCGGCCAGGCGGTCAACGACGTTGTCCACCTCGTCGCGGAGCTTCTCGAGAACGCCACGACGTTCTCACCCGAAGACGCCCAGGTCTACGTCTCCGGGCAGCCACTGACCAGCGGTGGCGTGCTGATCGATATCACCGACAGCGGCGTCGGCATATCGGACCAGGAGATGGCGCAGATGAACTGGCGGCTCGACAACCCGCCCGTGGTCGACGTGGCGGTATCGAGGCGGATGGGCCTGTTCGTGGTCGGGCGCCTCGCGGCCCGGCACGGAGTCCGGATCCGGCTGCGGCACGCGCCGTCCGGAGGACTGACTGCGCTGGTGTGGCTGCCGGACACGGTCGCGGCACAGGAAGGCCCGCCGCTTGGCCGGCTGCGCCGCTTCGAAGTGGAGGACTACGGGGCAGGGCCGTCCCTTTCGGCTCCTCCAGTGAGCGGGTCCGGCGGAGCCCTGCCGTCGCGGCCGGGGCTTGCCGCGGCCGGCGAGGCGGCGGCCCGGGCGGCCGCGGCCGCCCGGCTCCCGAGATTCTCGCCACCATCGTCGACGCCCCCGAATCCGGTGGCCGGCAACGGCTCGCAGTGGGTGGCGGGCAACGGCCCGCAGCCGGCGTCCGGCTCGCCGGCGAACGGCGCTGGGCGCCCCGCCGGGCCCGGCAACGTGCCCGGCCAGGGTGTCCCGCTCGGCCCGGCTGCCATGACCGACGCGCCGGGTACAGATGCGTGGGGAGAATCTGCTGCTCCGGGGGCAGGAGTCCGGGGCGGCAATGCCGGAGGCCCTCCGGACCCGCAGGCGGCACCCGGCTCAGCGGTCCCGCAGGGCCCGCCGAACGCCTCCGCCGACTCCCCGGACGGCAACGTCCGGGTACCGGTGCCCGCGGATAACGGACACGAGCAGCGGCTGCCGATCTTCGATTCGCTAGAGTCCGACTGGTTCCGCCGCGGCGGGACAACACACACGGCCACTCAGGATCAGGCCAGGCCGAGGCGGGAGTCGTGGAGTTCTCCGGCAGACGACGGCTGGCGGGCCGCGCAGACGGTGGCCTCGCCAGCGGCAGGGGGGATGACAGCGGCGGGCCTGCCGCGGCGCGTGCCGCGGGCAAACCTCGTTCCCGGGTCGGCAGGCGACCCTGAAATGAGCGGTGGGGGGCTCACCCGCTCGCCAGAGGAAGTTCGTAACAGGCTGGCGGGTTTCCAGCGGGGCGTGCGCGAGGCGCGTGCGGCCGCACCAAAGACTGAGGAGCCGTAGGACGACAGATGAGATCCCCCTATGAACGGCATATCGTACTAGTAAGCAAGCGACCGCGAAAAGGAGCCTGCATGACCGGGCAGCGAGGAGGGCACGAGTGAGCACGCCAGGTCGTCCCACTCAGGACCTGGGCTGGCTGATCACCAACTTCGTCGAGCGGGTGCCTGATGTCGCTCATGCGGTCGTTGTGTCGTCCGATGGGTTGCCGCTTGCGTTTTCCGCGGGCTTCCCGCAAGAGCGCGCGGACCAGCTCGCCGCCGTCACATCGGGCCTGACCAGCCTGACGCAGGGTGCATCCCGCGTCTTCGAGGGCGGTGCGGTCGTCCAGACGGTGGTGGAGATGCAGCGCGGCGTCCTCGTCATCATGGCGATCAGCAATGGCTCCAGCCTCGCCGTTCTCGCGGCGTCAACATGTGACCTGGGCCTGGTGGCCTACGAGATGACACTGTTGGTGGAGCGGGCCGGACGAGTCCTGACGCCGGCCACAAGGTCAGTAATGCAGGCATCCATCCCCGGGGATGGACGCCGGTGACCGGAGGATGCGGTGGCGGCCCCAGGGCGTGGTGAGGACCGCCCGCTGCCAGGTGGCCCCGCGCGCTCATGGGAAAACCGGTCCGGGGCGTGGGAAGAGCGGCCGGAATCACGGGACCGCGGACCAGGTGCATGGGAAGGCCGGTCAGGATCGTGGGAAGACGCGGGGCTGCGCCGCGGTTTCCAGCGTTCCCCCGAGGATGAGGCGGTGGGCCGCCTGGTGCGGCCGTATACGGTGACCAAGGGCCGGACGCAGCCGCGTTATCAGCTTCAGGTCGAGGCGCTCGTCACTGCGACCGTCTACGAGCCACGCGACCTGTCCGTGCTGGCTCCTGAATGCCAGGCGATCCTGCAGTTCTGCAGGGACTGGAGATCGGTGGCGGAGATCTCCGCCGTGCTGCGGCTGCCGCTGGGCGTGGCAAGGATTCTCATCGCAGACATGGGGGCGGATGGGCTGGTGCGCATCCACCAGCGTGAAGATGCGGAAGGGCGTCCCGACCTTAACCTGCTCGAAAGGGTGCTTAGTGGACTCCGTAAGCTCTAGCGTCGCCCGGCCGCAGGGGGTTCCGGCCGCGATGACCTCTGTGAAGATCGTGGTGGCCGGCGGGTTCGGCGTCGGTAAGACCACGTTCGTCGGCTCGGTGTCGGAGATCACGCCGCTCACCACAGAGGCCTTGATGACGGTCGCGAGCACCAACGTGGATGACCTGTCGCACGTCCCCGACAAGAGCACCACGACGGTCGCGATGGACTTCGGGCGGATAACGCTCGAG
>DASQVO010000448.1:0-4222 GCA_035640715.1 Streptosporangiaceae bacterium
TGGCGAGTGAACGCATCGACTCGGTGCCCAAGCTGGGGCAGTGGCTGTCCTCGCTGGGCCTGACCGAGGTGAGGGTCTGGGAGGTGCCCTGCGTCCAGCCGCTGACGCCCGACCTGGCGTGGGGTCTGGTGCGGGGCACCGGCTGGCGGCACCTGCTCACCGCATGCAATGAGGCTGCGGCGCAACGGATCCGCGCCGGCCTGCTCGCCCGCATCGAGCAACGCGGTCTCGCCGAGCTCGACGCCAGCTCCCTCACCGGAATCGGCATCCGGCCCTGATGCCACCCCGTTCGGCCGGGCCGGCGACCTCAGCAGCCGGCGGGCCGGGCCCTTGGCTGAGCGCCGTCGCGGATGGAACTGCACTTCGCTCCCCGGACCGAAGTCCAGTGGAGCGGCTGGAGCGTGAAGCAGCGGCACAGGGCTGGCATGATGAACCGCCGGCCGGTCACTGCATCTCGTTCGCTGCGCCCCCGGTCAGGCTGCTTGTGAGCGTGAGGGAACCCGGCCGATGACCGATCCGAAGACCCGCCTCGTCCGCCCAGGCGCCAGCCTGCGACCGCCAGCGGCGACACCGCCGCGCTCAAGGCGGTCGTTCGCGACGCGCTGCGGCTGGACGCCGAGCCCACCATCGTCGTCCAGCAACTTGCCTGCGAACCCGGCTGCCCACCGGTGGAGACCGTCATCGCCGTGCTGTCCGCCGGGTCGGCGGCGCGGTGCGCGGCAGGTTCGGGGGTATAACGTGACGTGAGGGTAGTGGAGGTCTCATGGTCCAGGGCTTGATCGTCAAGGCGGCGCGCGTGGTGGCTACTGGCCTGGCCGGCGCGGCCGCCTATGACGGGGTGAAGCGGGTCGTCCGATCCAGCGCAATCCGCAGCGCGACGGTGACTGGTACCGCGTGGGGGTTGCGCGGTGTCCGTGCGGCCGAGACCGGTGCGGAGAAGGCGCGCCTCGTTGCGGGAGACATCGTGAGCGAGGCGCGAGCCCGCATCGGTGAGGAGACACCGGCACCGGGCGCGGTGAACGGCCACGGGCACGAACATTGAGCGCGTCCACGCGCGTCACGCTCGTGGCCGACGCGGCAGGGCGCGTCCGGTTCACCAGTGCTGAGCTGCGGGGCCGCCCGGCGCTGGCGGTCGCGATCGAGGACGCCGTGGACCGGGTGGCGGGTGCGCGCCAGGTGCACGCCTACCCTCGCACCGGCAGCGTGGTCGTGTGGTACCACCCTGGCCGTTGTGTCCGCGCGGAGCTGGTGGCCGCGATCGAGGCTGGACTGAGTTCGGATCTGGGTACGGCCCGCGGCCGGACGCCGCGGTCGGCGGATGTGCGTAGCGGCGACCTCGCCCGATTGGTCGTGGGCGGGGTGGCGCTCGCGGCACTTGGGATCCGCCGGTATGGGCTGCGCCGCCCGCCGATACTCGGCGTGACCGGACGGACCGTCGCCACCGGGGCCACGATCTTCACCGGGTATCCGTTCCTGCGGGGCGCGCTGCGGTCGCTGACCGGAGGCCGGGGCGCGGGGACCGACGCGCTGGTGTCGGCGGCCACCGTCGCGAGCCTGGTGCTGCGCGAGAACGTCGTGGCGCTGACGGTGCTGTGGCTGCTCAACATCGGCGAGTATCTGCAGGATCTGACTTTGCGCCGCAGCCGCCGGGCGGTGTCGGAGTTGCTCACTGGCTCGCAGACCCGGACGTGGGCGCGGCTGGGCGATGGGACCGAGGTCGAGGTGGACATCGCCGAGGTCGTGCCCGGCGACGACGTGATCGTCCATGAGCACGCGGTGCTGCCGGTCGACGGTGTGGTGGTCGACGGCGAGGGGATCGTGGACACATCGGCCGTGACCGGTGAGCAGTTGCCGCTGGCAGTGGCCGCCGAGACGCGCCTGCACGCGGGTTCGGTACTGCTGCGGGGACGGATCGTGGTGCGCGCGACCGCGGTGGGACGTGACACCGCGATCGGGCGGATCATCGCCAGGGTGGAGCAGGCGCAGGCGGATCGGGCACCGATCCAGACCGTGGGCGAGACCTTCTCCCGGCGGTTCGTTCCGGCGTCGTTCGCCCTGTCCGCGCTCACGCTGCTGCTCACCCGTGACGTGCGGCGCTCGATGACGATGCTGCTGGTGGCCTGCCCGTGCGCGGTGGGCCTGGCGACCCCGACCGCAATCAGTGCCGCGATCGGCAACGGCGCGCGCCGCGGCATCCTCATCAAGGGCGGGGCTCACCTGGAGGCGGCCGGCCAGGTCGACGCGATCGTGTTCGACAAGACCGGCACGCTGACCCTGGGCCGTCCGATGGTCACCAACGTCATCTCCTTTGACGAGGCATGGTCGCCGGAGCAGGTGCTGGCCTATGCCGCCAGTTCGGAGATCCATTCCCGGCATCCGCTGGCGCAGGCGGTCATCCGTTCGACCGAGGAGCGGCGGATCGTGATCCCGTCGCACGAGGAGTGCGAGGTCCTGCTCGGGCAGGGCATGCGGGTACACAGCGACGGGCGGGTGCTGCTGATCGGGAGCCGGGAGCTGCTGCGCCGGCAACAGGTGCTGATCAGCCGGGAAGCCCATGGCTGGGTGCGCCGGCTGCAGCGCGCCACCGAGACACCCCTGTTGCTGGCGGTGGATGGGAAACTGATCGGCCTGGTGTCGCTGCGGGACAGCGTGCGGCCCGAGTCACGCGCGGTACTCGACGCGCTGCGCGCCGACGGTGTCCGTCGCATGGTGCTGCTGACCGGGGACAGTCCGGACACGGCCGCGGCGGTGGCCGCGGAGCTGGGGATCGAGGAATTCCGCGCGCGGGTCATGCCGGAGGACAAGCAGGACGTCGTCAAGCAGCTGCAGGCCGAAGGCCACGTGGTCGCGGTTGTCGGCGATGGGACCAACGACGCGCCGGCCCTGGCGCTCGCCGACATCGGCATCGCGATGGGTGTCTCGGGCACCGATGTCGCTGTGGAGACCGCGGATGTAGCGCTGGCCGCCGATGACCTGCGTGCCCTACTCGATCTACGGGAACTGGGCCGGCGGACGATCACGGCGATCCGGCAGAACTACGGGATGTCGATCGCGGTCAACACGGCCGGGCTACTGGTCTCCGCAGGTGGCGCGCTTTCCCCGGTGCTGGCGGCGATCCTGCACAACGCCTCGTCCGTGGCAGTCGTGGGAAACAGCTCCCGCCTCATCCACTACCGGGTCACCTCACCCACCGGCCCTGATCCAGGCGTCCCCGTCTGATCTGGTGAAGCATCGAGCTGATCAGGAGCAATGCGGGCTAGCGCCCATCCGGCAGCGGTGCCGGGTATGCGATCGTGCCGCAGCCCGACCGCTGGTTCGCCTGGCACTTCGATCCCGCCCACGTCGATGACAGCACCGGCAGAGGGCCGGTCAGGCTAGAGCGGATGACCCGGGCTGCCGGGCAGGGCTCCTGGCGGCAGCCATCCCGGCGGGTTTCGCTACATCGCAGACCGCCACTGTCGAAACACAGGATGAGGCTTAGCGTCCACAGCCGCCCGGGGCCTCATTCGGACAGCAGTAATTCCTGCCAGCAGAAGCGCCGAAGGCCCGATGCCCCGCCGCTTATCTGCGGCTGAACGAGGCGGCGCCGCCGGTAGTGCTGGGCGATCACGTTCGGTACGCAGTTATCACGCGCACAGTGGTCATTGTTACAGGTCCGCCGTCGTCGACGACGAAGTACAGCGCCAGTCCGCGTAGGGCAGCAAAGTAGGGTCCTGCGGCCCAGTTTCGCCGACGGCCAACTCGGCGCCCGGCCGCATTGTTCCACCTCGGTTTCCGCAGACGATAATGAAAACCATTTCAATTATCGTTTATGGTATCCCCGAAGACTTAAGGCGATCGAAGGGATCACCATGCCGCTGCCGCGCCGCCGAACCACCGCGACCACTGGGATTGCTGCGCTTCTCGCCCTCCCCGCCTACCTCATGCTGGGGCCCACAGCCTCGGCGAAAGCGCCCGCGGCCAAGGCGGAGACCGAGACAATCACCCTTCCGTGGAAGATGACGAGCTTCAGGCAACACGATGTCAGCCCCAAAGGCGTGTCCTCAGGTGACACCGTCCAGGCTGCGTTCACGCTGACCGGCCACAGGCGAGGCAGTGCCGACTTCAGCTGCGTGGCCGTCGTCACGCATTTCCTCTGCCAGGGAATCATCCGCCTCAGCGAAGGAGACATCTACGCCCAGGGCGTCCCGATCAACGAGACACAGCCCGCTGCGATCGTCGG
>DASQVO010000449.1:0-5905 GCA_035640715.1 Streptosporangiaceae bacterium
GCGGGCGGAGGCGATCTCCCGGGCGACCTCGGCCATCATCTGCCCGGACCAGTAGTCGCAGTCCACAAACCGCTCGCTGCGGTTGTTGACCTGATAGCCGCCGAAGGGGTTGGCGACGTACGCGCACGCCGGGCCGTTGTAGTCCTTGATCAGCGGGTTGATCTGAAAGCATTCCAGGCCGCTCAGCTCGGCGCCGGCATGGTAGGCCATTGCGTGGCCGTCGCCGGCGTTCGTGGGGTTCTCGTAGGTGCCGTAGAGGTAGCCGCTGGCCGGCAGGCCAAGCCGCCCGCACGCCCCGGTGGCGAGGATCACGGCGCCCGCCGACACGGTGACGAACTCGCCGGTGCGGGTGTTGAACCCGGCCAGCCCTGCCGTGCAGCCGCCGGCGGTCAGCACGCGGACCGGCATGACCCGGTTCTCGATCCGGACCCGTTCCCGCACCGACCGCTGCCGGAGCACCCGGTACAGCACCTTCTTAATGTCCTTGCCTTCCGGCATCGGCAGCACGTAGCTGCCGGACCGGTGCACCCGCCGCACGTCGTAGCCACCTGCGGCGTCCTTGGCGAACTTCACCCCGTACCGCTCCAGGCGTCGCACCATGTCATAGCCGCGCGTGGCGGTCTGGTAGATCGTGCGCTGGTTGACGATGCCGTCGTTGGCGCGGGTGATCTCGGCGACGTAATCCTCGGGCGTGGCCTTCCCGGGGATGACGGCGTTGTTCACCCCGTCCATGCCCATGGCCAGGGCACCCGAATGGCGAACGTGCGCCTTCTCGATGAGCAGCACCGAAGCGCCGCGCTCGGCGGCCGTGATCGCGGCCATGGTGCCCGCGGTACCACCGCCGACGACCGCGACGTCGCAGGTCAGATGCTGCCGCGGGGTAACCGGCGGAACGTCCACGACGCTGGTCATCGCAGCAGGTACGGCATGTTGACGGTCACTGCTCCCGTCGGGCAGCGCGCCGCGCATGGCCCGCAGTACCAGCACTCGTCCACGTGCATGTACGCCTTGCCCGTGTCCGGATCGATGGCCAGCGAGTCGAGCGGGCAGATTTCGACGCACAGCGTGCAGCCTTCGATGCACAATGATGCGTCGATGGTTACTGGGACGTCGGCTCTGGTTTCTACGATGGGCATGGTGGCTTCCTGTTCTGCGTGACGTAGCGGCTGAGTTCGCCGCGGAGCACCAGGCGGTCACCGCGGATGCGGATGTACTCGAGGTCCACCGGGCTGCCATCGGCCAGGCGCGCGAGGCGCTCCACCATGAGCACCGCGGATCCGGGTGGCGCCTCGAGCACGGCGGCCGAGTGCGGGTCGGCGCCGACCGCCTCCACGGTGATGCTGGCGCCGCCGAGGTCCTGCCCGGTACCGCTCTCGATCAGGGCGAAGATGTCGTTGTGCTCGAGGTCCTCGCTGAGCAGGGGCTCGCCGATGCCCGGGACGAGATAGCTGAGGTCGAGCGAGAGCGGCAGCCCGTTCAGCCGGCGGAGCCGTTCGATGTAAACCACGCTCCCGGACACGCGAAGCCTCGCGGCAACCGCAGGCGGCGGCACGACGATCTCCGCGGCACGGACCTCGTTGACAACTTCCCCGTGCTCGCGCAGCGTCTCGGCGAGGCCGAGCAGCCGGTCCAGGCCATGGGGATACTTGCGGGCGGCGACCATGGTGCCGACCCCCTGGACACGGGTGACCAGCCCTTCGCCGCGCAGGATGCCCAGTGCGTCCCGGATCGCATTGCGCGAGGCGCCGAACTCGCGCGCCAGGCTCGCCTCGCCAGGCAGTACGCCATCGGCGAAAATGTCCTGCAGCACCTGGCGGCGCAGGACGTCGGCCACCAGACGGGCCCGGTCGGCACGCCGACGCCGCGCGCCAACTAGCAGGTCCGGCGTTGCCGCGGCCTGCCCGCGACTCCATGCGGATGACACGAGAGAAAAATCTACTTGCCCGGCTCGAAAAGGGGAATATCCCCGCCGTTACGCCACCTCATCGGCTGCAAAATACTTGCTGAGCTGCGGGAATGACGCATGGGACGGGTGATCCACCACGCTCGCGAGGGACGTTGCGGGTCCCCGGACGCGGCACGAGCGACGCGGCCCGGAGTATAATCTTCTATTTTGATCGGAATTATTGACATACGGCCGGGCGGGTGGCACCCTCAGGGTCATGTCACAGCAAAACGGGAACAGCGGCGCCCCGTACCAGGCCAGCCGCACGCTCCAGGCCCGTCAGGTCGAAGAACGGCCCCCAGCGCACCCGGTCGGCCAGGACGATGATAGGCCGCCGTCGCGGCAGGCCGTGCTGGTCGCGGTCGCTTCCGGGCTTGGTTACATGTTCGACGCCTATGTCGTGAACATCTACAGCTTCGTGCTGCCGCTGATCGCCGTCACGTTCGCGCTGTCAACCACGGCGCAGGGCGTGGTCGGCTCGATCATGCTGCTCGGGTACGCGATCGGCACCTTCGGCTTCGGCTGGGCGGCCGACCGGTTCGGCCGCAAGGACACGCTCGGCGTGTCGATCCTGGTGTACGGGATCACCACGGCCGCGAGCGGCCTTGCGCCCGGCACCGGGCTGTTCGCCGCGCTGCGGCTGCTGACCGGCGTCGGCGGGGCCGGCGAGCTTTCCGTCGGCGTCCCGTACACCGCCGAGATCTGGCCGCGGCGCACCCGCGCGACCGGGGCCGGCGGCGTGATCTTCTCGCTGTACGCGGTGGGAGCGCTGCTCGCGCTGCTCGCGTCGCTGGTACTCGCGCCCGGCTACGGCTGGCGGGCCACATTCGTGTTCGCCCTGGTCCCGGCGATCGGGGTGTTCTGGCTGCGCCGCAAGCTCACCGAGTCGCTGCCGTTCCTGCGGGCGCGGGAGCGGGCCGCGAGCAGCGCCGCACGCCTTGGCACGACAAGGCGCCGAGACCGGATCCGGGAGATCCTCGCCGACCGTCGCCTGCGCAAGCACTTGCTGGTCGCCTCGCTGATCTTCATCGGCAACGCGGTCGGCTACTGGGGCTTCCTCGTGTTCCTGCAGAAGTACATGATCGGCGAGTTCAAGCTCAGCTTCCGGCACTCGCTCGCGCTCACCACGATCTTCTACGCGGCCATGGTCGCCTGGCCATTCCTCGGCGCGCGGACCGCCGACCGGATCGGCCGCCGGGGGGCGGGCATCCTCGGCGCGGTCATCGTCGCCGCGGGCAGCCTCGTCGCGTTCTCCACCCATTCTCTGGCCATCTTCGTGATCGCGCAGGTCTTCGGCATCGGGGCGCTCGGCTGGACCTGGTCGGTGGGCGAGACCTACGTGGCGGAGCTGTTCCCCACCAGGCTGCGCGCCACCGGGTTCGGTCTCGGTGTCTCGATCGGCCGGATACCGGCCATCGCCGGGCCGCTGGTCACCGGGGCCATGGCCAGCCAGATCGGCATCGGCAACGTGGCGCGCTGGTTCGCGCTGATCTGGGTCTTCCTCATCGTCGGCTACCTGATCGGACCGGAGACAAAGGGCAAGTCGCTCGCCGAACTGGACGCCGTCGACCCGGCGGAACTCTCGGGAAGCACGGAACGCGTGACGCTGGACCCGCTAGCCCCCATCCATCCGGAATGACTATCCTAATATTGCCGATCGATTTAATCGACATATTGCGAACCCTTGGAGGTGGCCAGGTGACCACCGACCCCGCGATCCTGGTAGCGGGATGACGGCCGCCAGGATCCATTCCCAGACCGAGGCGCTCACCGCGGCGCGAGAGTACGCGGCGTCGATCGCCGACGGCGTGATCGAACGCGACCGGGCGGGCACGGTGCCTAGCCGGGAACTCGCGGCGTTCGACGCCAGCGGCCTGCTCGGCATCACGGTGCCGCCTGAGCACGGTGGCCCGGGCCTGTCCGCGAGCGTGCTGGCGGAGGTAGTGCGCACGATCGCGGCCGTTGACCCGGCGATCGCGCAGATCCCGCAGGGACACTACCTGCTCGTCGACGTGCTCTCGGTATACGGAAGCGACGTCCAGCGAAAGCGGATCTTCCCCGACGTCCTGTGCGGAGCCAGGCTCGGCAGCACGCTGGCCGAACGGGGCGGCCGGCACGCCCAGGACCTGAAGACCCGGCTGCGTTATGACGGCGCCGGGGCGTGCCTGGCCGGGCGCAAGTATTACTGCACTGGCGCGATCACCGCCCGCTGGCTCGGGGTCAGCGCGCTCGACGAGACAGGCCAGCTGGTGCTCGCGTTCGCCGAGCGCGACACCGAGGGGGTGAAGATCGACAACGACTGGGACGTGATGGGCCAGCGCGCCACGGTCAGCGGGACGGTCATCGTCGACGACGTGCCGGTGGATCCCGCGCTGGTCATCCCGTACCAGCGCGTCTTCGAAGCTCCCCAGCAACTCGGCGCGCGGGCGCAGCTGGTGCACGCGGCCATCCAGGTGGGGATCGCGGGCGGGGCGCTGCGGGACGCCGGCGACTTCGTGCGTGACCGGGCACGCCCGTTCTTCGAGGCGGTGCGCGGCGGATGGGCCGAGCGGGCCGGTGACGACCCGCACACGATCTACCGGTACGGCCGGCTGGCCACCCGGGTGCGCGCGGCGGAGGCGCTGCTCGCCTCGGCGGCCGCCACGCTCGATGAGGTGACGCGGCAGCCGCGGGACGCGGATTCCGCTGCCCGCGGGTCGGTCGCCGTCGCTCAGGCGAAGGCGTTCGGCAGCGAGGTCGCGGCCGAGGTTGCCAGCGACCTGTTCGCGCTGAGCGGCGCCAGCGCCGCCGATGAGCGTTACGACCTCAGCCGTCACTGGCGCAACGCCCGCACTCACGCCAGCCACGACCCCGTCGACTGGAAATACCACCATGTCGGCAACTACCTGCTCAACCACGTCCTGCCCCCCAACCATGGACAGCTCTGACGATGACAGCCCTTCACCAGCGCCTCGCCGACGTCACCGCTGCTGAGGTTCCGGCAGCGCAGTTCCGGCACGCCATCGGCCGCTTCGCGACCGGGGTCACCGTCGTCACCTCCGTCGGGGCCGACGGCAAGCCCGTGGGCACCACCGCGAACGCCGTCAGCTCGCTGTCACTGGACCCGCCGCTCGTCCTGGTCTGCTTCGACCGGGAGAGCCTGACCCTGCACGCGGTCCGCGCCCACGGTGCGTTCGTCATCAACGTGCTCGCGGCACCGCAGCGGCAGCTGTCCGTCAACTTCGCCCGACGGGGCCTCGCGGCCGCCTGGCACGGAGTGCGGCACCGCCCGGGGCGCACCGGCAGCCCGCGGCTCGACGGCGTGCTCGCCGCCCTGGAATGCACGGTGGAGCACTGCCTCCCTGGAGGCGACCACGAGATCGTTATCGGCCGCGTCCGCGATGTAGAGACGAACGGCGACGACGAAGCCGCCCCGCTTCTTTACTGGCGCGGCGGCTACGCGTCCCTCGGCGACGCGTGACCTCCGGGCGCGGGCCGGACTGCACCGCTTCCGGCCCGCGCTCGCTCCGATAACTCGCTTATCCGCAGCTACGCGTTCCCCAGGGCAGGGTCGCTGATGCTGACACGACCGGTCTCGACATGGCCGGCCAGACGGCGCAGGTACGTGGGGCCGGCATCCGAGGTTACCGACACGTCGTACCAGCCGCTGCCGGCGGCGGTGCGGACGATAACAGGCACCGTCATCCTGGCTGGGACGGTCACAGCAGACGACGTGCCGGCGTACGCGTCGGCCAGTGTGAGCTTCACGGCAGCGGACGAATTGTTGGTGACCTTCAGCCGCAGGTTCGCGCCGGCAGGGATAGCCGTGATGTCGGGACCCTCCCCCGCGAACTGGCGGTAGAAGCCGTTCGGCCCGTGCACGCGGACGTCCTGGCCGGGCGAGGTGACCCACGCCCCGGTGAGGGTCGCGCCGGAGCTAACCGTGTAGGCCCGGGGATCCGAGCCCGAGGTCACGTGGAA
>DASQVO010000450.1:0-7298 GCA_035640715.1 Streptosporangiaceae bacterium
CGACCACCTCGACCGCGACCATCTTGCCCGCTCCCTCCGCGTCGAGCTGGAGCTGGCGCGACAGGTCGGCGCAGACCTCGGTGAGCAGGCTGGTGAAGTGAGCGGTGCCCGGCCGCGTGCCGGACGCGCCGCTGGCGAGCACCAGCACGGTGTCGTTGGTGGACATGCATCCGTCGGTGTCCAGCCGGTCGAAGGTCACCCGGACCGCGGAGCGCAGCGCGGCGTCGAGGTCGGCCGCAGGCAGATCGGCGTCGGTGGTCAGCACGCACAGCATCGTGGCCATGGCGGGCGCGAGCATCCCGGCCCCCTTGGCCATGCCGCCGATCACGTAGCCGGCTCCGTCACCGTCCGTGCCCTCGCGGCGGAACGAGATCTTCACCACCTTGTCCGTGGTCCGGATGGCGTCCGCCGCGGCCAGGCCGCCGCCGCGGGAGGCCTCGGCGACGCACGCGTCCACGCCAGGAAGCAGCTTGTCCATGGGCAGCCGCTCCCCGATCAGGCCGGTGGAGCAGACCGCGATCTCCCCGGCGGAATCACCGAGCGCCGTGCCGAGCCGTTCGGCGGTAGCGTGCGCGTCCTGGAAGCCGAGCGGGCCCGTGCACGCGTTTGCACCGCCCGAGTTGAGCACCACGGCGCGCACCCGCTCGCCACGCACCACCTGCTGTGTCCACAGCACCGGCGCCGCCTTCACCCGGTTGGAGGTGAAGGTCGCGGCGACGGCGCGGGAGGGCCCGTCGTTGATGACCACGGCGACGTCGCGGTCACCGGATTCCTTGAGGCCGGCGCTGACGCCAGCGGCACGGAAGCCCAGCGGGGCGGTGACGCTCAATTTTCTGTCTCCACTTCTTCCACTGGGACGCTGACCAGTCTGCGCAGCGGTGAGGTCATCAAGGCGCGACTCCGTGTGCGGTAAGGCCGGCCGTCTCTGGCAGGCCGAGCATGAGGTTGGCGTTCTGGACGGCCTGGCCGGCCGCGCCCTTGCCGAGGTTGTCGAGCGCGGCGACGACCACCGCTCGGCCGGCGTGGGTGTCGGCCGCCACCTGGAGATGAGCCGCGTTCGAGCCGGCGGTCGCCGCAGTGCTGGGCCACCGCCCCTCGGGCAGCAGGTGGATGAAGGGCTCCCCGGCGTAGGCGTCCGCCATTGCCACCCGCAGCAGCGCCGTGACCTCCGCCGCGGAACCGTTTCCCTCCGCCGCCGCGCCCGCGAGGCGCGCCGTGCAGGTGGCGAGGATGCCCCGCGGCATCGGCGCCAGCGACGGCGTGAACGAGACGGTCACGGCGCCCGGCGGGGCATCCTGCGGGCCGAGTCCGCGGGCCTTCGCCGCGGCGGCTGCTTCGGACAGGGCCTGCTCGATCTCGGGGGTGTGGCGGTGCACACCGCCCACCTTGTAGGCGGAGACGGCCCCCATGACCTCGCTGGCCATCAGTTCGGGGGTGGCACTCCGGCCCGCGCCCGATGTGCCCGAGGCCGCGACGATCACGATGTCGTCCGGCTCGGCCAGGCCGCTGGCCACCAGCGGGGCGAGGGCCAGGATCGACGTGGTCGCGTAGCAGCCGGGCGAGGCGACCCTCGCCGACGACCGGATCCGCTCCCGCGCGCCGGGCAGTTCCGGCAGCCCGTAGGTCCAGCGGCCCGGGTGCGTGCCGCCGTAGTATTTCTCCCAGGCGGCCGGGTCGGCGAGCCGGAACCCGGCTCCCAAGTCGACGATCTTGGCCTCGGCCGGCAGGTCCGCGGCCAGCGCGGCGGCCTCGGCGTGCGGGAGCGCCATGAACACGAGGTCGGCCCCGGCGAGGGCCGCGGGATCGGTAGGACCGAACGTACGGTCCGCGAGGCCGACGAGGTTCGGGTGGACGGAGGTGACGGGAGCGCCCGCGCTGGACCCCGCGGCCAGCGGCCCGATTTCCAGGTCAGGATGGCCGGCGAGGAGACGGAGAAGCTCGCCGCCCGCATAGCCGCTGGCCCCTGCCACCGCGACCCGTGCGCCCATCTTCCGCTTTCCTCCTCTTCCCCGTTCCGCATGGCCCCTGCTGTGTGCGTGCCAGTGAACCCACTTGGAAAAGTATGCAGTATTTCGATTAATTATGCAAGCTCCGGGCAGCGGGGCTGAGGCGGGCAGTGGGTCTGGGGAATGCCAGGCGGCGGCTGGCCCGGGTAACCTTACGTGCGGCGGCGCTGGCTATGCGGGTAAACGGCGCACCGGAGCGACGCCCGGCCGGCACGCGGTATGCCTGGCACGCGGCATGACAGGTCGTATGGGCTGGCAGATGCGGATGCGGACTGTAACCTGGCGATGCGGAAACTGAATCCAAGGTGACGTGCGACCGAATCCAAGGATGCGGAGAGGAGACATCGATGCATCCCCGCTGCCAGCGCTTTCACGGCCGGCACCCCGGCCGCCGCGTTAGCCGCAGCCTCGGCCGGGCCGCACTACCGGCCGTCGCGGCTGGTCTCGGAATCAGCCTTCTCACCGCATGCGGCACGTCGAGCGCTTCAAGCACATCGAGCGCCAGCAGGACCTGCGGCACGACCCGGACAGCCGCGAACGTTCCGGTCATCGTCAAGGTGAGCCAGGGGGCGGTCTCCTGTACAACCGCGCTGCGCGTCGAGAGCTCTTACGCGGCCCTGATCCGGGCGGGCAAGGTGCGCGGCAACGGCGGCGGTGCCCCCGTGAAGGTGAGCGGCTGGACCTGCCAGGGCCTCCCCACTCCCGAGGTCCTGAGGACCGGCGAGACCTCCACCTGCCGCGCGGGCGGCGCCGAAGTCCTCGAGATCCTCCGTCTCGGCAGGACGTGAAGATCTCCACACGCCCCCTGTCACAGCCAGGTCCGACATTTAACGCCGCCACACGGCCGGGGAGACTGGTGGCCACCAGAGCATGCCACCGTGGTCACCATATCCGGTGACCGGCCGTGGCCGGGGGCCGTGCGCTGGCCGGGGCAGGCCCTTGGCTTCCTGCCGTCCCGGGGCTGCCCCGGCCCGGGAGCGCGGGGCCCTCAGCCGGCGCGGAGGATGGCGCCGACGCGGCGCTCCGCCTCCGCCACGGCGGCGTCCCGCGCGGCGGTCGCCTCTGCCGCGGTCAGCGTCCGGTCGGGGGCGCGGAACCGCAGAGTGTAGGCGAGCGACTTGCGGCCCTCGCCCACCTGCTCCCCGGCGTAGATGTCGAAGAGCCGGATATCCTCCAGCAGTTCGCCGCCGTCCGCTGTGGCGGCACCGGCGGCCAGGGCCGCCTGGACGTCCGCGGCCGGCACCGACGCGTCGACGATCAGCGCCACATCCTGGGTGGCGGGCGGGTAGGACGAGAGGCGGGGCGCCTGGACCGGCCCGGAGCTCTCGGCCGCCGGGAAGATCACCGACATGTCAAGCTCGATCGCGCAGGTGCGCGGCGGCAGGCCGAAGGCCTCCACCACCCGCGGGTGGAGCTCGCCCGCGTAACCCGCGAGCCATTCCTTGCGATGCGGGCTGAGCTGCCCGTCGGCGGCCGCCGCCGCAGCGCCGTCCCGGCTGTCGGTCGCGCGGCTGGCCTGGCCGACCTGCACGAACACGGCGGCACAGCGCCCCGGGTGCCAGGGCGCCTGCCTGCCGGCGCGCACCTCGAGCGGGACCCGGCAGATCCGCCCGACTTCCCGGGCGGCCTCGACGGCGTCGGCCCAGGACGCCCGGCGTCCCTGGCCCCACCAGCCCGCCGATTCCCGGTCTCCCGACAGGACGACGGCGACGTGCAGCGGCTGATCGGGCAGCGCGGCGTCCAGCGAGGCGATCTCCTCGACCGTCGGCGCCCGGCCGACGGGCAGGATGGGCGCGACCGCCCGGCCACCGGGCCGGGGCAGGAAGACGAGCCCCATCTCGAACAGCGCCACGTCGCCGAAGCCGCGGCCGATGTTGCGCCCGAGCACCCGGAACAGGCCCGGGAGCAGCGTGGTCTGCAGCAGCGGCTCATCCTCGCTGAGCGGGTTGGCGAGCGCGAGCGCCTCCCGCCGCGGGTCGTCGGGCGGAAGCTGCAGCGCATCGGCGTCGGCGGCGGAGCCGAACGGCGCGGCGGTCACCTCCACGTATCCCGCTCCGGCGAGCCCCCGGCTCACCGCACGGCGGAGCCGCTGCCTCGCCGTCAGGCCGCGGCCGGCGAACGCGCGCGGCCTGCGCACCGGGATGTTCTCATATCCCTCGAGGCGGATCACCTCCTCGGCCAGATCGGCAGGGGCGGTGAGGTCCGGCCGCCACGACGGCGGGATGGCGAGCAGCGTCTGGTGTGCGCGGTCGTGCTTGCCGTGGTCGTTGCGCTCATGCGCAGGCGCGGCCGCGGCAGTGGACGTGGCAGGGCCGGGCGGGCGGACGTCACAGCCGACCTGGCGCAGCCTGCGCATCACCGTGTCGAGCCCGTAGACGACCCCGGCCACCCTGTCCGGGTAGTCGACGGCCATCGGGATCGTGACCGGCGGCACGTCCACGGACGCGTGGGTGCAGCCGGGGACGATCGTCCCGCCGCCGAGCGACGCCAGCATCGAGACCGCCTTCGCCGAGGCGCGCAACGGCAGCTCGCGGTCGACACCGCGCTCGAAGCGATAGGACGCCTCGCTGTGCAGCCGGTGCCGCCGGCTCATCCGGGCCGTGCCGGCCGCGGAGAAGTGGGCTGCCTCGATCAGCAGGTCGGTAGAGCTTTCGTCGATCTCGGTGGACAGGCCGCCCATTGTGCCCGCCAGCGAGATCGGGCCGGAGTCGTCGGTGATCAGGGTGTCGTCGGGATCCAGCGCGCGGACCACGTGGTCGAGCGTTTCCAGCCGTTCGCCCGGCCGGGCCCGGCGGACCACGATCGGCCCGCTCACCTTGGTGTCGTCGAACGCGTGCAGCGGCTGGCCGAGCTCGAGCATGAGGTAATTGGTCACGTCCACCGCGAGCGAGACGCTCCGGATACCCGAACGGGCCAGCCGGACCCACATCCACAGTGGCGTCGCCGCGTCCGGGCGGAACCCGCGCACCTCCCGGAGTACGAACCGGTCGCAGGCGGCCGGGTCGCCAATGCTCGCCGGCCGGACCTTGCCGGACACCCAGTCCAGATCGCCGCCGAGCTCGGCGGGGCCAGGCAGCCCAGCGCCGGCTGGGTCGGTGTACGCCGTGCCGTAGGCGATGGCGAGTTCCCGGGCCAGGCCGCGCACGGACACGCAGTAGCCGCGGTCCGGGGTCACGGCGATGTCGAGCACGTCGTCCCGCAGCCCGGCGTAAGCGACGAAGTCCGCGCCCAGCGGGGCGTCCGGGGACAGCACCAGAATCCCGGAATGGTCATCACCGATGCCCAGTTCCTTCGCGGAGCAGATCATGCCCTCGGAGAGGTGCCCGTAGGTCTTGCGCGCGCCGATCTCGAAGCCGCCCGGGAGCACGGCGCCAGGCTGAGCCAGGGCCACCTTGTCGCCAGCCTTGAAATTGGTCGCGCCGCAGATGACGCCGCTGGTCCCGGCGCTGCCCAGCTCGTGGCTCTCTTCGGTGGTGACCCGGCAGTACCTGATCGGCTTCTTGAACCCGGGCAGTTCCTCGACCGACAGGACCCGGGCGACGACGACGCCGCGGATGTCGTGGCCGACCGGCTCGACGGACTCGACCTCCAGGCCTGCGGCCGTCAGCCGTCTCGCCACGTCGGCCGGCTCGACGGCCTGGTCCACCGGCGCGTACTCGCGCAGCCAGGAAAGCGGAACCTTCATGGTCAGATCTCCATCCCGAATGCCCTGCTGAACCGCACGTCGCCCTCGATGGTGTCGCGGATGTCGGTGACTCCGTGGCCGATCATCAGCGTGCGCTCGATGCCGAGCCCGAAAGCGAACCCGCTGTAGCGGTCGGGATCGATGCCGCATGTCACGAGCACGCGCGGGTTGACCATGCCGCAGCCGGCGATCTCGATCCAGCCCTGCGACTTGCACACCCGGCATGGCTGCCCGCCGGGCCGCGCCGAGGCGCCCCGGCATACGTGGCATTCCATGGAGACGTCTCCGGACGGCTCGGTGAACGGGAAGAAGTCCGGCCGGAACCGCGTCCGCAGTCCCTCGCCGAACATCGCATCGACGAAGGACTGGATCGCGCCGCGCAGGTCGGCCATGGTCAGGCCCTCATCGACGGCCAGCCCCTCGATCTGGTGGAACACCGGGCTGTGCGTGGCATCCAGGGCGTCGGCACGGAAGCACCTGCCCGGGCTGACCACGTACAGCGGGAGGGGCCGGGTGAGCATGGCCCTGATCTGCACCGGGGAGGTATGGGTCCGCAGGACCACGCCGGAACGCCCGGAACCCGCCGTCTCGCCAGCCGCCTCCTTGGGGCCGGCCACGAACAGGGTGTCCTGGGCCTCGCGGGCCGGATGGTCGGGCGGGAAGTTCAGCGCGTCGAAGTTGTACCACTCCGCCTCGGCTTCCGGCCCCTCCGCGACCTCATATCCCATCGCCACGAAGACATCGGCCAGCCTTTCGGCCGCCATCGTCACCGGGTGGCGCGCCCCGTGCGGCACCCGGTCCCATGGCAGCGTGACATCGACGCTCTCCTCTATGAGAACCCGCCGGTCCCGTTCCGCCTCGAGGGCGGCCGTGCGGTCGGCGAGCGCCTGCTTCAGCTCGGCGCGGGCCGCGCCGACCCTCTTGCCGGCCTCCGCCCGGGCCTCGGGCGGCAGCGCACCGATCTCCGCGCTGGCCAGCACCAGCGGCGCCTGGCCGCCGAAGTGCGCGATGCGCGCATCCCTCAGCTCATCGAGCGTCTGCGCGGCCGTGATGGCGGCCAGCGCCTCGTCGCGCATCCGCGTCACCTCGGCAGGTGACAGCACTGTCACCTCCACGGGATCGTAGTTCTGGCTGGGTCCGGGCATCGGGTCCTTCCCTCACGGGCCGTACGGACGGGATCTGGGTCTGGTGGTGGTCCCGCGCTCCATCATGCCGAACGGAGCGTGGCGTGTGTCCGGGCGGATGGCACTGCGGTCCCGGCAGCGACTGCCCGGCTGCACCCGCTGACGGGCCATGATGCGGCGCGTGGAGGGATTCCGCGGGTACCACGCTGGTCCGGGAACGCCCGCCGGCGCCGCCTGGCACCGGCGCCGGAGCGCGCACTGCCGGGCCGCGCACCGCCGGGCCCTGGGGCCGCTGCCCGGGCTCAGCCCTGGACTGTGACTGGCCCGCGGGGCTCCTGGTTCGCTACGCGGCAGGAGTCCCGGCGGGCATGGTAAATCGGAACTCGGCTCCGCCGCCCGGCGCTGCGCCCACGCTGATCGTGCCGCCATGCGCCTCGACCAGCCCCTTGACGATGTAGAGGCCGAGGCCGGTGCCGCCGCGCC
>DASQVO010000451.1:0-3652 GCA_035640715.1 Streptosporangiaceae bacterium
CGCCGAGCTGCTCGCCCCGGTCGACGGCCACACGGAAGTGTGGGCGGCCGGCGTCACCTATGAGCGGTCCAGGGCCGCACGAGTGGTGGAAAGTGAGAATTCCGCCGACGTCTACGACCTGGTGTACACGGCGGACCGGCCCGAGCTGTTCTTCAAGTCGGCGGCGTGGCGGGTCCGCGGGACCGGCAGCGCCGTGTCGGTACGTTCCGATTCCACCATCGACGTACCCGAGCCCGAGCTTGCTGCCGTGCTCAACTATGCCGGTGAGGTGGTCGGTTACACCGTCTGCAATGACATGAGCTCCCGCTCCATCGAGGGGCAGAACCCGCTGTACCTCCCGCAGGCCAAGATCTACCTCGGCGGCTGTGCGCTCGGCCCGTGGATCCGGCCCGCCTGGGAGGTTCCTGACCCGTACGCGCTCACCATCGAGATGACCATCCGCCGTGCCGGGGCCGTGGCCTGGGAGGGGACCTCCAGCACCGCCGGCTTGAGGCGGCGGATCGGCGAGCTCGCCGAGTTCCTGTTCCGTGAAGAAGAGTTCCCGGCGGGGGCCGTGCTCTCAACGGGCACCAGCCTCGTCCCGGACCTGCCGTTCACGTTGCGGGCCGACGACGAGATCAGCATCCGCATCTCGGAGATCGGCGAACTGGTCAACACCGTCGTCCGCGGCAAGGCCACGCTCACCGCGGCGCCCAGCTCCTAGTGAGCCGGTCCGGAGAGGCATGAGCAGTAGCGGCAGATGCGATCGATGATCTGGTCGGCGGTCTTGGTCCATTTGAAGGGCCAGGCGGTGGCATTCCAGGTCTTGATCCAGTTCTCCAGCGCGGTGGTGAGTTCGTCGAGGGAGCAGAACACGCCGGCCTCGGTGACGAACAGATCCGGCTGCTCCACGGCGGCGAAGTGGCCGCCCCGGTCCGGTTCGCTCCAGTAGCGGATGTCCGTGTAGCGCCGGGCCGCCCAGCGGCGCGACGGGCGCGGGATCTCCTTCGGGAAGACCGTGCAGCCGGCCGGCACCGCGACGGTGTCCGCCGTGGCCTGGGTGAACCGCGGGCGGTGACAATCCGGCGATGAGTTTCCACCGGCCGGCCGGTACATACCGGTGCACGCCCCGGAGCTGCCGGGGCCGATCACCGGAGGACCCGTGGTTGACAGCGGAAAGAACGAGGCGCGATGGGTGCTCGCGCTGACGTCGGTGGCGTCGCTGATGGTCGGGCTGGACATGCTGGTGGTGACGACCGCCCTGACCACCATCCGGCTGCATCTCGGCGCGTCGATGGAGCAGCTGGAGTGGATCGTCAATGCCTATACGCTCAGCCTGGCCGTGCTGCTGATGACCGCCTCGGCGCTGGGCGACCGGTTCGGCAGGCGTCGGCTGTTCGTCATCGGGCTGGGGCTTTTCACCGCGATGTCGGCGGCGTGCGCGCTGGCCCCGGGCATCGGCTGGCTGATCGTGGCCCGCGCCGTCCAGGGCGCCGGCTCGGCCATGATCATGCCGCACGCCATGGCCCTGCTGTCGGGCGCGTTCCCACCGCACCGGCGGGCGAAGGCGCTGGGGATCTTCAGCGGCGTGACGGGCTTGGCGATCTTCGGCGGCCCGATGATCGGCGGCGCGGTCGTCCAAGGGCTTGCCTGGCCGTGGATCTTCTGGCTCAACGTCCCGATCGGCCTGATCCTCATCCCGCTGGCGGTCCGGCGCATCGAGGAGAGCCGGGGCAGCGCCGGCCGGCTGGATCTCGGCGGCGTGGTGCTCGTCACCGGCGCCGCGCTCGGTCTGGTGTGGGGCCTGGTGCGCGGGAACACGGTCGGCTGGGGTAGTGCCGAGGTGGCCGGCTCGCTGGCTGGCGGCGCAGTGCTGGCGGGAGCATTCGTCGCCTGGGAACTGCGGGCGCGCCAGCCAATGTTGCCGATGCGGCTGTTCCGGTCCCGTGCCTTCGCGGCGGGCAACGTCGCCGGGTTCGGTATGTACGGGGCCATCTTCGGCGCCGCATTCTTCTTCGCGCAGTTCTTCCAGACGACGTTGCATTACGGGCCGCTCGGCGCCGGGCTCCGCCTCGCACCGTGGACCGTCACCCTGTCCCTGGTCGCGCCCGTCGCCGGGGCGTGGGCGGGCCGGGTCGGCGAGCGCCCGCTCGTCGTGGCCGGGCTTACGATGCAGGCCGCGGGATTCGGATGGATCGCACTCGCCGCCAGGGACGGCGCCAGCTACCCGGCCATGATCGCGCCGCTCATCCTGGCTGGCTGCGGCGTGTCGATGGCGATGCCGGCCGCGCAGAGCGTCGTCATGGGCGCCGTCCCGCCGGCCGACATTGGCAAGGCGTCCGGCGCGTTCAACACGCTGCGCCAGCTCGGCGGGACGTTCGGGATCGCGATTCTCGCCGCCGTGTTCAGTGCGGCAGGCAGCTACGCCTCCGCGCGGGCGTTCAGCAACGGGTTCGTGCCCACGGCAGCCGCCGCGGCGGCGCTCTCGCTCGCCGCGGCGGCGGCCGGGCTCTGGGTACCGGGCCGCCGCCCGGCGGTGCCCGTGACCCCGCCAGCGGAGGCACCCGAGCCATCGCCTGCGCATCAGGAGGTCACCGTGCGTGCCAGTGAGTAAATCCCGCTGAACGGAGGCACCTTGGCGGCGCCCGGATCAACTGTTACGAGACGGCGACCGGGCGCCGCGCAAGCGATGAGTTTCCGCCTGTTTCCCCGTACATATGGCTGATAGAGTCACCCAGCCTCGTTCGCGGTACTAGCCCGGGGGACGACCCCCGGAACCCCCGCTGCGGAGCGAAGCTCCGCGAAACACCCGGGGGTGCTGTCACCACGCCATTGTCCGGGAAAGATCGACTGGGGAAGCTGCGATGACGGAGACTGTAGGGATGCGGCGGGATCCGGGCCGCGCCGGCCAGCGGGCCGCGCCGGCGACGCCAGGCAGTGAGGAGTTCGCGCGGCGGGCCGATCCGTTCCGGCGGGAACTGCTGGCGCACTGCTACCGGATGCTGGGCTCGGTGCACGATGCCGAGGACCTCGTCCAGGAGACCATGCTGCGCGCGTGGCGATCGTACGACGGCTTCGATGAGCAACGCGCGTCGCTGCGGACGTGGCTGTACCGGATCGCTACGAACGCGTGCCTGACCGCGCTGGAAAGCCGCAGCCGCCGGCCGCTGCCCTCGGACCTCACCGGCCCGAGCGACGAGGCGGACAAGCTCCCCGCCCACCGACGGCCGGAGATCACCTGGCTGCAGCCGTTCCCCGACACGCTGCTCGGCACTGATCCGGCAGATCCGGCGGCGATCGTCGCGGCGCGGGACAGCATCCGGCTGGCGTTCGTCGCGACCCTGCAGCACCTGCCTGCGAAGCAGCGGGCGGTGCTGATCCTGCGGGACGTGCTGGCCTGGCGGGCAGCCGAGGTCGCCGACCTGCTTGACATCACGACCGCGGCCGTCAACAGCGCCCTGCAGCGTGCCCGCGCCCAGCTACAGCAGGCGGCCCCGGCGCAGGACCGCGCCGCCGAGCCAGCCGACGCGAGCCAGCGCGAGATGGCCGACCGGTATGTCGCCGCGTTCGTCAGCGCCGACATCGCCGCCCTCACACGGTTGCTGGCCGATGCGGTCGTCCTGGAGATGCCGCCGTTCCTGACCTGGTTCAGCGGCCGCGACGCGGTGGCGCG
>DASQVO010000452.1:0-6754 GCA_035640715.1 Streptosporangiaceae bacterium
CGCGGAGCCGGCCGGCCGGAGCGTGCCGAGCGAGGCGAGCGGGGCATGCTTCAGCACCGGCGTCCCCGCAGCTCTCCTGCGCGGGGCGAGCGGGGCAGGCTTCAGCACCGGCACTCCCGTGGTTTTCCTGACCGGCCGGCCGCTGCCCGGCCGGCCGCTACCCATTGTGGCCACCGACAGGATGATCACGACGATGGCAATGACTGCCACGGCAAGGCCGCCGGTCCCGAGCATCCAGTTGCGGTGCCGCCGGCGCCGCTGTTCCCGGGCTCGCATCCGGGCGATTTTCTCGCGGGCCTGCTGCCTGTTCCTGCCGGTCGTGTACACCAGCACACCTTCTCACGCACCGTTATTTGTCGTTACTTAAAGTCACCTGAGGGAGACAGGCTAAACCGGTCAGCGGCTTGCCCGCACTACCGGCGCGAGCCAGGCAGGCCGCGCCCGCCCAACGCCAACGTCGATCCCTGCGAACTGGACGCCCTTGGACCGGTAGCCGCGCCAGAACCACGCGAGCATCGGCGCCGCTCGGTGGGCCTCTTCCTGCCTTTCCGGGGTTCTTCCCCGACCGGGCAGGCCGTGAATCTTACGATGGCATTCTCGTTGCCGCCGGATCAGTGCCTCGCCCTTTGTGCTTCGGGCACGCCGAATCTTACGTATTTCTAACGCGGGGCGCACACTGTCGCCACCTGCAGGAAAATTTCCGGGAAGGCATAAAGATAAGGCCGGGCGCAGGCGGGTGCCGGGATGCAGCGCTCTCCGCAGCCTGCGCACATTCATGGTCCTGGCCTGCGGTGCATGGTGCCGGCGCTGAGCTTCCGCGTACCGCATGACGGGCCGGCGATACAGTCCCGAGATTCAAGAGAATTACGGAATTAAGCGAGCCCGAATGAAAGGGCTGAATTGGCCTGGCAATTCACTACGGCCATTTCTGCTTGTGTCACGTCCCGGCCGGTGGCGCGCGGGGCGTAGAAGAAGGAGCGTGTCTGGCAGGTGCGTACACGGCTACCGGGCAGAATGTCCCGGCTGCGGAGCAGTTTCGTCATCGTCACGGGAGTCCTGACTGCCATGGGCCTGGCGACGTACGTGGGAGCGGCCGGGGCGGCACCGCAACCGGACATGAGCCAGATCCGGCAGCAGGTGAATGAGCTGACCTCAAAATATGACCAGGCCAACCAGCAATATGACGCGGCCGCACAGCAGCTCTCGGCAGCCAGGGTGAAGCTTTCCCGCCTCGGCGCCGACGTCACGCGTGACCGGGCAAGCTTCCGGAAGATGCACACGGAAGTCGCCCAGATCGCGGCGGCGAGCTATGAGGACAGCACCATGACCTCGGCCGCCGCACTGCTCACCTCCAGCAATCCGCAGGCCGTGCTCAGCCAGGCCTCCCTGCTCCTGGAGATGGCCGGAACCAGGAATGAACAGATGAGGCAGTTCCTCGCCCAGGCACGCCAGCTCAGTGACGCCCAGCAGCAGGAGCAACGCACCGAATACGCGCTCGCCGCGCTGGAGAAGCAGAGGCAACAGCAAAAGCAGCACGCCGCGCAGCTCCTGTCCAGCAAGAACGCCACGCTGGCCAGCCTCACCGCACAGCAGCAGCAGGCAGTAGAGGTCACCGCTATCGGCGCCGGCGCCGGCGGCACCACGGCGGCGGCTTACAGCGGGCCGACATCGACCCAGGCGGACAAGGCCGTAGCGTTCGCCTACGGCGCGCTCGGCACGCCATACGTCTGGGGCGGGACCGGGCCCTCCGGATCGGGAGGCGGTTACGACTGCTCCGGGCTCGTCCAGGCGGCATGGGCATCCGCAGGCGTGTCGATACCCCGCACCACCTACGAGCAATGGGCCGCGCTGCCGCACATCGCCACGACGGCGATCAAGCCCGGCGACCTGCTGTACTACGACAGCGAGGGCCACGTCGCCATGTACGTCGGCAACGGCGAGATCATCGACGCCCCGCAGACCGGCCTGGATGTGGAACGGATTCCCATGAACACCTCCTGGTACGCATCGAATTTCGACGGCGCGGTCAGGCCATAGGGAGGGCTGTGCCGCGGCGCGGCCGGGGACCTTGGGCGCGGTCCCCGGCCGCGTCCCGCTGTGGACGCGCTACGGGTCTCTGCGCGTGATGAGTGAGCAGGCAGCGATCAGGGCAAGGACCGCACATCAGCTATGCGGCGGCCCGGCGCGGGATCACCAGGGTCGGCAGAGGCGGTGCCGGTTGCTTCCGGCAGTCCTTCCCCCGGCCGACCACCTGGCCTCTACTTTCGCGAGCCGCCAGTAGCCGATGGCGATGGCCCAGACGACGACGAACAGCCCGGCGATCGCGAACCCCGCCTTGTTGATGTTGAAGTTCGCCATGAAGTCCCAGAACCCGCCGTGGAGGTGCAGCTCGGCGGACAGCAGCCCGAAGATCTCGATGGTGCCGATGAGGAACGCCACCGCGATGGACAGGCCCGTGATGACCAGGTTGTAGTAGACCTTCCGGACGGGACGGGCGAATGCCCAGCCATAGGCGAAGTTCATGAAGCACCCGTCAGCGGTGTCGAACAGGGTCATCCCCCCGGCGAACAGCAGCGGCAGCGACAGCACCGCATACCACGGCAGGCCATGGGTCGCGGCGGCGGCGGTGGCGGCGAGCAGGAGCACTTCGGTGGCGGTGTCGAAGCCGATCCCGAAGGCGACCCCGACAGGGAACATATGCCAGGTCCGGGTGATGGAGCGCATGAACCGCCCGAAGAACCGCCACATCAGTCCCCGGGCCTGCAGCTGGCGCTCGAGTTCTTCCTCATCGAACAGCCCGCGCCGCATTCCCCGGAAAACTTTCACGATGCCGGCGAGTACCAGCAGGTTGAGCGCGGCGATCAGGTACAGGAACGTCGCGGCGAGCGAGGTGCCGATGACCCCGCCGATCGTCTCATAACCCGAGTTCGGATCGACGACCGCGCCGAAGACCGCGCGGGCGGCGATGGCCAGCCCCGCGCTGACGGCCATGATGATGGAGGAGTGCCCGAGGGCGAAGAAGAACCCCGTCCCCAGCGGCCGGCGCCCGTCGGCCATCAGCTTGCGGGTGGTGTTGTCGATCGCCGAGATGTGATCGGCGTCGAAGGCGTGCCGGGCGCCAAGCGTCCACGCGGTCAGCGCCACCCCCAAGCCGAGGCCAAGCCCGGTGAAGCGGAAGTGACGGGGGGCGACGGCGACGGCGAAGATGCCCCAGCCTCCGAGGTTGAGCGCCAGGACCACCAGGCCCATCGCGCTGAGCCGCCCCCGCTCGCGCCGGGTCAGCTTCGCGCGGCTCGCTTCTGCCGTCCGGGTCGTCAACGGCGCCTCCTCCTGGCCTGAGAAGGGGCCGCCCCGGTGAGCAGGCACCGGACGAACCGCCCTTCCGTCGAGGGCTGGTCACGTAGGCGCACGGCCAGGCGACCGGGCTCGTCCCCGTCGAAGGGGCTTGACCGTTGCGGGACAGCGCCGGGCTCTCACCGGACTTCGCTGCGCTGAGCGCCGTCCTGGACTCCGCCAGGACACAACGAACGTACAGCAGGCACTGAATATCAGTCAAGGCTGATCAGCTAATCAGATATATAGCCGCTCTTCTGGCAGACTGTCCACATGCACCTGGTTCCCGCCGAACAGGCCGGCCGCCGGATCATCGACCCGGACAAGGTCTGCGAAGCCATCGAAGGCGCTGGCGACCCGGCGGATACGGCGACCTGGGCCCAGCGGTTCGCCCTGCTCGGCGACCCCACCAGGCTGCGCCTCCTGCTCGCCATCAAGGCAGCCGGCCCGATCAGCGTCTCCGACCTCGCCGTCGCCACGGGCCTCAGCGACGTCACCGTCTCCCAGACCCTGCGCTACCTGCGCGCCAGCCACACCGTCACCACTCATCGCGACGGCAGGATCATCCGCTATCAACTCCAGAACGCCATCATCGAAAAGCTCCTCAGCCAGGCCTCTCCCTTCGCTGAACCCTCCTCATAGCTCAGCAGCACCGTCCGTGGTGACGGGGCGGAACACCACACTCACCTGCCAGGGCTGAGACCGCGAGATACCCGCGTGCCTGTTGCGCCCGGCCCACAGACCAGAGCGCAGCCCTCCCGAACGGATACCTGGTGGCAGTGTCCCGCCCAGGAAATACATGCAGGCCAGCACACGAATTCCCCACCTGGCGTGATGGCGGCTTCCTGGATGTCATGGTGCGTTTACCTGCCTTCCCTACGGTCCCCGCATGGATCAAATGGATCAAAAGGGCCAATCGGACATGGATAGACCGGGTCGTTCGGCTGGCGGCGATGCCGGGTTCCCCCGGAGACGCTTCCTTATCGGGGTAGTGGGATTCGGCGCGGCGGTGGGGCTGGCCGGCGCGACCGAAGGTCCCTTGTGGCACCAGGATGCGTTCGCGGCCACTGCCCCCGTGGGGCCCCCCACCACGACGTTGCCGCTGCCGGCCACGACGGCGCCCGAGCAGCTCCACCTGACCTGGGGTGCCGACCCGGCCACATCGGTCACGGTGTCGTGGCTGGCTCCGGGCACGGTGGCCCAGCCAGCGCCCACGCTGGCCTACTCGACCTCGCCGATCACGGCCGCCAACCCGGGCCGGGTGGTGCGCCTGCCCGAGCCGGAGCCGCTCGACGTGACGCGGCGCTACCCCAAGGCCGCCTCGGTCAGCTTCACCGACGGGCTCAACGGTCAGACGACGTACTACTACCATGTGCAGCTGACTGATCTGAAGCCTGGCACCCGGTACTACTACCAGGTCAGCGACGGGGCGGCCACGCCGTCGACGGCCGGGGCGTCGTTCGAGACGGCGCCGTCGGGCCGCGCCAGGTTCCGCTTCTCAAGCTACGGCGACCTGTCGACCCCCTCGTGGGACCTCAACGCGTCGGGGAACATCTGGCACGAGTCGTGCGACAACGCGTACTACGCGGTGAGCGCCATCGAGGATCCGGGTGACGGCCGTGGCGCTCCGCTGTTTCATCTCCTCAACGGCGACCTCTGCTACGCCAACCTGGATATTGAGAACATGCCGGGGGTGTGGCGGGACTTCGGCGTCAACATGGCCCGCTCGGCGGCGAACCGGCCGTGGATGCCGGCCCTCGGCAACCACGAAACCGAATTCGGCGTGTGCAATCATGCCGGGGTCCCTGGGGACGCGCCCGGCGGGATCCCGGCGCAGGGAGCGGCCGGCAACTACTGGAACGGCCCCTACGGTTACGGTCACTACCTGAGCCGCTTCCTGCTGCCCGACAACGGCGTGACCAACTGGGACGGCAACCACCTGCGCGGCAATTTCTACAGCTTCCAGGTTGGGACCGTGAAATTCGTCTGCCTGGACGCCGACGACGTCATCTACCAGGACGGCGGCTCCGCCTACCTCAACGGCACCCCCAATGCCGCACCCGAGACCACCTCGTCGGGAGCAGCGATCGTGAACGGCACGGTCACCTACAACCACGGGTACACCGGTGATCTCGCGATCGTTCCGGCCGACAATTCCGCGGTGCCGGACCCCGGCAGCCGGACCCCCAACCTGCAGACGCTATGGCTGGAGCGGACGCTGGCCAAGGCGCGCCGGGACCCGTCCGTGGACATGATCGTGGTGTTCATGCACCAGTGCGCCCTGTCGACCTCGGTTCCCGGCAACGGGTCCGATCTCGGCATCCGCCAGGCCTGGCTGCCGTTGTTCGACCGCTACGAAGTCGACCTGGTCCTGTCCGGTCACGAGCACAACTACGAGCGCACCTACCCGGTCCGCGGCTACGACGCCGGCACCTACGGCACGGTGGTGTCCCCCAACCCGGACCAGACCACCGGGGAGGCAATCGACACCCGGCGGCCGAAGGTCGTGACGACGGAGTCCTCGGCGGTCAACGGCATCCCGGCGTGGAACACGGCCCAGGGCACCGTCTTCCTGGTCCTCGGCGGCGGCGGCACCAACGGCCCGACCAACACCTACGGGGCCGATACGACAACGGATCTGCCCCGGGCCAAGGTCATCACCGAGCGCAACGCCATCACCGGCTCGCTGGCCACCGGCTTCCACCGCAACAGCGCCGACTCGGTCGAGGACGCGCCATGGTCAGCGGCCCGCAACCCCACCGACGCCTACGGGTACGCCATCTTCGACGTCGACCCCGGGGAACGCCGCGGGGAGACAACCATCACCATGCAGTATTTCGCCATCCCGGCGGTGAGCAACGAGGCCGGCTCCGCCCACGACGGCACGACCACACTGCCGGCGAAGCCGTTCGAGACGATCATCTTCGGCCGTGGGGTCCCCCGCAAGCCGGGGCAGGCCCCCGACCGCAGCAAGACGGCACTCGAAGGAAGCCGAGCCTAGTCCGGAAGGCCCGGTCCGGGGACGGCGAACTCCTGCCGGGCGGCGCCCGGCAGGAGTTCGCCGTCCCCTCCTGGCGTCTTCCTGCACCACGCCGGCCACGCATCGCAACCACCGCACCGTGAAACAGTGTCGCGCGGGCCGACCTTTCGGGTCTGCGGCGCCACCGCCCTGCCTAACGTCCAGGCCTACAGACCGAGCGCCTGGCGGAGGTACGGCATGTGACGGCGAGCGACCGGCACCGTCTCGTGGGTGCGTGTGTCGGTGGCGAGAAACAGCGTCCCCTTGATGCCTTGCTCTATTTCCCGCACCCGGCTGAGGTTGACCAGAAATCGGCGGTGGACGCGGAGGAATCCCTTGTCTTCAAGCTGTTGCTCAAGGCGATCAAGGCCTCGGGCAGCGGCCCGGAGCCGTCCTTGATCG
>DASQVO010000453.1:0-20222 GCA_035640715.1 Streptosporangiaceae bacterium
CTCGCCGCGACGGCCGATCCGGCCGCGCCGCAGGATGTCCAGGTCACCAACCCGGCCGACGCGCTCACCGCCCGGGCCGACGCCTCAGCCGCGTTCCAGACCCTGTTTCTCGGCCTGGGTGCGGTCGCACTCCTCGTCGGCGGCATCGGCATCGCTAACGTGATGGTGATCTCCGTGCTCGAGAGACGCAGCGAAATCGGGCTGCGGCGGGCGCTCGGCGCGCGCCGCGGTCATGTCGCAGCCCAGTTCGTCGCCGAAGCCGCACTGCTCGCGGCTGCCGGGGGCACCGCCGGTGCCATACTCGGCGGCTTTGCCACCGCCATTTACGCGGCGGCGCGCCACTGGAGTGCGGTTGTACCGTTGACGGTCCTGCTCAGCGCGGTGGGCGCCGCGCTGCTCATCGGGGCATTGGCCGGGCTTTACCCGGCGGCCCGGGCGGCCCGGCTCGCACCAGCCGAAGCCCTCCGGATCATCTGACCAGCGCCAGCGAGGCCACATGCGCGTTTTTCACCGCTATGCGGCTGCAGGTCCGTGAGGTGCCCGCGCTGGTGACGTGACGTACTCGTGCGGGAGCTGGGCGGGTTTGGCGCGGCGCCCGCGGGTTACGCTCAGCGTTAGCGGCAGTACGCCGCCGCGCCGCGGGGGGAGGAGCGCCAGATGAGCGTGTTCACCGTGGAACTGAAGAACCAGCCTGGCGAGCTTGCCGGCCTATGTGAGGCGATGGCCGGCAACGGCATCAACCTCGTCCTGTCCGCGACGGCCCAGGGCGAAAGCGGCACCGTCGTGTTCATCGCCGACGACGAGGCTAACGCCGAGACGGTGCTCGAGAGCGCCGGCATCCAGTACACGATGCGCCCGGCACTTACCATCCGGATGGACAACCAGCCCGGCACTGGCGCGGTCACATTCCGTAAGCTCGCCAACGCTGGCATCAATGCCGACCTGCTCTTGCCGGTCCACGTCTCCGATGATCTGTTCTTCGCCGTGATCTGCGTCGACGACATGGCCAAGGCACACCATGCGCTCGGCGACCAGGTAGTCCATGAGGGCGGCCCCGCCCTATAGACCCTAGCCGCTAGACCCAGCCGCGGCGGTCAAGGCGGCCACCGCTACCTGCCCCGTCGCGTCCATCACCAGAGGGCCACGCTGCGCCTCATTGAGAAGTACTGGCCGAACTTCCTGTGCGTCTCTGCCATCGCCCTCCCTTCAAGGCGATGTCTCCGCGCTGCAAGGGAACCCCGCTCCGGTTCCAGAGCGCGGATCTGCGGGATCAGGCCTTGTAGTGCATTAAGTGAATCTCACCCATGTCGCCTATCAAGCGGAGCTGATCTAGGCCTCTGGTAGTAGGCGGCGGCTCAATGTGTGGCTCGCCGGCTGACGCGGCGGTGAAGGTGAGCGCCCTAGCGTGGGTGAGTCAGATCGGCGTGACAGGCGTAACAAGAGCAACGACATACATGAAGGAGCGTAGATGATCGAGGTGGAGAACCTCAGCAAGCGTTACGGGGACAAGCTCGCGGTCGACGGCCTCAACTTTGTGGTGCAGCCGGGAATCGTGACGGGTTTTCTCGGCCCGAACGGGGCGGGCAAGTCGACGACGATGCGGATGATCGCCGGCCTGGACGAGCCGAGCAAGGGCAGCGTCCGGGTCAATGGGCGCAATTACCGGTCGGCCGTCGCGCCGATGGCGGAGCTGGGCATTCTGCTGGAGGCCAAGGCCATGCACACGGGCCGCTCGGCCCGTAACCACCTGCTCGCGCTGGCTATGACCAACGGGATCAGCCGGCGGCGCGTGGATGAGGTCATCGACATGGTCGGGCTGCGCGAGGTCGCCGGCAAGCGGGTCGGCGGGTTCTCCCTGGGGATGGGCCAGCGTCTGGGGGTCGCCTCAGCACTGCTGGGCGATCCGAAGGTGGTGGTCCTGGACGAGCCGGTGAACGGCCTGGACCCGGAAGGCGTGCTGTGGATCCGCAACCTGCTGAAGGGGCTGGCCGCGGAGGGGCGCACGGTGTTCGTGTCTTCGCATCTGATGAGTGAGATGGCCCAGACCGCGACCCGGCTGATCGTCGTGGGGCGGGGCCGGCTCATCGCCGACACCACGGTCGAGGAGTTCGTGGCCCGCGCTTCTGGTCATTCGGTCACGGTCCGCACGCCCGAGGCAGCCCGTCTCCGGGACTTGCTGCTGGGGCCGGACGTCACCATCACCAGCGAGCAGGCCGACGTCCTGCGCGTTCAGGGCCTGAGTGCGGAGCAGATCGGCACCGTGGCCTGGCGGGCTCATGTGCCCGTTTTCGAGCTGGCCAGCCAGCAGGCCTCCCTGGAGCAGGCGTTCATGGAGCTCACCCAGAATTCGGTGGAGTACCGCTCCGCCGGCGCGAGCGCCACGGAGGTGGCGGCATGACGACTGCCCTGACGCCCGCGGCCACGACTGCCCCGGCGGCCGGCCAGCAGACGCTGCGGGTCACGCAGCTACGGGTCCTGCTGTCGGAATGGATCAAGTTCCGGTCGCTGCGCTCGACGGTCTACACGCTGCTGATCGCGCTGGTGCTGTCCATCGGTATCGGCGCGCTCTTCTCCGCGGTGACCGCCAGCCAGTACCACACCTTCAGCGCGGCGGACCGGGCGAGTTTCAATCCGATCTCCACCAGCCTGAACGGCATGATGTTCGCACAGCTGGCGATCGGCGTGCTGGGGGTGCTGATGATCAGCGGCGAGTACAGCACGGGGATGATCCGCTCCTCACTCACCGCGGTGCCCAAACGGCTGCCGGTGCTATGGGCGAAACTAGCGGTCTTCGCCGGGGTGGTCTTCACGGTCATGCTGGTCACCAGTTTCGTGGCGTTTTTCCTCGGGCAGGCACTGCTGAGCAGCCACCACCTGAATGCCTCGATCTCTGCTCCGGGTGCCCTGCGCTCGGTCATCGGCGCCGCCCTGTACGTGACCGTCGCGGGCATGATCGGGATGGCGGTGGGCGCGCTGCTGCGCAACACCGCCGCGGGGATCTCCACCTTCGTCGCCGTGTTCTTCGTGATCCCGCCGCTCACCAACCTGCTGCCTGCCTCGTGGTCGTCGCACTTCGCGCAGTACCTCCCCTCCAATGCCGGGGGAGTCCTGTATGGGGCAGGGAGAGGCCTGGCTCACCCGCTGGCCCCATGGACCGGCTTCGGCGTCCTGTGCATCTACGCGGTGGTGGTGATCGCCTTCGCCGCGTGGCGGCTGCGGCGCGCCGACGCCTGATCCGGGAGACAATCGGTGCAGTGAACGGGTTCCCGCTGTTCGGGCATCCACCAGCGCGCTCAGTGCGCTGGTGGATGTTCGACGTGCTGGTGGCCGTGCTCGTCGGGCTGGTCTCGCTGCCGTACCACATCCATGACCACGTTGGGCCGTCCCCGCTGGCAGTCCTCGTGCTGACGGCGCTGACCGTGCCGCTCGTTGTGCGCCGGATCTGGCCGAACGCGGTTTTCAGCTGGCTTTTCCTGGTCTCGGCGGCGGCGGGACTATGGAATGTCCGCCTGGTCGTCAGCTTCGCCCTGGTGGTCGCCTTGTATACGGTCGCGATGCTGCAGTCCCGGCGGCAGGCCCTGGCGGCAGCAGGCCTGCTGGAGTGCGGTGTCATCGTCGCGGCGATCCGCCTGGCAGGCAGCGAATGGTGGCATGCCGCGATCCTCGGAACGGGCATGGTGGTCGCCGCCCTCGGCCTGGGCCTTTACTCCGCTACCCGCCGCGCATACCTGAAAGAACTGCACGATCGCGCCGAACGACTGGAATATGAGCGAGATCAGCAGAAGGAACTGGCTGCCGCCGCGGAACGAGCCCGCATCAGCCGGGAGATGCATGACATCGTCGCCCACCACCTCACCGTCATGATCGCCCTGAGTGACGGTGCCGCTGCTGCATCAAGCGGTTCATCCCCGAAAGCCGCCGAGGCCATGCGGACCGTCTCGGCCACTGGACGCCAGGCCCTGGCGGACACCCGCCGGCTGCTCAGCGGGCCGGCGGAGGTGGCCGGACAGGACAGCAGGCGGCAGCCGCTGCCAGATCTCAGCGGACTGGAGGGCCTGGTCGCGGCCGTGCGCGCCGCGGGCCTGCCCGTCAGCTATGAACTTCAGGGCGCCCCCACCCAGCTTTCCGCGGCGGCCCAGCTGACCGTCTACCGGCTGGTACAGGAAGCGCTCACCAATACCCTCAAGCACGGCGGGGCAGGCGCCAGCGCGGTCGTGCGCCTGTCGTACCTGCCCGGCGAGCTGCGCCTGGACATCGAAGACGACGGTGCCGGGGCAAGCGCCCCCCGGCCGGAAACCACCGGGCGCGGGCTGGCCGGAATGCGGCAGCGAGTGCAGACCTTCGGCGGCGAGGTGCAGGCCGGCCCTCGGTCCCCAGCTGGCTGGCGGGTTTCGGCACGGCTGCGGCTGGATCAGGAAGTACCAGCGTGATCCGGGTACTGCTGGTCGATGACCAGTCGCTACTGCGGATGGGTTTCCGGATGATCCTCGAAGCGGAAGCCGATATCACCGTCGTCGGCGAGGCTGGTGACGGCGCCGCAGGCGTCGCCATGACCGCAGCCCTGCGGCCAGATGTCGTGCTGATGGACGTCCGCATGCCTGGCGTCGACGGCATCGAGGCAACCGCAGCCATCACCGCCGCCGGAGGACCGGCGAAGGTGCTGATCCTCACCACCTACGATCTTGACCACTATGTCTACGCGGGCCTGCGCGCCGGCGCCAGCGGCTTCCTGCTCAAAGACGTGCCACCCGCCGATCTGCTCGCGGCTATCCGCACCGTCGCCGCCGGCGAGGCAGTACTCGCGCCGAGCACGACCCGGCGGCTCATCGACCGGTTCATCCCGCTGCTCCCCGACCCTGAACGCACCGCCCGGCGTGACAACCTGCTCGAGGCCCTCACCGACCGGGAGCGCGAGGTGTTCCGGCTGCTCGCACGGGGCCAGTCCAATCGCGAGATCGCTTCCGCGCTGCATCTGTCCGAAAGCACGATCAAGATTCACGTCGGGCATATCCTCGCCAAGCTCAACCTCCGCGACCGCGTCCAAGCCGTCGTGCAGGCGTACGAATCAGGACTGATCACACCCGAAAGCCAATAACGCGAATGCGGACCGGAAAACCAGACCGGCATCCGATGCACCTAACATCATGCGGGCCGCGCGGTCCAGGAACGGCAGCGCAGCAGCAGCGGGCATGGGCGGTGGCCGCTACAACGCTGCGGTCCATCGAGTTCACAACGTAGGACACGCGGTCAGCAGGTACATCGCGATCGCGGTGCCACGTCGGAGAGTCCTCGGCGCCACGGCGGTTTCCAGGGTCATGTGGCTTCTTCATTGCCACCCGGAATCTCGTTGCTGAGCCCAGGAGGGGCTGGTCAGATGGTTGAGGACGGCTAGCGAGCCGGCCCCCGCTTGCTCAGGAGTGACGTGCGCCGGGTCCAGCTATGAACTCGCCACCGCGCTCGCCGGAGGGCTTGCCTTCCTCGGCGACGAGCGAACCCCGAAGGTAGGTCCGCACGGCCCGACCGCGTACATCGCGGCCGTGGAACGGCGTCCATCCGGCCTTGGACAGCACATCCTGGTTGCGCAGGGTGCGCCGGGCGGCCAGGTCGACGAGCACCAGGTCCGCGTCCGCGCCGGGGCCGATGCGGCCCTTGCGAGGCCACAGGCCGTAGGTCCGCGCGGGGGTCTCGCTGTACACCCGCGCCACGTCCTCATAGGCGAGTTCGCCGCGTCCAGCGGCGTCCAGCAGCAGCGACATGGTGCTGTCCAGTCCGGGCAGGCCGAAGTGGACGTTCCACATGTCGCCGGCCCGCTTTTGCTCCAATGTGGACGGGGCGTGATCGGTGGACATGTGGGTGAGCGTTCCCTCGCGCAGCAGACGCCACATCTGCCTCTCATCGTCATCGGTGCGGGCCCGGGCCGGCGGGGTGAACTTGCGCAGCGCTCCCTCGGTGAGCACCTCGTCCTCACGCAGCAGGAAGTACTGCGGACAGCCCTCGGCGGCCAGCCGGGCGCCGCGCGCCCGTTCCTGCTCGACGTAGGTGGCCACTTCGGGGTGACTGACATGGGCGATGGTCGCCCGGGCGGCGGTGCGCCGCACGAGCAGGGCGGCCACGGCCACGGCGACCAGTTCCGCGTCCCGGCTGCGCCATTCGGGCAGCAGTCCGCCGTCGGCACGGCCTTCGGCCCGCAGCAGTTTCCCGGCAGACTCGGTGAGCGACTCGTCCTCGCAATGCACGAGGCTGACGCCGTCACACAACGCGGTCTGGGTCAGGTGTTCCTTGAGAGCGGCGGCGTCGTGCCCGGGAACGCCGTGGGTGGTGCAGGTGAACACCTTGAAGAACGACACACCCGCGGCCCACAGGCCGGCGACTGCCGATGCGTGGCCCGGCCACGCGTGTGCCGCCAGCCCGAAGTCCACATTGGACCGATCGCGCAGGTAGGACACCTTGTCCCGCAGGTCGTCCACCGAACGTACCGGTGACCCGTGGCTGTGTTCGATGATGGTGGTGACCCCGGACGCGGCGGCCGCGCTCGTGCCGGTGGGAAAGTCCTCCCGGTCGGTGCTGCCCGGGTCCATGAGGTGCACGTGGGTGTCGACGCCGCCGGGCAGGACCAGCAGGCCGCCCGCGTCGACGACGGTTCTCGCGGCGGGGCGGTCCGGGCCGACGTAGCTGATCACGCCGTCCCGCACGGCGATGTTGGCCGCACGGCGGCCCTGAGGCGTTACGACGGTAGCGCCGGCGATAAGAAGATCCATGCCTGACATCCCGGCCTCTCTCTCACGAGTAGCGCAGGTCTTCGGCGGTGGCATACCAGTCGAACGGCTGGCTCGCGGCGTTGATGATCACGCTCTTCGGCCGCGTGTAGCCGCGGTAGGCGTCCAGGCCGTTCTCCGAGCCGATCCCGCTGTCCTTCGATCCGCCCCACGGCGAGCTGGGGTCGATCCGGTGGTGGTCGTTGACCCAGGTGATTCCGACGTCCAGCTGTTCGGTCACCCGCAGCGCCCGGCCAATGTCGGCGGTCCAGACCGAGGAGGCCAGCCCGAACGGGCAGTCGTTGGCCTTGACGACCGCGTCCGCCTCGCCCTCGAACGGCACGACCACCGTCACCGGGCCGAAAACCTCCTCGTACCACAGCTCGTGCTCGGTGGTGATGCCGCCGACGATGGTCGGCTCGTAGAACCAGCCCTGCTCGTACGCCGACCCTGGCGGGATCCGCCCTCCGCAGAGCACCGTGGCCCCCTGGGCACGTGCGGTGTCCACGGCGACGGCGACCTTGTCCCGCTGGGACCGGGACACCAGCGGACCGATCTGCGTCGCGGCGTCGAGCGGATCGCCGAGACGCAGCGACCGGGTGCGTTCGATCAGGCGGTCGGTGAACGGCTGGTAGATCGAGCGGTGCACGAGCAGCCGGGCGCCCTGGACGCAGGTCTGGCCGGTAGCGATGAATGAAGCGAACATCGCGCCGGCCACGGCCTGCTCGAGGCCGGCGTCGTCGAAGACGATGACCGGGGCCTTGCCGCCGAGTTCGGCGGTGATCGGGATGAGCGATCGCCCGGCGTTCGCGGCGACGATGCGGCCGGTCTCGGTGCCCCCGGTGATGTCGAGCTTGTCCAGGTCCCGGTGCTCGGACAGGAAACGGCCGGTGGTCCCGCCGAATCCGGTGACCATATTGACCACACCGGCCGGGACTCCGGCCTCTTCCAGCAGGCCCACCAGTGCGGCCGGCACGGCGGGGCCGAGCTCGCTGGGCTTGATCACCAGCGAGTTGCCGGCGGCGAGCGCGGCGGACAGCTTCTTCATCGTGATCAGCAGCGGGTGGTTCCACGGGGTGATCAGCCCGGCGACACCGAGCGGGACGCGGTGCACGACGTTGAGGTAGCCGGGCCCGAAGTCGGGCACGGTGCCCTCGGCGGACTGTGCGACGGCGCCGAAATACTCCAGCCACTCCGGCAGCCGGCCGAGCTGGGCGCGCATCTCCCGGATGGGCCGTCCGATCTGGAGCGTCTCCAGCCGTGCGTACTCGGTGATCCGGTCGGCGAGCAGGGCCGCGGCCCGGTTCAGCACGCGCGCCCGGTCACGGGGCCGGATCCCGCACCACCGGCGGTCGGCGAAGGCAGCCCGGGCCGCCTTGACCGCGGCGTCGACATCCTCGGCGCTCGCGTGCGCAACGTCATAGAGATGGTCGCCGGTCGCCGGATTGTGTACCTCGAAGGTCGCCCCGTCGCATGCCGGGACGTCTTTGCCGTCGATGTGGAGCAGCAGCGTCTCAGCCACGATTACCTCCTGTCAGGCCGAAAAGCCGTTCGGCGTTCACGTACGCGATCGCCTGCCGGTCGGTCTCGCCGAGCTGGACGCCCTCGAGCTGGGTGCCGAGCGATCCGGCTCCCATGTCGAAGGGGGTGTCGGTGCCGAGCACCACCCGGTCCGCGCCGACCTGGTCGATCAGCCAGCGGGTGGCCGACGGGTTGTGGGTCAGCGTGTCGTAGTGGAAACGGCGCGCGTACGCGCTCGGTGGATGAACGCAGCCCTTGGCCTCGGGCCGGACCCGGTGCCCGTGGTCCAGCCGGCCCATCTGATAGGGCAGGTGACCGCCGCCATGCACCAGCACGACGTCGAGTCCGGGCAGGGCGTCCAGGGTGCCGGACAAGATGAGGCGGGACGCGCAGACCGCGGTCTGCCAGGGATTGCCCTGCAGGTTGGTCAGGTAGAACTCCTCCAGGTCCGGCGAAGAACCGACGTAGTAAGGGTGGATGATGAGCGGCACTCGCAGGTCGGCGGCCGCGGCGAGCACTGGGCGCAGCCGCTCGTCATCGAGCGGGACGCCTTCCGTGTGGGGCCCGATCTGGGCGCCGCGGAATCCGTGCGTCCGCACGCAGCGGCGTAGCTCGGCCACCGCCGCGACCGGATCCTGCAGCGGCAGGGTGGCCAGGCCGGTGAACCGGTCGGGTGCCTTGCTGACCATGTCGGCGATCGCGTCGTTGATCAGGCAGGCGGCTGCCACACCCGCCTGCGGCTCGATCCAGTACAGGAACAGCGGCGGCGCGATGGACAGCAGGGCCGCGTCGATGCCGTGGCGGTCCATGGTGGCCAGGCGGGCCGCGACGTCGTGGAAATCGTCGGGCAGAGGGTAGCGGTAACCCTGCCAGTGCACGACCCAGGTGCGTCCGCCGGCCGGTTCGAGCCGGATGCCATCGGGGGCGAGCCCGTCGCGCATCGCGTCGACGAGGGCGGGCGGGATGACGTGGGCATGCGCGTCGATGACCTTCATATCGCGGCCAGCACCTCCTGTGCGGATGCCACCCAGCCGAACGCCTGACTGATCACCCGCAGTGCCGCGTCGGCCACGGCGGGGTCCATGGTGTCGACGCAGTCCCGCACGACCACCGCGGTGTAGTCGCGGGTGTTAGCCGCGATGGTGGTGGCGAGCACGCAGCTGTTGGTGTTCACCCCGGTCAGCAGCAAGGTGTCGATTGAACGGGAGCGCAGCACGTGGTCCAGGTCGGTCGCGGCGAAGCAGTCGTAGCGTTTCTTGCCGGTCACCACCAGGTCGCGGGTGGCGTCATGGACTTCGGGCATCAGCTCCAGCCCGGGACTGCCCGGAAGCTGGTGGCGCAGCACGTTTGCCCGGGTGGCGTCGGTGTCCGCGACCGCGGCCCACCACGGATTGGAGGCGATCTCCTCGACAGCGTGGTATCCCGTCACGACGTGCACGACCGGCAGCCCCCGGCGGCGCACCTCCCGCAGGAACTCGGCATTGGCCTTGGTGACACGGGCGGCCACGTCTGCGGGCAGCGGCATGGTGGCCACCTGCGGGTCGAGGTGCCCGCGATGCAGGTCGATGGTGACGGCCCCGACGCGCGGCCCATACGGAATACCGGTCATGCCCTGGCCTTCTTCGGGTGGGGACGCCGTTCGATCTGACCGGACGGCAGGACGTAGTGGAGGTAGTCCGTGGCGGGCACGCCGCCCGCGCGGTCGAGCAGCCAGTCGGCGGTGTAGGTCAGCCAGTTGGGCCCGAGCGCGACGGACGGGGTGGGCAGTGACAGGGCATGCCGGCCCTGCTGGTACACCAGCATCGGCGCGGCAACCGGGCACGCCGCGGCGAGCTCGTAGCTGTGCTCGATCGGCGAGAGCTCGTCCTCGTCGCCGGCCACCACCAGCCAGGGCGCGGACATCCGCGGCATCAGCGGGCGGAGGTCGATCTTGGTGACCATCTGGTCGAAGGCGGCCTCGTCGTGTTCCAGGCCGGACATCCACATGTAGCGGGCCTTGAACGACGGCGATGCCATCTCGAAGATTGTGTGACAGCCCGGTTCGTGGCAGACCAGGCCGACCGCGCTGGCCCGCAGGCGGGGCTGGGTGGCGGCGATCTGCGACATCCAGTACGAGCCGAAGGACAGGCCAAAGCCCACGATCCGGTCGTCGTCCACCTCGGCGCGGCCGCCGCACCAGGCCATGATGGCCTCACCGGCGTCGATCCACGCCGTCGGCGTGAACCTGACCCCGCGGATCGGCGCCTCGCCCTGTCCCGGCCCGTCGAAGGCGAGCACGGCAAAACCGCGTTCGCCGAACTTGTCGCCGTAGAGATTGACGTTGAGTTCCTTCGGCGCGTCCATCCCGCCACAGGAGAGGACCGTCGGCATCGGGCCGCCGGAGTACCCGCGGGGGAGATGGAACCACGCAGGAAGATAGCTTCCGCCGAAGGGAATCTCGACCCGTTCGACAGGGTGGTCGGCCAGCCTGGCGTAGGACCGGTAGCAGTCGTTCTTGCGGTCGTCCAGTCCGGTGAGCAGCGCGCAGTCCGTCCAGATCGGCCATTCCGCGGTGGCGTACAGCAGCGCAGCGTGGAAGTAGTGCTCGCGGGCTGCGACGGCGCGCTGAGCCTTCTCGGCCTCCTTGGCGAGCTCCTGCCGGCGCTCGGCCAGTTCGGTGAAGACGGGCACGATGTCGGCGAACTTGTGAATGCGCGACTCGGCCACCCGGAAATCGGGCGTTGCGTCGACTCCCATGGGGCGCAACGTGTATGCGACTCGCGGCTGGTCCCATTCCAGCCCGTCGGTGCGGATCACCGAGTCGGTGATCCACCGTTGTTCATGCCAGCGGCGCGGGCCTGAGGTACGGGTCATCAGTGTTGATCTTCCTTTGGCGCTTGGCGGCTAGTGGTGCGCCGTCGCGACGACGCTGGACATCCGGCGAGGGTCGATGAACAGCAGTGCGGCGGCGCCGATCAGCGGCAGCACGGTGAGCTGCCAGACGCCGGCTCCGCCCCAGCCGACGCCGCCGACGAACGCGGAGAAGAGATAACCGGCGAACGCGGCTGGAATGTAGAACGCGGCGACGTAGAGGCCGGAGACCCGGCCGATCGCGTGTGGACGGACGGAGCGCTGCATCGCTGAGTAGATATTGACGAACAGGAAGCCGCTGGCGATCGCGCCTTCGGCGAAGGACAACGCGTATTGCGGTTCTGCAGTCACCGGTCCGTTGAACAGCAGGTAGCCGATGACCGAGCCGAGCAGGATCGCGACGAGCATGACGACGCGCTGGCTGAAGCGGTCGCCCAGCCATCCTGCGGGAATACCCAGCAGGGCGCCGAGGCCGAACATGCTGGCGGCGAGCGAGGCGTGGCCAGTGCTGAAGTGCAGCTTGCTGACCAGGAAGGTCGGGTACAGCCCGATGTAGCCGTACATAGAGATGCCCACGACGACAGCGGTCAGTCCCAGCAGCAGGACATTGCGGTTGAACAGGATGGCCGGCACGTTGCCGGTGCGCAGCACCGGTCCCCCGTCGGCCACGTGATCCTCCCGCTCGGTGAACGATTTGCGGATCCCCGCGGCCACCAGCACGGCGAACCCGATGCCGATGAGCCCGTAGGTCCAGAATGGCGCCCGCCAGCCGGCACCGCCGCTCGCGATCCTGGCGCCGAGTAGCGGGCCGAGGAAACCGCCGAGGCCGTAGGCGAAGTTCAGGGTGCCGAGCGCCATCGCCCGGTTGGCGAAGAAGTACGCGCCGACGGCGGAGAACAGCGCACCGTTCTGCATCGCCTCGCCCACGCCGGACAGCGCGCGGTAAGCGAACATGCTCCCGAAGCCGGTCGCGACCGCAGTCAGGATCGTGAAAACCGAGTAGATCAGGATGCCCAGCAGGATGACCGACTTGCGCGACATCCGGTCGAGCAGGTAGCCGGTGGGCAATCCGGCCACGCCGATGCCGAGCGTGAAGATGGTCGCGAGCAGGCCGCCCTGGCTGAGACTGAAGTGGTACTGGGAGCGGATACCCGGCAGCAGAATGGGGAAGACCTGCCGGTCCATCGCATTGACCACATAGGAACCGGCCAGCACGATCAGGCTGACCAGCGCGACGGTCTTGGTCAGGCGGGGTCCGTTGACGTGGCTGCCGGCACGCCGACCGTCGATGTCTGCTGTGGCCACAAGATCCCTCGTCTTTCGGCTGGGATGTGCAGATTTGCATCTTATAAAGTGTACGATGCAAACTGTTAATCAGGAGGCTGCGATGAGAACCTCGCCAGTAGTTACCGTCGGCTCGCTGGGCGGCACGATCACGATGACCGCAGCGACCGGGCCGCACGGAGTGATGCCCTCGCTGGCGGCAGATGATCTGCTGGCGTCCCTGCCAGGGCTTCCGCCCGCGATCGAGGTGCGCACGGAGACCCTGCGCACCGTGCCAGGCGCCTCGCTGGAGTTCGCCGACCTCGCCGATGCACTGCTCTGGGCTCACCGCGCGGTCGACGGAGGGACCGCGGGAGTGGTGCTCGCGCAGGGCACAGACACCCTGGAAGAGACGAGTTACCTGCTCGACCTGTACTGGGACCGTGCCGAACCGCTGGTGATGACGGGAGCCATGCGGCCGCCGCAGCAGCCCAGCGCCGACGGCCCGGCGAACCTGCTCGGCGCGCTGGTCACCGCGGCAGCGCCAGAGTCCCGGGGCCTGGGCGTGCTTGCCGTCCTGAACGACGAGGTCCACGCCGCATCGCGGGTGCGCAAGTGCGACACCACCGCGCTCGGCGCGTTCAGCTCCGCGCCGTTCGGGCCGCTCGCCCGGATCCACGAGGGCCAGGTGGTGTATGCCAACCGGCCTCTGCGGCCCCAGCCGCTGCCGGGACCTGTGCCAGCACGCACCCCGAAGGTGGCGCTGCTGGAGGCGTCTCTCGGTGACGGCGGGGAGCTGGTCGCTCTGGCCAGCGAGGCCGGGTTCGACGGGATCGTGCTGTCCGCCTTCGGCGCTGGTCACACCTCCGCCGCGATGGCGACGATGGTAGCCAAGGCGGCAGAGCGGATACCGGTCGTCCTCGCGAGCCGTGCCGGAGCGGGCTCCGTCCTGAAAGGCACCTACGGGTTCGCTGGTTCCGAGCGTGACCTGCTCGATCATGGCGCGGTGCCAGCCGGCTGGCTTGACCCGAGGAAGGCCCGCATCCTCCTGGGGTGCCTGCTCGCCGCAGGAGAGCCGGTTGACCGGATCCGCGCGGAGTTCGCTCGCCGCGGCGGCCGTATCTTCGGTTCCAGCGCATAATCAGAGCACGTAACTAGACTGTGGGTTCGGCCCTCCCAGGACCGGCTACGACAATGTGGAGACTCGGTGGCGGTTGGCAAGCTGACGGCGCCAGGGCGGTCGCGGACGGCGCACGAATACGCGCTGACCACGCTGCGTTCGGCGATCCTCGCCGGCACGCTCACCGGTGGCACCCGCCTCGTCCAGACGAAACTGGCGGCGGAGCTCGACCTCAGCACCACCCCGCTGCGGGAAGCGCTCAGGGACCTCGCCATGGAGGGTCTCGTCGTGTTCGACCCGCACCGGGGTGCGGTGGTGCGTGCGCTGGACATCGACGAGGTACGTGAGATCTATGAGCTCCGCATCACGCTCGAACCGATCATGGTCCGCCGCGTCGCGGAACGCATCACAGACGCCGAGCTCGGCCACGCTGAGGAACTGGCCGCGCGGATGCAGACCGAGACCAACCTGTCCGCCTGGGTTGACCTCAACCGCGGGTTCCACGCGATCTTCTCCGAGCCCGACAACAAGAGCAAGCTGGCCGGAATACTCGCGACATTGCGCGACAGCGCCTCCGCGTATGTCAGCCTGTCGCTGGAGGCGCGCCCGCAGCAGGTTCCCGAAGCAAACGTCGAGCACGCCGAACTCATCCAGTTGTACCGGAAGCGCGACACCGAAGCGATAGAGCGCCTGACCCTCCGGCATCTGCGCTCGACGCTCTCGGCCATCGAGGCCGCCCACGATCGCGGCGTCCTGTAACTCTCGGTCGGATAGCCCGAGGGAGCCTCATCTCCGATGCGCCGCAATCATCGCAAGGTGCACTCAATCGAGGCCTTACGCGGCATGGCGAACATCACCGGCCAGCCGACATCCAAGGTGCTGTGGAACGATCCCCGGTCCGACATCATCCATTTCTGACTTTTGGCCTCCGTAGCAGTTTCACCAGTATTTCGGCGAACTGAGTTCCCTGCCACCGGGTGGCCGGTCATCACCGTCCCACGAGTACCACTAATGGCAAGGCTTGTCTCTGTTAAGGTGTTCCCGCGTAGTTAGGGGCGATTTCTGCAACGGCGGGAGTCTGGCGATGCTTATAGGTGGGCCTACATACACGCTTGCAGAGATGAGTGATGCCGCGGCGGACCTGCGGGCGTGCGTAAATCAGCTGATGCAGCTAGCCAATACTGCGTACCCGGGTGCTCAAGCCAATCGCCTGCGGCGAGCGAATCAGATGCCGGGAACGTACGTCGTGGTGAAGCGGGCACCGTTATCGGAGAGCCCTGACGTGCGGTCCAGAACCGTGCCCTTGCGAATCCGGTGTCCCGCCTTGCCGAAGATCTCCTACGTCTGGGCAGCCTCCGCGCCGGACTGCTACGATCAACCCGCGTGTTGCTGCGGTTCCCAAAGATCCCGTCTACCTGACCCGTCGCAGGAGAAGACTATGGCCTCTCAGCTGAATCCATACCTCAACTTCAATGGCGACGCCCGCCAGGCGATGGAGTTCTACCAGAGCGTGTTCGGCGGCAATCTCAACCTCAACACGTTCGCTGAGTTCGGCGCCAAGGACTCGCCCGACGCCGCGCGGATCATGCACGGGATGCTCGAAACGGACGCCGGCTACACGATCATGGCTGCCGATGTCACCAGTGACATGGAATACGCTCCGATGGCCGGTTTCTCCGTGAGCCTCAGCGGCGACGACGGCGACGCCCTGCGCGGCTACTGGGAGAAGCTGTCCGCCAATGGGACCACGACGATGCCGCTGCAAAAGCAGGCCTGGGGCGACGAGTTCGGCATGTGCGTTGACCAGTTCGGCGTCCCGTGGATGGTTAACATCAGCCAGCCGCCGGCGTAGCGGCTCACCACCTTTTTATGGGGCACCATTACGGTGCCCCATTCAATGGTCAGCGGTTAGCTGCCGCTTGGCCCATGCGGCGGACGATCTCGGCCAGGATCGGTCGTGGGGTCGCGAAGTTGAGCCGCACGTGCCCCTGGCCCGCGTCCCCGAAGGCGGGGCCGTCGTTGACCATCACCTGTGCTTTGTCCAGGAAGAATTCCCCGGGGGTGTCGCCGAGACCCAGGCCGCGGCAGTCCAGCCAGGCCAGGTAGGTGCCCTCCGGGGGCAGGTAACGGACACCGGGCAGGTGCTCCGCGAGCAGTTCGGCGAGCAGCCTCCGGTTGCCGTCGAGGTAGCCGATTACCTCCGCGAGCCAGCTGCGGCCCGCGGTGAACGCGGCGATATTGGCGCGTACTCCGGGTGTGCTCGCGCCGTGCTCGGCCAGCCTGCCCGCAGCATCCCACTTTTCCATGTCGGCGTCGTTGGTGAGTATCAGCTGGGCGCATTTGAGGCCGGGCAGGTTCCACCCCTTGGACGCGGAGGTAGCGGTCACGGTGTGCGCTGCGGCAAGCGCCGATACCGAGGCGTAAGGAATGTGCTGGTGGCCCGGGTAGACGAGGGGCGCGTGGATCTCGTCGGCGAACACTCGCCCGCCGTTGCGCTGCGTGACCTCGGCTACTGCGGCCAGTTCGTCCCTGGTATAGACCCGCCCGGCCGGGTTGCAAGGGTTGCAGAGGATGAGCAGGTGGCCGCCTGCGCGGAACGCTGCGTCGATCCCGTCCAGGTCGAGAGCCAGCCGCCCCTCGGTGGTGATCATCGGCACCTGGATGATCTGCCGGCCAAGCAACGGCGGCACCGTGAGGAACGGCATGTAGGCGGGGGTAGGCAGGATCACCGGGCTGTCCGCGCGGGAGAAGACGGTTATCGCGGCTTCCAGGCCCTTGATGACATCGGGCAGCGGGCGGATCCTGGCGGGGTCGACGATCCAGCCGCACTGCTCGGCGAGCCATCCTGCCACAGCCTCGGCCATCTCCTGGACCGCGCCTGGGGTGAGATAGCCGAAGTCATTCCGGGTGATCACGTCACGCAGCGCGGCCTCGACCTCCGGGGCGGTACCGAAATCCATCTCGGCGACAAAGGCACCGAGCACGTCAGGACCGGCGTAGGTCCATTTAAAGCCACCACGGTTGCGCAGCTCATCGACGGATATCCGGTCGAATGCCGCCGCCAGCGCCGTCACGGGCTGCCGTGGCCGGCGGGCTCGGCCAGGCCAGTGCCTGCGATGATCTGCACTCCATGCGAGTACAGGTTCATGATCACCTTCTCCAGCGCGTCACCAAAGCGGTCACGCATCGACAGTGCGTGCACGTTCATCGTCGGGCATATATATACCCGCGGCGGCGATCTCGGCAGCCAGCCCCGGATCGAAGTCTGAGCCGTACCTGCCGTCCTGCCCGGCGAACGAGCAGTGCTCAATACTCATAGCCGAATTTCGGCACCGACATGCTCGGGGTCATCTCGCCTGACCGGACAACCTGGCGGAGAAGTAGGGTGGTGCTGTGCTCCCGCCCGACGCTCTCTCGGGACTGCCGACTCTGAGGTGGAAAGATCCGTCTGTGGCACCTCCTCGGAGGCGAAACCGCTGGCGGATTCATCCGTGGTCACCTACGGCTCCAGCACTGTGAGCGGGCGGGCTGCCGGGGGTGCCGGGCAACTGAGGGGCCGTGGCGCCGAGTGCGACGCGCTCGACCGGCTTGCCGGGGCTGTCCGCGCGGGTGAGAGCCGTGCACTGGTGGTGTACGGAGAGCCGGGCGTGGGGAAGACGGCGCTGCTGGATTATGTGGCAGGGCAGGCGTCGGGCTGCCGGGTTGCGCGCGCGGCGGGTGTGCAGTCGGAGATGGAGCTTGCCTTTGCCGGGGTGCATCAGCTGTGCGCGCCGATGCTGGATCACCTGGATCGTCTGCCGGTGCCGCAGGGTGAGGCGCTGCGGACCGCGTTCGGTGTCAGTGCCGGGCCGCCCCCGGACCGTTTCCTGGTCGGTCTTGCTGTGCTTGGCCTGCTGTCCGACGTAGCCGGGGAGCGGCCGCTGGTATGCCTGGTGGATGACCAGCAGTGGCTGGATCGCGCCTCGGCGCAGGTGCTCGGGTTCGTGGCGCGGCGCCTGGAGGCGGAATCGGTGGGCATGGTTTTCGCTGCGCGCGCACCGAGCGACGACCTGGCAGGACTGCCCGAGCTGAGGGTGGGGCCTGGGGGAGGATGATGCGCGGGCGCTGCTGGATGACCGGGTGCGGGATCAGATCGTCGCGGAGACACACGGCAACCCGCTGGCCCTGCTGGAGCTGCCGCGGGGCCTGACGCCGGCTCAGCTGGCCGGGGGGTTCGGGCTGCCCGGCGCGGTACCGCTGTCGGGGCGGATTGAGAAGAACTTCCGGCAGCGGGCCGATGCTCTTCCTGCTGGGCCGCGCCGGTTGCTGCAGCTGGCGGCGGCCGAGCCGACCGGTGACCCGCTGCTGACGTGGCGGGCGGCTGGGCGGCTGGGGATGCCGGCTGAGGCTGCGGCGCCGGCGGCCGAGGCCGGCCTGGTCGAGTTCGGCGCCCGGGTGCGGTTCCGTCATCCGCTGGTGCGGTCGGCGGCCTACCAGTCGGCGTCGCTTCAGCAGAGGCAGGAGCTGCATCGCGCGCTGGCGGAGGTCACTGATCCGCAGGCTGATCCGGACCGCTGGGCCTGGCATCGGGCGCAGGCCGCGCCGGGCCCGGATGAGGAGGTTGCCGCGGAGCTTGAGCGGTCAGCGGACCGGGCGCAGGCCCGCGGCGGCATGGCCGCGGCGGCCGCGTTCGTGGAGCGCGCGGCGTTGCTGACACCCGACCCGGCCCGGCGCGCGCAGCGCCTGCTCGCCGCGGCCAGGGCCAAGCGCGACGCCGGCGCCGTTGACGCGGCACTCGGGCTGCTGGTCACGGTGGAAGCCGGGCCGCTTGACGCACTGCGGGCCGCCGAGGTGGAGCACCTGCGCGGGCAGATCGTCTTTGACCAGCTTCGCGGCGGCGACGCTGCGCGCCTGCTCCTCAGCGCGGCCAGGCACTTTGAGCCGCTCGACATCCGCCTGGCACGCGAGATACACCTGGAGGCGCTCGTCGCCGCGATGTGGGCCGGCGGCGGCCTGGACAGCCCCGGTGAGGTGGTGCGGGAGGTGGCGTGCGCGGCCCGCGCCGCGCCCCCTAGCCCGGACCCGCCGCGTGCGGTTGACGTCACGCTCGACGCCTTCGCGTTGCGGTTTACCGATGGGTACGCAGCCGCTGCGCCGGCGCTGACCCGGGCGCTGGAGCTGCTTCTCGCTCTGAGTGCCGATCCGGACGATGCCAGCCGCTGGTTTTGGCTGGCCGGTTCCAGAGTCAGCGCCGTCATCGCCCGGGAGCTGTGGGACTTCGAGTCCTGGCATGCCCTGGCGGCTCGCCAGGTCCGGCTGGCCCGCGACGCGGGCGCGCTCGTGCACCTGCAGTTTGCGCTCGATTTTCTTGCCGGAAGCCATCTTCTGGCGGGGGAGCTGACGGCGGCTGCGCAGATGATAGAAGAGGGCCGGCTACTTGCCGAGGCGACGGGGAACCCGCCGCTCGGGTACCGCGAAGGGCTCCTCGCGGCGTGGCGAGGCCAGGAGCGAGAGGCGTCCGCGCTGACCGGCAGCACGTCACGGCAGGCCGCCGCCCGCGGGCCGGGAAACCTGAATGCGCTTGCTGCCTATGCCAGCTCGGTGCTCTGCAACGGCCTGGGGCGTCATGACGCGGCGCTGGTGGCCGCCCGGCGGGTCTTCGAACGTGACCAGCCGGGGTATGGGCCCCTGATCGTCCCGGAGCTGGCTGAGGCAGCCGCCAGGACCGGTGACAGGCCCCTCCTGGAGGGTGTGCTCCGGTGGCTGTCCGAGCGCACCCGGATTACGCCTGGCGACTGGGTGCTGGGGATCGAGGCCCGTGTCCGGGCCCTGCTCAGTGATGGCGAGGCCGCCGAGCGCTTCTATCGCGAATCGATCGGCCATCTGGGCCGGACCCGGCTCCGTGTGGAGCTGGCCCGCGGCCATCTCCTCTACGGTGAGTGGCTGCGCCGGGAGCGCCGCCGCGGTGAGGCGCGGGAGCCGCTGCGCACCGCCTACGAGATGATGGGTGCGATGGGCGCCGGGGCGTTCGCTGAGCGGGCCCGCCGTGAGCTGCTGGCCACTGGCGCGACCGCCCGCAAGCGCACCGTCGAGACGGCACTTGAGCTGACCGCCCAGGAGGCCCAGGTCGCGCGGCTGGCCCGTGATGGCCTGTCGAACCCGCAGATCGGCGCCCAGTTGTTCATCAGCGTGCGCACGGTCCAGTACCACCTGGGCAAGGTCTTCACCAAGCTCGGCATCAGCTCACGCAGCCAGCTCGAGCTCGTACTCCCCAGCGACCCGGCTGCCGTCCAGCCGGGCTAGCCTCGCGGGCCGCCTGCCGGCGTCCCGGTCTGCCGTGGGCTGGGACTGGCCACCCGCACTGTGCACTGGCGGATATGAGCGCAGCTGCCCGGTCATGACAATGGCCGGGATTGCGGCGCCACACGAGCGTCACCACACCAGGAAGGAGCTGGCACGATGACCACCTGGCTGAACACGCAGCGCGCCATCTGAACTCACAAGCCCTCCCAACGGCTGCGCTGGTTACATCCGTCTTTGGTTAGCCACTGGTAGAGCCCATGCCGCTCCTGGACCGTCTCTCCCAGGCAGTCCAGGAAACCGGCCGCAACGATACTACTCCGGTGTGATTGCAGCAGGTATCGATGGCGGGGAGCATGGTGGCGGGGCCGGTTACGTCATACGGAGCGGACGCGGAGGCCGTCGAAGGCGATCTTGCATACCGCGTCGGCGAG
>DASQVO010000454.1:0-8820 GCA_035640715.1 Streptosporangiaceae bacterium
TCGTGCGATGTGCGCCGGAACCGTCATCATGGCTGCACCGGCCCGCATCCAAGCCAGCAAAGCCTCCTCACGCAGCCGCTGGGCCGATCGCTCGCGTGATCGGGGCGATGCGCCCTCACCTGTTCGCCCGCAACGAGCAGCGAATCGCCCGAACTGTGCGATGACCGTTCACCCCGCCCCGGTGTGAGCTAGTTACATATCGCGACGAAGAGAAGCTGGGCATCTGCTGCCGGGCTCAGGCCTGAACTCGCGTGGACCCGCCTGAGTCTGGTGATCCGCCACCGCAGACGTGACATAGACGGAGGCCCTGACCATTGACCACACCGCGCAGCCCGCACGTGACCACGGACCATGCCGGGCCGATTGTGCCCGATTGCCCCGTTGACTGCCTGCGCACCGTGTTGTCCAGCGCAGCTTTCAATCTCCTGGCCCGTGGCCATGGCGCGCCGTTCGATCCCCCACGCACAGTCGGCGATGTCATCGAGCTGTACCAGCAGCATCGGCTCACTCAGGTCGGCGGCCTGGGACCGCGCCGCATCGGCGAGATTGAGGTAGGCCTCATCTATGCCGGCCTCATCCTCGGCAATCACCACCATCCCTGACCCGGCTGCAAGGCTTAGCGCGGCTGGCCTGGTTTGCCTGGCGCGATCGACCAGTCTGGCCCATTGATGGCCGGGAATCAGTTCGCCTGGTCGGCGGGATTGGTGTTCACCAATCCCAGCCGGGCGACGCTGACGTCTTCCCGGCCATGCCCAGCCTCAACGGCAGAGCGCCATTGCCGGGACAGGGCCGCGAGCAGCGGCAGCGTGGCACCGGGCGCGGCCCCTGCGGCCAGGTCCACGTCCTTAAGCGCCCACTCAAGCGGCATCTCGGGCGCGTAATCGCCGCGTTCCATCTTGTGCAGCTTGGCGTCCGCGGCCGGCGCGTCGAGCGGGCCGCCCTCGATCGCCTCAGCCAGCTTCCCCGGATCGATGCCTAGCCGGGTGGCCAGTTCCAGCGCCTCGGCGACACCCTCGATAAGGATGAACATGTAGGCGTTGACGACCAGCTTCATCCGGCTACCCTGGCCGGCCTGGCCGAGCCACAGGGTCTTGCGGCCGATCGCCGAGAACACCGGGCCCGTTATCGCCTCCGCCGCGGCTGGCCCGGAGGCCAGGATGAGCAGCTGACCCTTCTCGGCGGGCCCCTTACTGCCCGACACCGGGGCGTCCACGAACATGACATCGGGCCGGAGCTGGCCGAGCCGGCCGATCATCTCGGCTGTGGCGGCCTCGCCGATCGTGCCCATCTGCGCCCATACCGCTCCCTCGGCGAACGCCCCGGCCGCACCGCCGGTGAGGACCACTGAATTCACCGCATCAGCCGTCGGCAGCATCGTGATGACTACGCGCGCATCCCGGACCGCTTCCGCGGCCGACGCGGCCACCAGGGCTCCAGCTTCACCCAGCGGCCTGGTCGCCGAGGACGACCGGTCCCAAACCGTTGCCGATGAGTGTGTTCTAGTTGCACTCACCAATCGGCACCTCTTTCGAGGTTCCTCCCCGGTCGGGGACCGGTTTGGTTCTGGCCTCACTGGGGGCGGCCCGGGCGCAGGCGCCCGTGGTCTTACGTCCCCTCCTCCGGCGGTGCGTCACCTCACCGCCCGAGCCCGCGTCTCCATCGCTGCCGATGGAACTGCTGACGGCGGGGGCCGTGGCCCCAACTGGGCCACAACTGGCATGATCCGGCCAGTCGCGGAGGTTGAGTGCGGCGTTGCGGTCCCGGTCGACCAGCTTGCCGGTGACCTGGCAGACCAGGAGCTTGGCCAGCTTGGCCGGGGCGAGCAGCTGGCACCCGCAACCGTGATGGATCTGGCTGGAGGGATACCAGCGGTCGCCCACGACGACCCGGGTCCCCGTCCGTTCGCTCTTATGGGTGAGCATCGGCCGGAACTGGCCCAGCGCAGCATCGGAGACCGCCCGGCGAAAGGCCCGCCGGCCCATGCTGCGCTTCATCGCCGCAATGCTGAGGTCTTCGATCACGACCTCGCCGTAGGCCGACACCAGCCAGTGGGTGAGCTGGTGCCATGCTTCCCGCCGCAGGTGCACGGCTCTGCGGTCCAGCCGGGCGAGCTTGGCTTTTGCCCGCTCGTGGGCCTTGGAGCCGGGGATGCGCCGGGACATCTGCCGCCCCACCCGCCTGCGCGTAGCCAGGGTGACGCGCAGGGGGGCGGGGTTTTCGATCTCGTGGACCTCACCGTCGGTGCCGGCCACCGTGGCGAGCGTCCGCAGGCCGAGATCCACCCTGGCCCGCACACCGGGCTTGGCCGGTGGCACCCGGACCGGGGTGCGGATGGCGTAGTTGACCGAGACGAACAGCCGCCCCCAGCGCTCGGCGACCGTCATCGACAGGATGCGGGCGTTGCCCTTCCGCAGGTGGCGCTCGAGCCGGCGGGTGTTCTCTTTGGAGCGGAGCGTGCCGATGACCGGGACGACGATGCTGCGCCGGTCGGGCCCCAGGCGCATGGCCCCGGTCGTAAAGCGCACCCGTCCCTGGTCGCGGTGCTTGGCCTTGAACCTGGGGAACCCGGCCCTCTTGCCCTTGCGCCTCCCGGACTTCGACGCCTTCCAGTTGGAAAGCGCCCGGACGAGGTCGGTGATGCCCGCCGAGTACGCCTCCTTCGAGTTCGCCCGCCACCAGGGGGCCACCTCGTCCTTGTTCTGGTCCACTTTTTGCGTAGCGCCGCGAGGTTCCATGCCACGCTCTCGTGGCCGTGATCCTCCTTCGTAGCGTCGAGGTCGGCCTTCACCTGGCCCAGAGCCCAGTTGTAGGCGAAGCGCCGGGCGCCGAAGTGGGAGCGGACAACGCCGGGGTCCGTGGGCCACTCCACCTCGAACTGGGCTGCCGTGAGCGACCACCCCGAGGGCACCTCGGCGCCGGACTCGTCGAAGAGCTTGAACAGCACCGAGACCGACTCCACCGCCGCCCGGTGCACCTCGAAGCCGGGGCCGATGCCGACCCGCCGCGACAGCTTGCCGGGTTCGGCGGCCGCAAGCTGCCGACCGCCGGTGAGCCCGGCCACCGTGGCCGCCTGGGCGAGCGTCGGCAGCTCGACGATCATTGGGCCTTCCCCGAACGGAGGGCCATGGGCCCGACGTCGTTCCTCGCGCACCCGAGGGCCTTCAGCGCCCGGTTGCGCGCCCCGCGGCGGCCGTAGAGGCGGCCACAGAAGCTCGTGAGGACCCCGGTCATGTCGCGGACAAGGTCGTCGTCAGCCTCGCCTTCGTCAACCACGACGATCTGCCGGCCCTGTGCCGGAAGCGCCGCCTCGAGATGCTCGGTGCCGAAGCGCGGCAGGCGGTCACGGTGCCCGGCCACCACCGTCTGTGCGCCCGGATCCGGAAGCACGTCCACCAGGATCAGGCGTCCGGCGCGACGGGCGGGCACCGGCAACGTCCCCTCACGAAACCACCGATAAGCAGTGAACCTGGAGACCCCCACACGACTGGCCCACTCGGACAGGTTCACGGTCTCATATTAGAACATACGTACGACAAAAATGCCTACTCACCTGATAGCAGTTGACGGCCCCTCAGCTAGGCTCCCGCAAGTTCGAGAACTCGCCGGGAAGCTGGGACATCACATCCAGGGAGTAGCGTTGGCACTAGGTGAATGCCACCGCACGATGGGGAGGCGGATGGGCATGGACCGGTGGATCGGCGCATGGCCGGTATACCGGCAACTCACGGGGACGGACCGCCTGGGGCGAGGCAAGGCGGCCGAGTCTAAACGCTCGGCCGGCCGGAGGCCGCGCACGGAGACCGCCGACCGGGTGGCTGACTCGATCTGCCCCTACTGCGCGGTGGGCTGCGCGCAGCGCGTCTATGTGAAAGACGAGCAGGTCATCCAGATCGAGGGCAACCCGGACAGCCCGATCTCGCGCGGGCGGCTGTGCCCGAAGGGCTCGGCCAGCAAGCAGCTTGTCACCGGCCCCCAGCGGGAGCAGAAGGTGCGCTACCGGCCGCCCTACGGCACCGCGTGGCAGGAACTGGACCTCGAGGTGGCCATGGACATGGTGGCCGACCGGGTGCTGGACGCCCGGCGGAAGGGCTGGCAGGACACTGACGGGGCCGGGAAGGTGCTGCGGCGCACCATGGGCATCGCCAGCCTCGGCGGCGCCACCCTGGACAACGAGGAAAACTACCTGATCAAGAAGCTGTTCACCGCCCTGGGCGCCATTCAGATCGAGAACCAGGCCCGCATTTGACACTCCGCAACGGTTCCCGGTCTGGGAGCCTCGTTCGGGCGCGGCGGCGCCACCGACTACCAGCAGGATCTGGCCAACTCCGACTGCATCATCATCATGGGCTCGAACATGGCCGAAGCCCATCCGGTCGGGTTCCAGTGGGTGATGGAGGCCAAGGCGCGCGGCGCGCGGGTCATCCACATCGACCCGCGGTTCACCCGCACCAGCGCGCTCGCCGACCAGCACGTCACGCTGCGCACCGGCACCGACATCGCCTTCCTCGGCGGCGTGATCAACTACATCCTGTCCAACGGCCTGGACTTCCGCGAGTACGTAACGGCCTACACCAACGCGCCGTTCCTGCTGAACGAGCGGTACCAGGACACCGAGGACCTGGACGGCCTGTTCAGCGGCTATGACCCGCACACCGCCTCCTACGACTCGGCGAGCTGGTCCTACGAGAGCATCGCGGCGGAGGCGACGCCGGGCCGCCGCGCGAAGGAGCAGTCCTCGCCGTACCAGCACGGCGCGAGCGGCCCGGTGGTCGAGGGCGCGGCCGGCCAGATCGCTGCCGACCCCACGCTGGAACATCCCCGCTGCGTGTACCAGGTGCTCAAGCGGCACTTCGCCCGCTACACGCCGGAGATGGTGGAGAAGATCTGCGGGGTACCCCAGAACCTGTTCCTGGATGTGTGCCGCGCCTGGACGGCGAACTCCGGCCGGGAGCGCACCACCGGGCTGGTCTACAGCGTCGGCTGGACACAGCACTCCGTCGGCGCCCAGTTCATCCGGGCCGGGTCGATCATCCAGCTGCTGCTGGGCAACATCGGCCGGCCGGGTGGCGGGATCTACGCGCTGCGCGGGCACGCCAGCATCCAGGGCTCCACCGACATCCCGACCCTGTTCAACCTGCTGCCCGGCTACCTGCCGATGCCGGACACCACCCACGAGAACCTGACCGCCTACCTGGACAACGTCCGCGGCCGCAACCAGAAGGGATTCTGGGGCAACGCCGACACGTACATGACCTCGCTGCTGAAGGAGTACTGGGGCGAGGCGGCGACGGCGGAGAACGACTACTGCTTCGGCTACCTGCCGAGGATCAACGGCGACCACGGCACCTACCGCTCCGCCATGGACATGGTCGACGGGAAGGTCTTCGGCTACTTCCTGCTCGGCCAGAACCCCGCGGTCGGCTCGGCGCACGGCCGCCTGCAGCGCCTGGGCATGGCCAACCTGGACTGGCTGGTGGTCCGCGACCTCACCATGATCGAAAGCGCCACGTTCTGGAAGGACGCCCCGGAGATCGAGACCGGCGAGATCGTCACCGAGCGGTGCCGCACGGAGGTGTTCTTCTTCCCGGCCGCCTCACACGTGGAGAAATCCGGGACCTTCACCCAGACCCAGCGGATGCTGCAGTGGCGGGACCAGGCCGTTGAGCCGAGCGGTGACCAGCGGTCGGAGCTGTGGTTCTTCTACCACCTCGGCCGGCGGCTGAAGGAGAAGCTGGCCGGCTCGGCCGACGAGCGTGACCGCCCCGTCCTCGATCTGGCCTGGGACTACCAGACCGACGGCGACGAGCCGTCCGCCGCGGACGTGCTGCGCCACATCAACGGGATCGACCTGCGCACCGGGCGGACGGTCAGCGGGTACCTCGATCTGAAGGCGGACGGCTCCACGGCCTGCGGCTGCTGGATCTACAGCGGGGTGTACGCCGACGAGGTGAACCAGGCCCGGCGCCGGAAGTCCCGGTTCGAGCAGGGGCCGTACGAGGCGGAGTGGGGCTGGACCTGGCCGCTGAACCGGCGCGTGCTGTACAACCGCGCCTCGGCCGACCCGCAGGGACGGCCGTGGAGCGAGCGGAAGAAGCTGGTGTGGTGGGATGCCGGACGCGGCGAGTGGACCGGCCACGACACCCCGGACTTCGAGAAGAACAAGCCGCCGGATTACCAGCCGCCCGCGGGGGCATCGGGACCCGAGGCGCTGTGCGGCGACGACCCGTTCATCATGATGTCCGACGGGAAGGGGTGGCTGTTCGCGCCCGCCGGGCTCGCCGACGGCCCGATGCCCACCCACTACGAGCCGCACGAGTCGCCCATGCGCAACCTGCTGTACAAGCAGCAGGCCAGCCCGGTCCGCATGGTCTACGGGCGCCCGGACAACCCGTCGAACCCGTCCCCGCCCGAGGCGCACAGCGAGGTGTTCCCCTACGTGTTCACCGCGGCGCGGCTGACCGAGCACCACACCGCGGGCGGCATGAGCCGGCAGCTCCCATACCTGTCGGAGCTCCAGCCGGAGCTGTTCGTGGAGGTGTCGCCGGAACTGGCGGCCGAACGCGGCCTGCACCACCTGGACTGGGGGCATGTGATCACCAGCCGGACCGCGGTGGACGCCCGGGTGGTGGTCACCGACCGGATGGCGCCGCTGCAGGTGGGCGGCCGGGTCGTCCACCAGGTCTGGATGCCCTACCACTGGGGCCAGACCGGCCTGACCCGCGGCGACGTGGTCAACGACCTGATCGGCGTGGTGGCCGATCCGAACGTGTTCATCCAGGAGAGCAAGGTGCTGACGTGCGACGTGCGCCCCGGGCGCCGCCCGCGGGGTCCCGCCCTGCTGGACTACATCGGCGACTACCGCCGCCGGGCCGGGATCACGCCGGAAACCGGGACCCGGATCATGACGGCCGGCGATGGAGTGGGGCCGGCCCACATCGAGCCGGCCGGCCTCGTGAGCCCGCCGAGGCCGGAGGGACAACCATGACGGACACGCACAGCTTCTACGGCCCGCTGGCGGATCCTGCCGCGGACGCCGGCCACCGGGAGCATCCGCCCCGGGTCGGGTTCTTCACCGACACCTCGGTCTGCATCGGCTGCAAAGCCTGCGAGGTGGCCTGCAAGGAATGGAACAGCGTGCCCGAGGACGGCCTCAACCTGCTCGGCATGTCGTTCGACAACACCGGCATGCTCGGCTCGGACTCCTGGCGGCACGTCGCCTTCATCGAACAGCAACGCCCGCTGGGTCAGCAGGACGCAGGTCTCGAAGGCCTGCCCACCGGGCCCTCCGGCAGCGACGCCGCGGCCGGAGTGGTGGCCGACGCCCTCCGTCATGCCGAACGAGGCGGCGGTGAGCTCGGCACCGCCCCCGTCGACCTCGGTTTCCCCTCCTTCCAGTTGCCCGGTGCGGCCACGGGGGCGGAGGGCCGCACGGAGTTCCGCTGGCTGATGTCCTCCGACGTGTGCAAGCACTGCACGCACGCCGGCTGCCTGGACGTCTGCCCGACCGGGGCGCTGTTCCGCACCGAGTTCGGCACGGTGGTGGTGCAGGAGGACATCTGCAACGGCTGCGGCTACTGCGTGTCCGGCTGCCCCTACGGGGTGATCGACCGGCGGCCCGGCGACGGGCGGGCCTGGAAGTGCACGCTGTGCTACGACCGGCTGCGCGGCGGCCTCGAACCAGCCTGCGCCAAGGCCTGCCCGACGGACTCCATCCAGTTCGGCCCCCTGGACGAGCTACGGGAACGGGCCGGGCAGCGGCTGGCGCAACTGCACGAGGACGGGGTGCCCGAGGCCAGGCTCTACGGCGCCGACCCTAACGACGGGGTGGGCGGCGACGGGGCGTTCTTCCTGCTGCTCGATGAGCCCGAGGTGTACGGGCTGCCACCGGATCCGGTCGTGCCCACCCGTGACCTGCCGGAGATGTGGAAGTACGCGGGTGCGGCCGCCTCTGCGCTGCTGGCCGCCGCGGTGTCGGTATTCCTGGGCCGGGGTGCCCGGTGACGGACGGCGACGGCTCGCTCCGGGAGCCACGCAGCGACACCGGCGCAGCCGACGCCAGGGCCAGGACCTTCGGCTGGGGACGGCACCGTGGGGCTGGCAGGCGAGGCCGTGGCCCGCGGGACGACGGTAGCCGCGAGCCGGTCACGGTGCCCCGCGCCGAATTCCGCTCCTACTACGGCCGGCCCGTGCTGAAGCCGCCGGTGTGGGAGTGGAAGATCCCGGCGTACCTGTTCACCGGGGGCCTGACCGCCGGCTCGGCGCTGCTCGCGGCCGGCGCTGACCTGACCGGGCGCCCTGCGCTTCGCCGGGCGGCCCGCCTGGGCGGCTTCGGCGCCCTGCTGGCCAGCATGTATCTGCTGGTCGCGGACCTGGGCCGGCCCGAGCGGTTCCACCACATGCTGCGGGTCGCCAAGCCGAGCTCGCCGATGAGCGTCGGGACCTGGATCCTCGTGGCCTACGGGCCCGGTAGCAGCCTGGCGGCCATGGCCGAACTGCTGCCGCCTTCGCTGCGCGCGACGCTGCCGGGCCGGCTGCTGCGCGCCGCCGCGCGCCCGGCCGGGTTGTCCGCGGCTGTCTTCGCCCCGGGCGTAGCCTCCTACACGGCGGTCCTGCTCGCCCAGACGGCCGCGCCGGCCTGGCACGAGGTCCGCCGGGAACTGCCGTTCGTGTTCACCGGGTCCGCGGCGGCCAGCGGCGGCGGCCTCGGCATGCTCCTCGCGCCGGTCACCGAAGCGGGCCCGGCTCGCCGGTTCGGCGCGGCCGGCGCAGTGGCCGAACTCCTCGCCTCCCGGCTGATCGAGCGGCGGCCCGGCCTGGTCA
>DASQVO010000455.1:0-3230 GCA_035640715.1 Streptosporangiaceae bacterium
ATGCATCCGCCAGGCCAGGCTGACGAAGATCTCCATCCGCTGATCCGGCCGACCCTGTCACGGTGGCTTACCTGGGCATCTTCAGCAAGGGGCCCGGGCACCGCCGTCTCGTTCTGGCTGCCGTCGCCGTTGGAGGGGGTGATGAACGCGGCCTGGGTGGGATCGGCCAGGGCGACCCGGCCCGGTCGGCGTCTCCGCGGGCGGCAGCGGCTGCGAGCCGCGTGACCGCCTCGGCCAGCTCGCCTGTGCCTGTGGCCGCGGCCGTGGGGAGCCTGGCGGGGATTATCCGGTTATGTTGGACTAATCGCCGCAGGCCAGGCAGGTAGCGGCGATGTGATCAGCGCGGCTGGACCTGGCTAGCGGTGGGTGGCTGGGCATGCCCACCCGAACGGTTTCTGGCCAGCCTTTGGTTGTGAGCCCCGGTGGGCGGAACGTGTACACGCTGGTGTTCCAGACCGGCCGTCCCGCGCGGATCGACGGCTCCACCGGGACCTCGGGCCCGGACTGCGAGGTTGCTCGCGAGCTGGGCGTCCGCGCGGCTGCCGGCGCGCCGGTCAGCGTCGGGGGCCGCCTCCCGGGCGCGGATCGTGGCCACCGCCGATGCCACCCGCCGCCGGATCGAGCGTGACCTGCACGACGGCGCCCAGCAGCGGCTGGTCTCCCTCGTCCTGCAGCTACGGGCCGTGCGGTCGGCCGCGCCGCTCGGGGCTGGTGAACTGGTGCGGCAGCTGGACGGGCTGGCCACTGGCTGGTCGAGGTGCTGGAAGAGCTGCGTGAGATCGCCCGCGGCCTGCACCCAGCCATCCTGGCCGAGGGCAGGCTGCGCTCCGCTGAAGGCGCTGGCCCACCGCTCCGCGGTCCCGGTCCGGCTGGACGTCCAGGTGGAGAGGCAGCTGGCCGAGCCGGTCGAGATCGCCGCTTACTACGTGGTGGCCGAGGCGCTGACCAATACGGCCAAGCATGCGCACGCCACCGCCGCCGAGGTCCAGGTGACCGCCAGTGAGGGCGTACTGCACGTGCGCGTCCGCGACGACGGCCGCGGCGGCGCCGACGCCACCCGCGGCAGATGCGGTAGGCCCAGGCGCTGCAAACAGCGCGCAAGCGGTGCCACCGTCGTCGCGTTCTCTCTAACGGAACGTTCCCGGCAGATCCTCGCGGTCATGCAGCGGTTCGTAGCGATCGCAGCCTGACCGCGTGGGCGGCGGCGTGCCGGCAAGGCCTCGACGGTTTGGCCTGTCGGCCGAGCGGCTGTGGCGCATCCCGGCACAATAATGTGACGCGACTCGCGGGGAACCTGGGGGCAGACCTAGCCAGTTGGTGAATATGAACGATCCAACGCCGCAATTGCGGGCTCGTGCCCAGGCCGGGGATGCTGACGCGTTCGGTGCGGTCTTCGACACGTGCGCCAAGTCGGTTTAAGGCATGCCCCATGCACAGGCACCACCGTCCGTTAGGGATGATCAAAAGAATTTTCCGAACGGATGGTGGTGTCTGTCACCGTGCCCAGGCCCGGCTCAAGCGGCCTGTCCGCGGTGTGCAGCAGCATGACCTGGACGGGGGACCACGACGATCGGCGGCGCGTCTAACCATCGTTGATCCGCTAGCGATCGTCCTGGCCTAAGTTCATCCTCAGTGGCTGGCCGCCGCTCCCGTTCCGGTCGGCCATTTGCGTGATGTTGGGCTTTGTCCGGTCGAGGAGAATCATCTTGAGCAAACACCTGCTCTTCGTCGCGTCGCCGGCGGCAGGCCACGTTAATCCGTTGCTGCCTGTCATGGCGGAACTCGGCGCGCGAGGGCACCGGGTCACGTTCGCTAGCGGCCCGGGCCACTTGCCCGCCGCCAGGGCGGTCGGGGCACGTGTCGCGGAGCTGCCATGGACGCTGGACCCAACTTCCCTGTCGCGTGAACGCTTCACCACCACGAGTTTCATCGAGCTTCTCGAGAACCTCCTTGACACGGCCGCGCCGCGACTGGATGCCTTGGTGGCGGACGCTCAGGCCGGGGGAACGGACGTCGTGTGCTTCGACGCAACGGTCGCGCCCATCGGCGCGGCGATCGCTGGGCGTCTCGGCGTGCCCGCGATCTCCTGCATTCCTAGCATGGCCATCAACGAGCACCTGCCCCTTGCCGAGCTTCTGCCGTCCGATTTCCGCCCCGACAACGCGGCACTCGTCCGTTATGCCAGCCGTCTGTATGACTTCTCTGTGGAGCAGGGGCTCACCACCCCGCTTGCCCCCATGGCCGTACAGCCGGTGCCGTTGACCCTCGTGTTCGTGCCGCCGGCCTTCCAGATCGCCGCGGACACGTTCGACGCCAGCTACCGGTTCGTCGGGCCGACCCTGCAGCCTGGCACCGAGTGGCAACCGTCGGGTGACGGCAGGCCACTCGCGCTGGTGTCGCTGGGCAGCGCGTTCAACGACCGTCCGGACGTGTTCCGCGCCTGCGCGGCCGCCTTCGCCGACACCGACTGGCATGTCGTGATGTCCATCGGGCGCACCACGCGCGAATCGCTCGGCCCGCTGCCTGGCAATGTCGAGGCGGCACCCTCAGTGGCCCAGCAGGCGATACTGCGGCAGGCCACCGCCTTCATCTCACACGCCGGCATGAACTCGATCATGGAAGCCCTCGCGTGCGCCGTACCGCTGGTCACGCTTCCGCAGGTCCCCGAGCAGGGCCTCAACGCCCGCCGCGTCAAGGAACTAGGCCTCGGTGAACTGCTCGACGGCGATAGCCTCACTCCGGATAACGTCCGCACTGCGGTGCTCAGCGTCGCCGACAACGAACAGGTGCGCGAGCGCCTGAAGTGGATGGCCGGGGAAATCGCCGGCGCAGGTGGTGCGAGCGCTGCCGCCGATGCCATCCTCGCTCAGCTTGAGCGGCGCTGACCGGGGAAGGGGCGGCTGTTCCACACCGCCGAGCCCGGGCTTGCATACAGGAGGAAGTTTCCGTTGCCTGCATGGCTGCCTCGCCGACGGCGGAGCCCGCAGCGCTCGAGGACCACAGCGCGATGCCGTTGTGGCTGATGCAACAAACGTCGCGCTCGGGCACACATCCAGCCGATGAACTGGTTCGACGGCGACACTCCCGGCAGATGTCAGTCGTAATGTTTCATGTGCGGCCACAGCGTCTTCCAGGACCCGGATGGGCCGGTGCAGACGCCGATCGCCAGGTCGTTCCAGTTGTTCTATACCTGTAGTTCGGAAGCGGTTTTACAGCACGCTCCTCCTGCC
>DASQVO010000456.1:0-3229 GCA_035640715.1 Streptosporangiaceae bacterium
CCCGGACCACAGCCACCAGGCCAAGGCAGGGACGGGCTTCGATAAGTCCGCCTTCGCCATCAACTGGCAGAAACAGCAGGCCACCTGCCCCCAAGGCGCCGTCAGCCGGGAATGGAGGCCGCTGTGGATCAGCGGACACGACTACATCCAGGTCAAGTTCGGCAAGGCCACCTGCCTGGCCTGCCCGGTCCGCGCCCAGTGCACCGACTCCGCCGCCCGGCCCCGGTCCCTGGCGCTCCTGCCTCAGCCGCTGCACGAGATCCAGACCCGCAACCGTCTCGAACAGGAAACCGGGCAGTGGCAGAAACGGTATGCAATCCGCGCCGGCATCGAGGCCACCATCTCCCAGAACGTCCGTGCCCACGGCCTGCGCCGATCCCGCTACCACGGTCTGGCCAAGACCCACGTCCAGCACGTCTTGACCGCGTTGGCCTGCAACATCACCCGCGTTGCCGACTGGACCGGCACCACTCCCAGGGCCCATCGCCGAGCGAGCCGCCTTCACGCGCTGTGCGCCGCCGCGATCCACTAAAGATCGCCAACAGAGTCCTACAACTGCCGTAGGAGACCACCGAGGAATTCGACCAGATGGTGATAGGCCACCAGCCCGACCGCTCCGAACTCGACGAGGCGATCGCATGGCGCGACCGCTTCATCGCCTGGCAGACCGACCGGATGCGCGGCAACGCCTGCACCGAAGAGCAGATCGAGGCGATGGTGAGGAAGGCGCTGGACATGCCATATACGTTCTGGATTCATGCGATGCTCCGCCGCCCAGGCCACTTAGCGCGGTCCCCGTCAGGCGGCAGGCATCCCGCGCAGCCCGCGCAAGGGCCGGGCGGCCATCATTACCAAAACCGCCGCCGTTTATTCGCGAATAGATCTGCTGCCAATAATTTGTTGACAGGCGCAGGGTAACAGTTAGTTATGACCATTCGACGTATCCTCATCGACGGCGATCCTGTGCTGCACTCGCCAACGCGCCCCGTCACAACCTTCGACTCTGGCTTGCGGGAACTGGTCGCCGATATGTTCGACACCATGTACGCGGGCGGTGGGGTCGGACTGGCCGCCAACCAGATCGGTGTGGATCTGCGGGTCTTCGTCTACGACTGCCTGGACGCCGACGGCGACTGGCACGTGGGCACTATCGTGAACCCGGTCCTGCGGACATCCCAGCTGCCCCAGCGTGCACCAGACCCGGAAGCTGACGTGGAAGGATGCATGTCAGTCCCCATGGAGGAGGGCTACCCCCTCGTGCGGTCGGAATGGGCTGTCGTCACCGGATCCGACGTGGAGGGGAATGCCGTCGAGGTATCCGGCAGCGGCGTGCTTGCGCGCTGCTTCCAGCACGAGACCGATCACCTCAACGGCTACTTGTACCTCGACCGGCTGAGCAGCGAGTACGCGACGGCGGCCCGTGACATTGTCGCCGCCCGCGGGTGGGGCGTGCCCGGTAACAGTTGGCTACCCGAGTCGCCCGAGGGGAAGCAGGCACACATCAGCAGGGATACGGCACTTCGAGGAAACCGCAAGCGCGGGCCGATAAGCCCGGAACCGGTGCAGATCCCGGCTGGAATTGCGTTGCGCTCTGCGGTTTAGAACCTCCATATCTAACTACCCGGGCGTCCTGCGTCGCTGACGTCGGGGGGAACCTCCCCATAGTTATTGGTGCTCGGTACGGCAGTTGTAGTTCGTTACGGTTGCGGCAGCGCGTCGGCGTAGGCGTGCCATCGCTGGTGGGCTTGCCGGGCCTGGTACTGGTGGCGGCGTCGCCACATCGCCCAGGCATCGCGGTGCGGCTGGTCGCGGCAGGGCTCGGGAATCACGGTGCCGCGAAGCTGCCGCAGCAGCTCAGGGATGGTGACGGGGATGAGTCCGAGTTCGCCGGGGTCTGCGTCGCTGGCGCGCTGGCAGGCGGCTGCGACGGCGAGGAAGGCGTAGGCGAGCAGGGCAATCGCTGTCCAGCGGTGCCAGGAGGTCCAGGTGGTGACCTGGCCGCTGTCGAGCCTGGCGGCCTGTTTTCCCAGCTGGTGATCTTCCTCGATTCTCCATCTCGTGACGGCGACCTTGATGAGCGTGGCGAGGGGGACGGGGACCGGGGTCCAGCACAGGAAGTAGCTGACGGTGCCGGTGCACCGGTGCTTCCGCAGCAGGAGGAACGCGTGCCCGTCGTCGTGGCCGTCGGGGGTGTCGTCGGGCGTGATCTCGATCATCGCCCAGTGGTAGTCCTTGGCGCCCTTGGTGGCCGATCCGGTGCGCATCCGCTGCCACATGGCGGGCTTGAGCAGGCCGGCGGCGTTCTTCACGGCAAGGCGGCGGCCTGAGGGCAGGATCACCATGTGGCTGGAGCGGACGGCCAGCACGTAGCCGGTGCCGCGCCCGCGGATGCTCGTGCGCAGGTCAAGGCCGCCGTACACTTCGTCGCCCGCGGCGAATGCGGCGCGGATGCCGCGGTTGTGCGCCTGCTGCAGGAGAGTGCCGGCGAGCTGCGGTTTCGTCGCGAACATGACCTCGTCCGGCACGCCGGCCAGCTCGCGGCGCTCCTCGTCGGCCGCCCAGTCCGCGGGCAGGTACAGGGCCCGGCCGATCAGGGCGTGCCCGGCCGGGCCCGCAACGGTGAGGGTGACCGTGACCTGGCACAGGGCGATGCCGCCGAGGGTACCGCTGTACTGGCGGGCCGCGCCGGCGCAGTCCGTCGACGACTTGGCATCGCCGGTTTCGTCCACGATCAGCACCGCGCCGGCTCCGTCGTTGTCTCCCGCGCACAGGTGCCCGGCCGCCCAGTCCGCGGCGCAGTCGAGCAGGCCCTGGTCGTCGCAGCGGGCGCGGGACAGCAGGTGCTGCATCCGGTACGGGCCCGGGTGCCCGGCCGCCTCGGCCATGGTCCAGCAGTTGTGATCATCGAGTTCCATCAGCAGGCCGTGCACCATGTCCCGGCAGGTCAGGCGGGTCTCCCGCCGCGCGAAACACGAGCCGGCCCGCGCCAGCAGGTCATCGAGCAGCACGGCATGCGCGGCATCGTCTACGCTGGCCGCAGCGGCTGTTGTGCAATTGTCTGGTTTCACAAGCTGGCATGATCACGGCAGCCGCGCTGACTTTCCCGCGCTTCCGGGCCCCGGTCACCAGAGTGTCAGGCCGACGCGCCACCACGCCCGCGCCGGCCTGCGGCGCGAAGGCTATGACCTGCATCTACGCGACCAAAGTCACGATCTACAGCTGCCGTAAC
>DASQVO010000457.1:0-2623 GCA_035640715.1 Streptosporangiaceae bacterium
CGCTCCAAAATGCTGTGATGGTGTCTGACCTGCTGGTATATGGAGTGGTTCACGCGACCCGGTGGTACTCGCTGATCACGCCACCGAGCACCTTGCGGCGCTGCACCGGCGCTGCCCTTGCCGAAAACCTCATCCGTGCACCAGGCGCAGCATGGCGAACGCGCTCGTCACACCCAAGTAGGCCAATCACAGCAGCACGGTCGATCATCATGCCGCGACGAGCGCCAGCCCCGCGAGAGCGCCCGCCCCAGTGACCGCCGACGACCTCCCGTACACCGTGCACACCGCCTCCCACCAGGGCGGATGAGGTATTCGGCAAGCGCACGGCCGAGCCAGTCCCCCGATGGGCGGCACCGTTTCCTCGAGGTAACTCAGGCCGTGCCCGAGCCGGGCCGACGCCGACGCCGAGGAGCCGGCCCGAATAGTGACAGCGCGTGACCGGAATGAGCGCGCAAAATGTCCCGGACTTGTCCCACCGTCATCGCGTCTACGCTGGTAGGAGCACGTTCGCGTGCCGGGGGGGAGTCATGGGTGAAAGATCCCGCTACCTGCCGATCGCCGAGCACGGCTTGATCGGGGATCTGCGCAGCGCGGCCTTGGTCGGCACCAACGGTACCGTCGACTGGTACTGCTGCACCTCCTTCGACGCACCCAGCGTCTTCGCCTCCATTCTGGATGCCGACCGGGGCGGATCGTTCGAACTGGCCGCCGACGCGCCCGCGAGGACCAGGCAGTTCTACTTTCCCGACACCAATGTGCTGATCACCCGGTTCTTCACCGAGGATGGGGTGGGCGAGGTCCAGGACTTCATGCCGATCACTGGCGATGCCGGCGAGGCCAGCCGGCATCGGCTGATCCGGCGCGTGCTGTGCGTCCGCGGATCGGTCCCGTTCCTGGCGCGGGTGGCTCCACGGTTCGACTACGGGAGGCAGCCGCACACCCTGCGACGGGAGGAGGGCATGGCACTGTTCGAGTCGGAGGCACTTTCGCTGGCGCTGACCGCCACGGTGCCGGTCGAGTGCGACGGCCCGGATGTGCGCGCGGATTTCAAGCTCGCCGAGGGCGAGTCCGCGGTGTTCGCTTTGGACCGGGTCGGCGGCGGGGTGGCACCGCGCGGGTGTCCGCACGCCGAGGCGGAGCACGAGTTCACCGCTACGGTGGCGTTCTGGCGGCGGTGGCTGTCGGCCTCCCGTTACCGCGGCCGGTGGCGCGAGGTGGTGCACCGCTCGGCGCTGACACTCAAGCTGCTCACCTACGCGCCGACCGGCGCGATCGTCGCCGCGCCGACGGCCAGCCTGCCCGAGCAGCCCGGCGGCGAGCGCAACTGGGATTACCGCTACCTGTGGATCCGCGACGCCGCCTTCTGCGTCTACGCGCTGCTGCGGCTAGGCTTCACCGGCGAGGCCGAGGCGTTCATGAACTTCCTGATGCGCGCCGGCCCGCGTGGTGACGGCCGCTCCGGGCCGCTGCAGGTTATGTACGGCATCGACGGGCGCACCGAACTGCCCGAACGCGAACTGCCCCACTTGGAGGGCTACCAGGGTTCCGCCCCGGTGCGGATCGGGAACGGCGCCGCCGGCCAGCTCCAGCTCGACATCTACGGCGCGCTCATCGACGCGGTCTACCTCTACGACAAGTGGGGCAAGCCCATCTCCAGCGACCACTGGGACACGGTGTGTGCGCTGGTGGACTGGGTCTGCGGAAACTGGGACCAGCCCGACGAGGGCATCTGGGAAACCCGCGGCGGGCGCAAGAACTTCCTGTACTCGCGGCTGATGTGCTGGGTGGCGATCGAACGGGCCATCCGGATAGCCAGCCACCGCGGATTGCCGGCAAACATCCCGCGCTGGGGGCTGGCCCGCGACACGATCTACCGGCAGATCATGCAGCGCGGCTGGTCGGCGGCGCGGCAGGCGTTCGTCCAGCACGAGGACGACGACGTCCTCGACGCCGCCGTGCTGATGATGCCCCTGGCCAAATTCGTCTCTCCCACCGACCCGAAGTGGCTATCCACCCTCGACGCGCTCACCGCGGAGCTGGTGTCGGATTCACTGGTCTACCGCTACGACCCGCAGGCCAGCCCGGATGGGCTGCGCGGGGACGAAGGCACGTTCTCGATCTGCTCATTCTGGTACGTCGAGGCGCTGACCCGCGCCGGGCGGCTGGAGGAGGCGCGGCTGGCCTTCGAGAAGATGCTCACCTACGCCAACCACCTCGGCCTGTACGCCGAGCAGATCGGCCCCTCCGGCGAGGCGTTGGGCAACTTCCCCCAAGCCTTCACCCACCTCGGCCTGATCAGCGCCGCCTACAACCTGGATCGGGCTCTCGGCGGCGGCGCATAGCGAGCAACGTGCTACGATAAGCCGGTATTGGCTGGTCGCACATCCGCAGCCTCTGCAGGATCATTGATGTCAATCCGGGCGAGCTCACCGAGGTGGACCGGCACCTGGAGCGCACCGGCGCCCTCTCCGAACGTGGGTATCAGCGTCAATACGCGGGCAATAAGGGATGGGCGATGGGCATCGCCGAGGTCACGACCAAACTGATATAGGGCCCGCCGCATCCACCGGGCTCGCTGTCAGTACACGACCTTGTTCGGCTTCGCGGCCCACGCCTGCAGGAG
>DASQVO010000458.1:0-3385 GCA_035640715.1 Streptosporangiaceae bacterium
CACGTACGCGCCCTCGTCCACGATGATCAGCGTCCGCTCGAACTGGCCCATGTTCTCGGTGTTGATCCGGAAGTAGGCCTGCAGCGGTATCTCGACGTGCACGCCCTTCGGCACGTAGATGAACGAACCGCCGGACCAGACAGCCGTGTTGAGCGCGGCGAACTTGTTGTCACCCGGCGGGATCACCGTCGCGAAATACTCCTGGAACAGCTCGGGGTGCTCCCGCAGGGCCGTGTCGGTATCCAGGAAGATGACGCCCTTCTCCTCAAGGTCCTCGCGGATCTTGTGGTAGACGACTTCACTTTCATACTGGGCCGCGACGCCGGCGATGAGCCGCTGCTTCTCGGCTTCGGGTATGCCGAGCTTGTCGTAGGTGTTCTTGATGTCCGCCGGCAGCTCATCCCAGCTCGCCGCCTGCTTCTCGGTCGACCGGACGAAGTACTTGATGTTGGCGAAGTCGATGTCGGAGAGGTCGGCGCCCCACGTCGGCAGCGGTTTACGCCCGAACATGCGCAGGCCCCGCAGCCTCAGGTCCAGCATCCACTCGGGCTCGTTCTTCTTGGCCGAGATGTCGCGGACCACCTCCTCGGACAGGCCGCGGCGCGCGGACGCGCCGGCCACGTCGGAGTCGGCCCAGCCGAACTTGTACGTGCCAAGGCCATCAAGCTTGTCGTGCGCGGTGGTCGTCATATAAGAGCCCTCCGGACTCTGTGCGTGTTTCGCCGTGCATATTCGTCAGTTTGTTCAACCGCATCCGGGATGTCTTGCTTCCCTGATTCCCCCGGTACCGGGGACGCGTACCTGCGGCGCGTTGGCGACCAGCGAGCGGTCGGTGACATGCGTGGTGCATATGCCGTCACCGTGAGCGATCGTAGCCAGCCGCTGCACAGGTGTGCCGAGCAGTCGGGCGAACGCCTCCGTCTCCGCCTCGCAGAGCTGGGGGAACTCAGCCGCTACATGCGCGACAGGGCAGTGGTGCTGGCACAGCTGCTCGCCGCCGGCGGCCGGGGAGCCCCCGCCCGCCGCGGGCGCCGCGTAAGCCGACGCGGCATATCCGTCAGCGGACAGCGCGTCCGCTAGCGCCTGCACCCGCTCGCTGGGCGGTGCGCCCGCCACCACCGGGCCGTACTTGCGTTCCAGCTCGGCTACCTGCCTGCGGGCGAACGCCTCCACCGCTGCCGGGCCCACGGTATCCGCGAGGAAGCGCAGCGCGCTGCTGGCAAGATCATCGTAGGCATGCTCGAACGCGCTGCGCCCCGCGTCGGTGATGGCGAAGAGCCTGGCAGGCCGGCCTCGCCCTCTGCTCTCGCAGGTCCGCGCGGTTCGTGTCTCGATCAGGCCCTCGGCGAGCAGGTTGTCCAGGTGCCGGCGGATCGCGGCCGGCGTCAGGCCGAGCCGCTCCCCGATGACCGATGCCGTCGACGGGCCCAGTTCGAGGATCAGGCGGGCCACCCGGGCGCGGGTGCTCCGCTCCGACCGGGCATACGCGGCCAGGTCGCCTTGGAGGCGCGGCGATCCCGCCGTCCCCAGGCTAGCTGCCCGCATGTTTTTCACAACATCAGTGTGCCGTAAATCAGCCAGCACCGCAAGGTTTACCTAACGAAAGTGTGACGTAAATCGCCCTGGCAGGCGTGCCGGCCGGGTGCGCCGCCAAACCGGCGGCCCTGACCGTAACGTCTTATGTCATGAGAGCCCGCACGGGCCGCGGTCGCGGTTTCGCCGGGCCGATAAGGGAAGGGCTGGACTGCCATGGCTTCGCCGCCACCCGACGTCGCCGAGCTGCTCGACGTGCCGATCCCGCACGGCGGCAGGGTGCTCGCCGTGAGCGACCTGCACCTGCCGCCGCAGCGCACCGACGTGTCCGGGCGGTCCTGCGAGATCCTGGCCGCCCGCCTGTCCGCGGAGACCGGGCCGGTCACGGTGGTCCTCGCTGGCGATGTCATCGAGCTGCTCGGCTACCCGCAGGCCACCGCGGCGGAGATCCTCCGCGAGCATGACGAGTTGTGCTCAGCGCTCGCGGCCATCGCGGAGCGCGGTGGCCAGGTGGTGTACACGGTCGGGAACCATGACGGCGACCTCGCCTGGGACGTGAAGGCCGCCGGCGCCGTCCGGGAGATGACCGGGGCACGGCTGTGCCTCGCCGCCGATCTCGTCCTGCCCGGCGGCGGGCGGGTCCGGGTGGAGCACGGCCATCAGCTTGACCCCTACAACTGCTTCTACGACCCCCGCAATTCCCTGGACACGCCGCTGGGCCACCACATCGTCCGGGAAGTCCTGCCCCGCATCGAGTGGCTCGGCAGGGACTGGCTGACCGGCGCGCACGAGATGGCGGACCCGGCCGATTTCCCGTCCTTCGTCGCCTCCCGGCTGGTCTACCGCAAGCTCGTCCGGCACGCGTGGTGGCTGCTCCTGCTGCCGGTCGTGTTCCTCATCCTGCTGCGCGTACCGGAGATCGTGGAGCTGCAGTCCCGCTATCCCGACACCACGCGATGGGTGCACGGCGCCGGGGTTCTCGGTTATGGCGCCATCGTCGACCTGATCGTGGTGGCCGCCGTCATCGCCGTGCTGGCGCGCCGCGCGTGGACCTCGATCAGTGCCCTGGCCCTCGATGAGCGGGGTTACGGGCAGAACCGTGCCGCCCGGCAGCGTGCAGCGGACCTGATCGGTGACGGATACCGCGGCTTCCTGTCCGGCCACACCCACCATCCCGAGCTGCGGGCGGCCGGGAGCGGCTTCTACGCCAACACGGGATCCTGCACCACAGTGGTGGAGTCGATCGGCACCCGCTTCGGCATGCCGAACGCCTATCTGCGGGCGCAGCAGATCTCATGGGTGGAGATCGCCGCGGGCCGGGTGGAGCTGGTGTCCGCGCGGATCGAGCTGCCGGGCGCGACGAGGCTGGAACGCTTCGCCGCGGGCGGCCACCGCCTGTTCTCCGCGACGCCGGCCAGCGTCGCGTCCTGGCCCGGAGGCCAGGACTGGCCCAGCCAGCCCCGGAAGGGCAGCAAACAAATCGGCCCGGGGACACGGCATAGGCGGCCGCCCATAGACTCGCGAGCGTGAGCAGCGTCCCCGCGGTCCAAGTCGCCGGCCTGGTGAAGCGGTACCGGCAGACGACGGCCGTGGACGGGCTGACGCTGACCGCCGCCCGCGGCGAGGTGACCTCGATACTCGGGCCTAACGGGGCCGGCAAGACCACCACGATCGAGATCTGCGAGGGTTACCGGCGCGCTGACGGCGGCATGGTGCGCGTGCTCGGCATGGACCCGGCGCGGGACGCGCGCGCCCTGCGCCCGCGGGTCGGCGTGATGCTGCAGTCCGGCGGCGTGCCGCCGGCCGTCCCCGCCGGGGACTACCTCCGCCTGCTGGCCCGCTTCCACGCCCG
>DASQVO010000459.1:0-14365 GCA_035640715.1 Streptosporangiaceae bacterium
TGCTGGTGTCGGTCATGCGTCTGCATCCCTTACATTCGCCGGATGTGCCACATCGGGCACGTTCGGATAATGCAAAGAAGACTCGGCCGGCGATGTGATTTGCCGATGTCGCGGCAGTAAAAATTATGTTTCCTGGAAGCGGTGTGGTTATTTCCGGCTAATTGCATGCTGACATAGGCGTGCCGCCGGGAGGGCTGGCGCGCCGGTAAAGCTAAATGCCGTTATTAGCGTGCCCGGATGAATACGGGCGGCTCCGGTGTGACCGCGGTTATCCGCGCTGCGCGCGCTCGGCTGGCGCCGGCTAGTGCGGCAGCCCCTCGACCGGGCTCGCGGCTGTGCCCAGCGTGCTCCTGGTCAGCGCCTCGGCCTGCTTCTGTGCTGCCACCGGGTCCGTCACCCAGGTCCGGTAGAAGTCGAACGGGCACTCGGCGACGCCCGCGTCACCGTCGCCGGAGGCCAGCACGCCCGTGTAGCCGCGGTGCAGAAGCTTGAACAGGTGATTCTGGGATTGCCAGTTCTCGCGCGCGTCGCGGATCGCCGATAGCGACAGTTCGGCATACTGCACGCTGTTTTCTTCCGCGCCGCACTCGCCGAGCGTCCGGCCGTCGAATCCGACAATCGCCGAGTGCCCGAAATAGGAATACACGCCGTCGAATCCCGTCGCATTAGCAACGGCAACGTAGGTGTTGTTCATCCAGGCCATGGCCTTCGCCACCAGGATCTGCTGCTCCTTCGCCGGGTACATGTACCCCTGGCAGCGGACGATCAGTTCGGCGCCCTTCATGACGCAGTCGCGCCAGATCTCCGGGTAATTGCCGTCGTCGCAGATGATCAGGCTGATCCGCATGCCCTTCGGCCCGTCGGTGACGTATGTACTGTCGCCCGGGTACCACCCTTCGATCGGGCACCACGGCAGGATCTTGCGGTAGCGCTGGACGATCTCGCCGCCGGGGGTGATCAGGATCAGGGTGTTGTACGGGTTCTTGTGCGGATGTTCCTCGTGGCGCTCGCCGGTCAGCGAGAAGACGCCCCAGGTGCCGGCCGTCCGGCACGCGTCCGCGAAGATGGCGGTCTCCTCGCCAGGGATCGAGGCGGCGGTCTCGAACATCTCCGCCCGGTCGTACATGATCCCGTGGGTGCTGTACTCCGGGAAGACGATGAGATCCATGCCGGGAAGCCCTTGCTTGATGCCGACGACCATGTCGGCGATCTTCCGGCAGTTCTCGATGACCTCGGCATGGGTATGCAGCCGGGGCATCCGGTAGTTCACCACAGCCACCCCGACGGTGTCGCTGCTGCTGCTGATGTCTCCGTGACGCACTGGACCTCCTCGCTCGCCGACGGTCGCGGGTGCCCGAGCTCAGCGTGCCGGGCTCCAGGCCGACGCAACACCGGCCTTCCGAGAAATATTTTCTAAAAAAAATATTTCTCGGAAGGGGTATTGTCAATGGGTGCAGCGGTGCCGGCTGGTGCGCAAGCGGTCAAAGCTGGGCCACGACGTCGAAGTCGAAGGCGTCGGCCCGGGCGAGATAGACCCGCTGGTCGACGTGGTTCCCGCGCAGTCGCAGGGTCCCGCGCGGCCCTTCGTAGCCGGCCGACCCGGCGGACTCGGTCATCGCCCGGACGTCAACGGCGCCCGCCAGCTCCGACAGCACTGCGAGCAAGCGGACGCCCTCGTAGCACGACTCGCCCAGGCTGCCGACCGGCGGTGCCTCGGGACCGAACCGGGCCGCATACCGGTGGCCGAAGTCGAGGCTTTCCGGTGTCACCAGAGTCTCGAAGTAGCCTGCGGCGGTCCACAGCCCGGCGGTCGCGTCGGCGCCGGAGGCCAGCAGCATGTTCTCGTCCATCAGCGTGCTCAGGCGCAGGCACCGCTGGTGCAGGCGGCGCGCGGCGAAGCTGCGGTTGAACCGCACAGCGTCGTCGCCCACCAGCAGCATGAGCACGGCGTCAGCGCCGCACCGCTCGACACGCCGCACGGCCGGGCCCAGGTCACCAGTGCCGAGCGGGACGAACACCTCCGCGCAGATATCGCCGCCGCACTCGCGCGCGTACCGCCGGGCAGCTGCTGCCGTTACTCGGGGCCAGACATAGTCGTTGCCGACGATGCACCAGCGGCGCGCCCCGCTGAGCTCGGCCAGCACCCGCATCGCCGGCAGCAGCTGCCGGGCCGGGGTCTCGCCGGTGAGGAAGACCCCGGGTGTCCGCTCACCGCCCTCATACAGGGCGGTGTACACGTACGGGACCCGGTGCGCGATCCGCGGCGCCAGTGCCTGCCGCACGGCGGAAATATGCCAGCCGACGACGGCGTCAACGACGCCCAGCGACACGAGCGTTTCTACCTCGCCTGCGACCTGCTGCGGCGGAGCTCCGCCGTCCACTGCCAGCAGCCGCACCTGTCTGGATGCGATGCCGGCCGCGGCGTTGAGCTCCTCCGCCGCGAGCCGCGCCGACAGCTCGCAGGACGGCCCGAACATCCCGGCCGGCCCGTGCAGCGGGATCACCAGCGCGATCGTGAGAATGTCATTCCCGGCGCGGCGCGGCCGGGCAGGGGGCGCGGAAGGCAGGGCACGGCCGCCTGCCGGTCCCGCGCGGGTCACGCGGTCACCGGGCGGCATCCGGGCGGGTCCGGACACGCGATGTCCCTCCTGCTGTCGGTGCACAGGTCGCGTGCGCTTCTGGCGCTACGGCGTGGACGGCGGTGTCCTGCTCTGCTGAGATCCATGAAGTCCGGTTAGCCTTTGTCAGCAGTAAAGCCGACGGGAGGGGTCCCGGCAACGATGCCTAGCGAGACACTGCGAGATGTGGCCTACCTCGTGAGCCACGCCGAGCGCCAGCTGGGGGACTGGCTCGCGGCGCAACTGGCGGAAGAGGGCTGTTCGGTAGCGGAGTGGCGGGTGCTGTCGTTCCTGGCCGACGGCCACGGCCACCCCATGTCCGAGATCGCCGACTTCGCCATGCTTCCGGCGCCCACGCTAACCAAGCTCGTCGACCGGATGGTCGCCGGCAACCTCCTCTACCGCCGTCCCGACGATAAGGACCGGCGGCGCGTCATCGCCTACCTTTCTGAACATGGCCTGAGCCTGTATGAGCAGCTCGCACGCGTCGTCGGGCAGGGCCAGGCGGACCTGCTCGCGGCGCTCGGCGATGAGGGCGAGCTCAGCCGGCTGCTGAGCCGGCTGAGCGCGATTCTCGCTGGCCCGGCACGTCCCGGGGCAGCAGTGCTGGCCGGCCCCCTTCACCCCGGACACTTAACCGGAGGGCCGAAGGGAGCTGGCTAACTGGCTCGCCAGCCGCCTGCGTCCGGGCGTCCGGCAAGCGGTGCCGAAGACTCGTACGGTTCCCGCGTGAATACGAAAGTCCCCAGGTCCAGATGGTCAGCCACGCCGCCGGTGCCGCGAACAACGCGCAGTGTCTCGCCCGCGTAGTAGCCGTCCAGGCCGGTCCAGGTCCCGTCGGCCTCGGGCCGGAACCGGGAACTGCGGCCCTTCGGGCCCACGGGAGACAGCTCCACCATGCACCCGGCCAGCAGCCGGAGCACGTACGGCCGGGGCCCCCAGTACCACGGACCGGTCAGCGCGAGCAGGGCCTGATCTACCTCGGGCAGCGGCGTCCACCGGGGCGGGAGCGGCGGCTCGTGCTCCGCGACGATCCGGATCAGATCGGCGGCGACCCCGTCGACGTCGGGCCCCGCCGTGGCGTTGGCCAGGGCAATGCCTGCCAGACCTTCCTCCGGGCTCACCCACAGCGTGGCGAGGAAGCCGGGCATGGAACCGCCGTGACCGTAGAGCAGCCGGCCGTCCCGGCGGGACACCTGGAGACCGAGCCCGTAGAAGTTCTCCCAGGTGTCGTCGCGCGGCCCGGAGGCGGGCGCCCGCATCTCGGCCAGCGTGCCAGCGGCCAGCACCCGGTCGTCGCCGTCGATCAGGAACGCCGCGAAGCGGGCCAGGTCCTCCGCGGTGGACCACAGCTGGCCGGCGGGGGCCATCTGCCCAGTGTCCTCGGCGGGCTCCGGCTGCATCACGTCGGCCCACGGGTGGACCGCGAAGCCGCCCGCGTGCGGCGGCTGCGGCGCCACGGTGGTCCGCGTCATGCCGAGCGGCTCCAGAATCTCCCGCCGCAGCACCTCGTCCCAGCCCTGGCCGCGCACCTGGCTGACGAGCGCACCGAGCAGCGCGTAGCCGGGGTTCGAATAGTGGAACATCCGTCCCGGCGGGTGGGGCTGCGGCCGCTCCCCGAAGATGTCGGCCAGTTCGGGCCGCAGTGTGCCCGGGGTGCGCTCCCACCACGGGCCGCGGGCCTCCGCCGCCAGCCCCGAGGTGTGCGACAGCAGCTGGGCGATGGTCGCGCCGCCCGCCTGCGCCGCGTCCAGGTGCTTGCCGAGCGGGTCGGCCAGGTCCAGCAGGCCCTCGTCGCGCAGCCGCATGACCAGCACGGCGACGAAGGTCTTGGTCAGCGAGCCGATGCGGTACTGGGTGTCGCCGTCGGGCTCGTGGTCCTCCAGCATGCTGCGGGACCCGCACCAGGCCAGTCGGCCGTCCCGCACTACCGCCCCGGTCAGCGACGGTGTCCGGCCATCGGCCTGCCCCACGGCGACGCGGTGCAGCAGCGCGCGCCGCGTCGCCGGAAGAAGGGATTCGCCGGTATCAGTAGATGAAGAGCGTGTCACCTCTGCACCTTAGCCAAACGCCGCCCCTGGGCCTTAGCGGATAAGCCCTGCCCCGGGCCGCAGCGCAGCAGCCGGTCGGCGGTCACGTAGCCGTGGTCGGCGGTGATCAGGTGGTCGTAGCAGCCGCCGTCGCCGGTTGCGACGTAATGCTCGGAGTCGCTGCCATCGGCCTGGACGACGACGCCTGCCGAGCGCTGCATGACTCCCTGGGCCTGGACCTGGTCATCGGTCGCGGAGACCACCCGCCAGCCGCCCCTGCCACTGGCCACGGAATCGGTGAGCTGACGGCCCTGGGTCACGGTCGCCTGAAGGTCGTAGTTGTTGCCATCGATCAGCACCGGGATCTGGGAGTCCACGGTAATGGGATACGACCAGGCCTGGCGCACCTGCGTGGTGCTGCCACCACGCCCTCGTTCGGTGGAGATATCGGTGGCGCCGAACTCTGATTGCCGCACCTGCTGATCGGCGCCGGCCGCCGAGACCAGGTCGGTGTTGAGGTAGCTGGACTGCTGGCTGACGCGGGTGGTGACGCGCCCGTGCGAGGTGTCGACATAGCCACTGATCGTCCAGTCCCGCTGGGTTGCGACCCGGACGAGCGTGCCGCCGTTCGCGGCCGGTGTCTCGGTGGTGGTCAGCGCCGGGGTGGTGGTGAGCGTGTCGGCGGTGAGCGCGCCAGAGGTCTGCGCGGCGCCGTGGTCGACGTTGAGGAAGACTCACCCTGAACGTTGGCGTGGTGACACGGCCAGCCTGCGCGTGCGCCGCCGCCATCATCCGCCATCCGGCGCGGGCTCCTTGCTCCCTCGCTTTTTCCCCTCGCTGGCTTGACATCGTATCTAGCTGCGATGCTAATGTGATAGGAACCTAGATAAATGAGGTAACAGTGATCGAGTTCCACCTGGACGCCCGTTCCGGCGTGGCGCCGTACCTGCAGCTGATCCACCAGGTGCGGCATGCGCTGAGGCTGGGCCTGCTGCGGGAGGGTGACCAGCTTCCGACGGTCAAGGACGTGGCCGCGGGCCTGGCCATCAACCCCAACACCGTGCTCAAGGCCTACCGGGAGCTGGAGTACCAGGGCCTGGTGGCGGCGCGGCCCGGGGTGGGGACGTTCGTGACCGGGACGCTGAGCGGCGCCTCCCTGGCCGCGCACGGACCGCTGCGCCGGGACCTCCAGCGCTGGCTGGCCAAGGCGCGGAAGGCCGGGCTGGACGAGGAGAGCATCGAGGCCCTGTTTCTGGCTACTTTCCGGTCCGCCAGCGAGGAGGACATAGCGTGATCACCGTTCTGGACGCCCGCGGGCTGGGCAAAACGCTACGGGCGGCGCTGGGCGCTGCGTGACTGTGCCCTGAGCATTCCCGTCGGCCGGGTGGTCGGCCTGGTCGGCCCGAACGGGGCCGGGAAGACGACCCTGCTGAACCTGGCCGTCGGCCTGCTGGAGCCGACCGCGGGCACGATCGAGGTGCTCGGCGGCCGCCCCGCCGCCGGCCCGGCGCAGCTGGCCAAGGTCGGCTTCGTGGCCCAGGACACACCCAACTACGCCGGGCTCAGCGTCGCCGACCACCTGCGCCTGGGCGCCCACCTGAACCCGGGGTGGGACGCGGCGCTGGCCCGCACCCGGATCGAGCGGCTCGGCCTGGACCCGGCCCAGAAGGCCGGGAAGCTATCCGGGGGACAGCGCGCCCAGCTCGCCCTGACCCTGGGCATCGCCAAGCGGCCCCAGCTGCTGATCCTGGACGAGCCGGTCGCCAGCCTGGACCCGCTGGCCCGCCGCGAGTTCCTCCAGCACCTGATGGAGGCCGTGGCCGAGCAGGAGCTGAGCGTCATCCTCTCCTCGCATCTGGTGGCCGACCTGGAGCGGGTGTGCGACCACCTCATCGTGCTCGCCGAAGCCCGCGTCCTGCTGGCCGGTGACGTGGACGAGTTGCAGGCCAGCCATCACCGCCTCATCGGTGCCCGCCGCGACCCCGCCACCCTGCCCGGCTGCCAGCACGTCATCCAGGCCAGCCACACCGACCGGCAGTCCACGATGATCGTCCGCACCGACGGCCCCGTCCTCGATCCCGCCTGGACCGTCGAGCAGCTCAGCCTGGAGGACCTGGTCCTCGCCTACATGAGCCAGGCCGCCGGCACCGACCGCGGCCGCCGCCCCGCCCTGGAGGTACAGCGATGATCTGGCTGACCTGGCGCCAGTTCCGCGCCCAGGCCATCGTGGCCGCCGTCGCGCTGGCGGCGCTCGCCGTGGCCCTGGCCGTCACCGGCCCGCACATTACGCACCTGTACGACACCAACCAGGTCGCGAGCTGCCAGGCGAACGGCGATTGCCAGTCGGCGGTCGCGACATTCCTGCAGGAGCTGAGCACCAGCTACATCAAGGCGGTCTATTTCATCGTCCTCGCGGTCGTACTCCTCGCGCCCGCTCTCATCGGCATCTTCTGTGGGGCGCCGCTGATCGCCCGCGAGGTGGAGGCCGGCACCTTCCGGCTGGCCTGGAACCAGAGCGTCACCCGCACCCGCTGGACGGCGATCAAGCTGGCCGCCGTCGGTCTGGCCAGCGTGGCCGTGGCTGAGCTGGCCAGCCTCATGCTGAGCTGGTGGTCCAGCCCGTTCATTCACGCGGCCGGGCTCGTCGCCAACCCGGCCGGTGCCCCGTTCAGCGAGGGCCGGTTCCAGATGGCGATCTTCGCCACTGCGGGCATCACCCCGATCGGCTACGCCGCGTTCGCCTTCGCCCTCGGAGTCACCATCGGCCTCCTCGTCCGGCGCACCGTGCCCGCGATGGCGATCACGCTCGCGATCTTCGCCGCCGTATGGATCGCCATGCCCCTCGCGATCCGGCCGCACCTCATGACGCCGGACCGCGTCACCACGCCGCTGGACGCGTCCGTCATCCAGGGATGGGGCATCAACCAGCCCGGTAGCGACCTTCAGGTGACGGTGGGGTCGCCGCCGAACCTGGCCGGTGCCTGGATCTACTCCACCCAGGTCATCAACGCGGCCGGGAGCGCGAACCTTGGCCAGGCGCCGCAGGCCTGCCGGGGGAACTTCAACCCCAGATCGTGCGGCAACGCGATCAGACAGCTTCCCCTCCGGCAGGTGACGGTCTACCAGCCCGCCAGCCGCTTCTGGGACTTCCAGGGGATCGAGACGGGCATCTTCGCCGTCCTCGCCCTCCTGCTGGCCGGGTCCTGCTTCTGGCTGGTCCGCCGGCGTCTGTCCTGACGGGCCCATGCAACTCGGCGAGCGTGTCATTCGCCTCGAGGGCGACCATCAGGAGTCTCTCGGTGCCAGGTTCTGCACCGGTTCCGCAGACTCGACGCCCTGCGGGTATCGCTAGCCGCGGGCACCGGCAGGTAACTGGGTGCCCGCGGCCCGCGGGCAGATGAGGGTTACCGTGCTTCTACACGACTTCTACAATGTCCGCGTGGTGAATGATCGCCGGCCGCTGGCCCGGCTGACGACACCGGGCGCCCTGCGGGTGCCCGAGATCACGGTCTACTTCTGGGTGATCAAGGCCTGCTCGACGGCTTTGGGCGAGTCGGCGTCCGACTACCTCGTCCACATCATGAATCCGGTGATCGCCGTCCTGCTCGGCTTCGCCGCCTTCGTGGCCGCGCTGTCGCTGCAGTTCTCGGTGCGCCGCTACAAGGCGTGGCCGTACTGGCTGGCCGTGGTCATGGTGGGGGTGTTCGGCACCATGGCGGCCGACGTGCTGCATGTCGGCTTCGGGGTCCCGTACACGGTGTCAAGCAGCCTGTACGCCGTCGTGCTGGTGGCCGTCTTCGTCACCTGGGGCGCGACCGAGAAGACCCTGTCCATCCACACCATCGACACCCCCCGCCGGGAGATGTTCTACTGGGCGGCCGTCATCGCGACGTTCGCCATGGGAACCGCGCTGGGCGATCTCACCGCGTTCACCTTCCACCTGGGATATCTCACCTCCGGGCTGGTCTTCGCCGCGGTGATCGCCGTTCCTGCCGCCGGGCACTGGCTGCTGCGCTGGAACCCGGTCTTCTGCTTCTGGTTCGCGTACGTGGCGACCCGGCCGCTCGGCGCCTCGTTCGCCGACTGGATGGGCAAGCCACACAGCGTCGGCGGCCTCGGCTGGGGCGACGGGCCGGTGGTCCTGGTGCTGGCGATGGCCATCTTCTGCCTGGTCGCCTACCTCGCGGTCACCCGCAGGGACGTGCAGGGCGCCAGCCGCCACGGCAGGCCGCGGCGCGCCGGGGACGGGCGCCCCGCGGTCCAGGAGCCCTCCTGGGAAAGCCTGGACAGCTGGCCCTGACGGCCATCCCGCGGGGAAGGTGCGCGCATGGCGGCCTGCGGCTCTATCCCTGACGGGGGAGGCCTGTGGCGTGGCCATCAGTGTCGTGCCGCGGCCCGCGTCCAGCGATACGACGTCGTCAGCGATCGCGGCGAGGCCCAGGTTGTGCGTGATCAGGATGGTGGTGCGCCCCGCCGCGACTTTGCCGAGCGTGCCGATGAGGCGGCGGACGCCGGCCGGGTCCAGCCCTGTGGTGGGCTCGTCCAGGATGAGGACGGGTGTGTCGCGCAGGACAGCGCGGGCGATGGCGATCCGCTGACGCTGGCCTCCGGACAGCAGCCGTCCGCGCTGCCCGACAGGGGTGTCGTAGCCGCGGGGCAGGGCGGTGATGAAGTCGTGGGCGCCGGCGGCGCGGGCGGCGGCGTGGATTTCTGCCTCGGTCGCGTCGTGCCTGCCGTAGGCGATGTTGTCCCGTACGGAACCCGCGAAGAGAAGGTTCTCCTGATGTAGCAGGGTGACGTTGTCGCGCAGGACCTGCAGCGAGAGTTCCCGGATGTCGCGCCCGTCGAGGAGGATGCGTCCCTTAGCGGGGTCATAGAAGCGGAGCAGCAGGCTCGCCACGGTGGATTTTCCCGCACCGCTCGGGCCGATGACCGCCAGCAGCCTGCCGGGCTCCGCAGTGAACGAGAGCCCCTCGAGGGTGGTGCGGTCAGTCTCCGGGTAGGAGAAGGTGACGTTGTCGAACTCGATCCTGCCCCAGACGTCTCCCCACGCCAGGGCAGCGTGCCCGTCGGTGACGAGCGGATCGAACTCGAGGATCTCAGTGACCCGCTGCGCGCTGGCGCGGCTGTCCGCGATCGTGACCCGGTATCCGGTCAGTCCCTGGATCTCCGGGTAGATGTAGGTGAGCAGGATGGCGAAGGCCAGCAGGCCGCCGATGCTGAGCCTGTGCCCGGCTACCTCCCAGGCGCCGAAACCGAAAACGATGAGGATGCACATCGTCTCGACGACGTTCACGATCGGTGAATAAAGCGAGTGCAGCCTGATCTCCGCCATTTTCGCGCTCAGCCAGGAAACCCCTACCTCATGCAGCCGGCCCGCCTGTTCGGATTGCTGGTTGAATGCCTGCACAAGCGCCTGGTTGGCCAGGCTTTCCTCGACTGCGCTGGAAAGCGATCCGCTGACGGCACGTTCCCGGCCGGTAGCCTGGCCGAGACGCCCGGAAAATCCCCTGCTGGCGAGCCAGAACAACGGCGCGACGACAAATGTTACCAGCGCTAGTTGCCATTGGATGATAACAGCGGCGGCAGCGAAAAGAACGACGCTGACGGCCGCGGTCACCGTTTGCACGAGCCCGGAAGAGACCAGTTCCTCGATCACCGCGACGTCATCGATCAAGCGGACCATCAGGTCCCCGAGCCGCCGCCTGCCGAAAAAGTCCGGCGACAGCTGCTGCGCGTGGGCGAACACGGAATCTCTCAGGCGGAGCAGGAAGCGCTCGCTGGCCAGGGCCGTCAGGTAGCCGCCGGCGAACATCGCGGCCGAGGTCGCCACGGCGATGCCCAGCCACGCCGCGGCCAGCGACCAGAACTGTGCCGTGTGGCCCTGCGCGAGAATCTTATTGGTGATGATCTCGAAGATCACCACGGTGCCGACTTCGCCGCCGGAAACGGCGATAGCGAAGAACCCGCCGGCCAGCAGGCGGCGCCGGTCACCCCGTGTATATGGCCAGAACCGGCGGAATATACCCCGCAGGCCTTCACCCAATTCCACCGACAGCATCTGTATCGCTTCCCCCCGAGAAGGAGCCGACGGCACCTGAAGTGCCGCCGGCTCCGCGATCCGCTCAGTCGCTCAGCGGCCGAACCGGCCGTACCCGCGGCTGCGGCCGCGGCCGTAACCGAAGCGGTGGCCGTACCCGTACCCCCGGCCCCGACCGAAGCCGTAACGACCGCGCGACCCGAAAAACCGCATTTGTTTCCCCCTTCTCGGTTCACCGGGCTTCCCCGGTGTTGACACAAATTAAGTTATGTGGCTTATTTCTGTAATCATTCTTAAGAGCCTTCAGGTATCCTTAAGCTTGTCCGCGCCGGTGCGCCGCAGCAGGCCCCGGCAAGCCCCTGACCTGCCTGTTTGCGAGGTACCCGGCGGCGAGAGCGCGCGGCCTCCCGCCCGCGGTCAGGCACGTGACCGAACGGCTACATCGCCGGCGCCAGCGCCGATTTCGCATCTGCTAGGCGGGCGTGCAGGGCAGGCGGATCTGGAGCCCTTCAGCGGCGGCAGCCCAGCTGTTTGTGTTATGTCCTGAAACAAACTCTCCCTGAGGCCTGCCCGAGTTCTTCCTATGATTTCCCTCTGCGTTCGGCTATGAGCCGGTTCGGCCTCCGAGGCGGAATCCGGGGGGCTCCTGGCGGGGAGCCTAGCGAGTTCCGGCAGCTCATGGCGGGATTACGGCAGGAATCAAGGTCAGTGAACGGTCAGCGGCGCGGTACGCGCGCTGAGGCGCTGGACGCGCTCGTCACCTGGTGTTCATGTGCACGGCTGGGGGGCCGTCAGCCCAGCGGCGGCCCGCCATGACCGCAAGGTGCAGCGAGACGATCGTGTCCTCAAGGCCCGGGATGGCGTCGGTCCCGGACTGGCGCACCCTGGTCCGCACCAGTTCGGCCGTTGCCCCGGCCAGCGCGAGGTAGGCCTCGTACGGGACGGCCGGCCACCCGGGATGGCGGACGCGCGCCCGCTCATGCCAGGTGCGGTTCAGGTCGGCGAACCGGTGCTGGGCCGTGTCCAGTCGCTCCACCGCGCGGTCGCCGGCGGCCGGCATATCGATGTAGAAGACCCTGGCGAATTCCGGCTCATCCGCGAGGAACGCGAGGAACGCGCGGCAGGCCGCCCGCAGGACCTCCTCATCCGGCGCCCCGGCGGGGACGGCGCGGGTCGCGGACACCACCCGGCTGATCATCAGCTGGCCGCCCTGGCCGGTGGCGGCCAGGAAGCAGTCTTCCTTGCCGGCGAAGTGGGCATAGAACGCCGCCCGCGATACCTTCGCCCGCCGGACGATGTCGGCCACCGTGACGGCGGCGAAGCCGGCCTCGGCCACGGCCGCGACAACCGCCCGCAGCAGCCGCTCCCGCTGGGATGCCTGCACGGCCCGCGCGGGCAGGCGGCTGCGGCCCCGGGGCAGGCCCGGCTGGCCCTCGTGGGTGTGGGCGAGCGTTCCCCCTTGCCTGGTGCCGGCCACGCGCCTAGAGTATCTGGCACATGCCTTAAGTACGGAAACGTACTTTTGAAGGAACCCGTGTCAGGCAGCCGGATCGGGCAATGGAGCGGAACCGGCGAGCCGTGTCGGCGTCCGTGGCCGTCACGCCCCTCGGTGAAGCACTATCGCTTGGCCCGTGCACCCTGCCCCGTTCGGATGCATGAGATGGCGACGCAGGCATCGAGCCGGAAGGGGACATGATGACAGCAACCGTGCACGGCGCCCCTGAACGTCCCGCCGCGGGCCTGATGGCCCACGGTCTGTGGCGCAGGCAGCTCAGCCACTATCCCGACACCGGGCCGCGGGTGTTCTACCTGGGCATCGTGGTCGTCGCGACGGTCGTGCTGTACTACCAGCTTTACGTGCCGGGAGCCGTCTCGCCGGCGATCATCGACCACTACCACATGACGTTCTCCTACTACGTCTACATCATCGTGATCGGTAACGCCGTCGGCGCGTTCGGCTCGCTCGCCGCGGGCCTCGCCGACCGGTGGGGCCGGGCGAACCTCGTCGCCTACGGGCTGCTGGTCACCGGGCTGCTGGTGCTGTTCTGGCTGCCCAACGCGCCCAGCAAGCTGGTGTTCGGCATTGGCTACGCGGCCGTGGCCGTCGTCGAGGGAATCATCCTCGTCGCGACACCCGCGCTGGTCAGGGACTTCTCCCCGCAGCTGGGGCGGGCGTCAGCCATGGGCTTCTGGACCCTCGGCCCGGTCGTCGGCAGCCTCGTGCTCGCCCTGGTGTCCAGTCACACGCTCTCCCATCTGGGCGCGTGGCAGGACCAGTTCATCATCTGCGGCATCGTGGGGCTGGCCGTCGCCGCCGTGGCGCTGGTCGGCCTGCGCGAGCTTTCGCCCGCGCTGCGGGACCAGCTCATGGTCAGCATGCGGGACCGGGCCCTGATCGAGGCGCGGGCCGAGGGCATCGACATCCAGGAGAGCCTGCGGCACCCGTGGCGGCAGATGCTGCACGCCGACATCATCGGGTCCGCCTTCGCCATCGCGGTCTTCCTGATCATCTATTACACGGCGGTCGGCTTCTTCACCGTGTACTTCACCACGATCTTCGGGTTCTCCCTCGCGGGGGCCAACGGCATCGGGAACTGGTTCTGGGCATTCGACGCGGGCGCGCTCATCGTCGTGGGAGTGATCTCCGACATCGTGAAGGTCCGCAAGCCGTTCATGGTCCTCGGCGCGGTGGGCGCGATTGTCATGACGGTCATCTTCGGTAGCCTGGCAGGCCACCCGCACACCGGTTATTACACGTTCGTCCTGGTCATCAGCCTCCTATCGGTGTTCCTCGCGATCGCCTACGCGCCGTGGATGGCGAGCTTCACCGAGACGGTCGAACGGCGCAACCCGGCGCTGACGGCCACCGGGCTTGCCGTATGGGGCTGGATCATCCGCGCAGTGATCGCCCTGTCCATCCTGGTGATGCCGTTTGTGGTCAGCTCGATGACGCCGCTCGTCACCTACGGCGGGCAGGTGGCGGCGCTCAGCGCCAGATACGCGCCCGAACTGGCCACCGCCAAGGCGATCGACCCGGTGACGCAAGCCGCCCTCAGCGCGAATCCGGCGAACGCGGCCGCTGCCGCCCGGGCGGTCGGCGAAGTCGCCAGGGCCGAGGGCGTGTCCCCGGCCGTGGCCGTGGCGAAGCTGACGGCGCTGGTGCGTGTGCCCAAGGCGGATCTGGCCTTCCTCCAGGCGCACGGCACGCAGGTGGCCGATGCTGCGAAGGCCGCGCCCGGCCAGTGGCGGAACTGGTGGTGGGTGTGCGTCGGCGGCGAGGTGGTCTTCATCCCGCTGATCTTCCTGATGGCCGGCCGGTGGGACCCGCGCCGCGCCCGGCAGGACGCCGCGGCGCATGAGCAGCGGGTCCAGGAGGAACTTGCCGCCCTGCAGACCTGATCCGCAGAGCGGCCTGCCCCGGCGGGAGCCGGGACGGGCCGCTGGCAGGGGAGAGTCAGGAGAGGCCGGGGGCCTGGGCCAGCTCGACGATGGCGTGCAGCTCGCGGGCGGCTTGGAGGGCGGACACCCCGGAGACGAGCACGAGCGCGGCGACGGCCACGACCAGCAGCGGGCTCATCCGCGGCGGCGGTGCGAGCAGCGCGGCGACCCGGCGCGGGACCGGTCCCGCCCCGCGCATCCGGGCCGCGCCACGCATCCGGGCCGCCCCGCGCCGCGCT
>DASQVO010000460.1:0-13764 GCA_035640715.1 Streptosporangiaceae bacterium
TCTAGGAGCTGGAGCCCAATCCGGTGCCTGACGGCCCGTTCGATCATTTCTCACGACCGGCCTCGTCCTCTAGATTCATGTCATGAATCCTGCGAAGCGGGTGTGGTTCGGGCTCCTCTATGCCGCGGCGTTCGGTGTCGCTGCCGGACTGTTCAAGGGCAACGACACGGGGCTGAGGGGCGGCATCGGCAACCTGAGCGCTCCCTGGCTTCTGGTGGCTTTGTTTCCGGCACTGCACTGCCGGTCGGTGATGCGCGGGGCACTCCTAGGTCTCACCAGCACCCTCGTAGCACTCGCTGGCTTCTATGCAGCACTCACGGCTGTCTTGGCCGGTCAGCTTGGAGGAGAGGGGCACCTCGCTGAGCTCCTCGTCGAGGTGGATGCCAACCGCATCTACTTTCTTGGCGGCATCGTTACCGGACCGATCCTGGGAGCAATTGGCGCGTGGCTTGGCCGCTACCAGCGCAATTCGTTGTGGCTAGTCGTAGGCGCGCTCGTGGCCAGCGAGATCCTGGTGGTCGCGCTGGTGCACGGCCGCCACCTCTTTCCGGCCCCGTTCTACTTCAGCTGGGGCGTCGCTGACTGGACTCCTTATATCGGCGAGTCCATCGTGGGTGTCGCGATCGTACTTGCCGCCTTGCGGCGAAAGCGCTCACGCGCGTCGACCAGATAGCAGGCACTCAGTCCACGAACGTCCGCACATGCATGCGATGAGAGTCATCCACTTGTCGGCCAGTGCGCGCAGAACTAGCCGATCGACTGCACGCCAGTATGCGCCTCGCTGACACAAGATTCGGCCGCCCCTATTCGGCGATCCGGCGCCGGGCGGAACACGCGTCCCGTTACGTTACGTGATCTTGCTGGTCTGCCGCCTGCGATCCGTATCCGCCGTTATCTCAAGCCGACCGGGGCGTGACGGCACACCTCGCGCCGCGCGCAGTTCAGGGTAATCGGCGCGGCTGTCGACGCTCGGTCATGCCGCGATGAGGGCTGCTTGCGTTGCCGACACTGCGGGGCCGATCATCAGGTGCGGCTAGTAATCCGAGGTAGTAGCCAACTGGATCAACAATCCGGAAATCCGTCAGGCCCCAGGGACGATCCTGAAGGTCATCTCCAGAGACCATCCAGCCGCTACCACCCGATCCCGCTCACCAGCGACAATCGCGTCAAGATCGTCTGGAAAGATCTCCCCCTGCACGGCGCGGCTAGGCACACCCTCGCGGGCGCCGACCTGGCCACCACTATCGTGATGGCCTTTGGCGTCGGCGGGTTGCTGGCCGACACGATCGCGGTGAGCGCCACGATGATCAGGCGGCGCAGAGCATTGGCCGGTGCGTGCCACAGATGTCGTCACCCTTGCCGGGAGGTCATGGCGCCTTGCCGGGGATCGACACACAGCAATGGCCGCTCACTCGCCGGCCGACTTCTTAAACTAGGTACTGCGGCCGGGGACGTGCCACACGTGTAGTCAACCTTGTCGGGCGGCCACAGCACCGGTCCCGAACCAGACGCACTTGCTGTGGCCACCCCGGTTGCTTACAGCTCTCCTGCTCCGCGATGCCCGGACCAGCGTGCGCCTGACAAGCCAGCTTTCGATGACATTAAGAGCCTTGGTGAGCTGGTCGCCGGGGACCGCGGCTCCGTCCGGGTCAAGCAGGAACAGCACGAGTGGTTTGACCGCTTCGCTTCCTATGACGCCAGTGCGGTAGGCGTACCGGCCCGGTGGATGCGCCGCGCTGCGGCCGTGGCCGTGCGGATCTGCCGCGATGAGGTCGTGCACCACCGACTGCAGGGCGCATAACTGGATCATCTGCGTGCGGTATTCGCGTTCCTGTGACGTAGTTGACACTCGGCCCTATTCGGCGATCTGCGCGCCAACAGCAGGCTCAACTGAAGCTTTCAAACTCGGCGGACAGGTCGGTGAGCAGGCGCCGAGAACAGATCCATGATCGCCAGGTAGTCGGCGGACTCGTCGGCCATGAGGTAGCGGAACAGGTCATGCCGGGAACGGTCCACCGGTTGCGAGACCGTGTCCGAAAGCTCCACAGCGGAAAGGCTAGAGGAACCGGCCGACATTTCCAGCGCGCTCGCCGGATTCGAACGAGGGCTGCGGCGGTGCCTAACTGCTGCGGGGTTGGCCGCTTGCTGCGCAGGAACTCCAGGCCGTCCACGTCGCGAAGCTGCGGCGGGACAGGATGGCGATGACAAACGGGGAGTCGGTGGGCGGACGTACGCGGAAAACCGCCCGTACCTGCTGCCCGAGACTCTCGGGGAGCTGGCCGGCCCGGTGACCGGTGTCGTCCAGTTGCCGCTGCGCCCGGACTGGTCAGAACGGGCAGGGTTCCACCTGGATGACCCGGCTGAGCAGAACGTGATGTACGAGCGGGTGATCCGCAAGGCCACCAGAGTCGATGATCTTCGTTCGTATCTCAACGAAGAGGTTCTCCGCCTGGCGTGGCGTCACCTCTTCCCCCCGGCGCGTGCCCGGCGGAGCTGGGAAGAGCGTTTCCCTGACCTGAGGCTCGCTGCGTAGCCGCGGAGAGCGGCTTCCCTTATGGATCCATTCCACGAGCGACGTGCCCGTATCGCGCTGGATGCGGCCGGGTCGTATGGCTTTGCCCTGGCGGGTGGGTACGCTGTCCAGGTTCATGGTTTCCTGAAGCGCCTCTCATCCGACGTGGACCTGTTTGCTGCGGCAGGCGATGAGTTCGAGGCGCTTGCGCCGGCTATTTCGGTGGCAGGCTGCGGGCGTGTGCGACGCCACGTGAGACCCAGCGGCGCAAGTCCTCATCCTCCGCACACATGCTGGCGTCCACCACGATCCAGCCCTTCATCGGCCGGCCGGTCATGTCGAACGGGCGCGTGCCCGGCTCCGCCAGCAGCGTGTTCTGCTGTCCGGGATCGGTGCGGACAAGCAGGTCGTCCCCGTAGACCCCGACGGCCATGTTGCCATCGAGCAGGACGGCCAGGCCGCCGAACATCTTCTTCGCGGCCAGTCCGGCCTCGTCGCCGAGGATGTCCAGCAGCCGGGTTGCCAGTCCTTCGTCGTACGCCACGCAGGCATGGTCGCACAGATGCGGGACTGGAGGCCGGGAAGCAGGGCGCAGTCCGCCAGAGGAATGGCCAGCCGCAGAATCACCAGATCTGCGCGTCGCACCGCTGTTGCTGTGCGAATGGGAATCAGCGCCGGTACGGGTCCTGGTAGTACGGGTCGTCAGCGCGATACAGGTCGCGGGTACGGGCATCGGTGGGAGGCACCTGACGCCGCTCCGGATACGCCGGGCCTTGCGGGCCCTGCTGGTAGCCAGCCGAGTTTGCCTGGTAGGACGAGCGCCGGCTACGAGCCCATGGCGCCCAGACCACCATCCACAGCACCAAGCCGGCGACACCGACCGCCATCAGGATGTCGCCGATCGTGTGCAGGTTGACGCCGTGCGTCTACACCGTGGAAATGGCGAACCGGAGCACGGCGCCGACCGCGATCAGAACCAGGGCACCACCGACCGTCATAATGCGCCTCCAGTGAGCGATGTATGCTCGCAGCTCAGCTTCCGGGTATGGGCAGGCAAAAGGTCCGCCCGGGCACTTCTCTGGTAAGCGGCAGAGGACCTCATAACGTCACAGCAGCCACACCCGCACGCCGCCCGTCATGACCCAGGCCATGGCCGCCCTGGTCATGCTGATCGTGCCTGGTCGTAGTCTTCCGGTCAGATAGCTGCTGGCCACGCCGTGCGGCTCATCCTTTCCGCGGCAATGGCTGTTTGCGGGCGACTGGTGGCGGTCATGGCCGGTCTGGCCCTGTAGCGCCCCGGTCATGGCAGCGTCCGGCCGAGGAAACCGCGGATGTAGCCCGCGACCGTGTCGAGGTGGCTTTCCAGCAGGAAGTGGCCGCCGTCGAGCAGCTGGATCTCAGCGCCGGGCGCGTCATCGGCGAACGCGCGAGCACCCTCGGGGCCGAAGATCTCGTCGTTACGGCCCCAGACGGCCAGCAGCGGAACCCCGCTGTCGCGCAGGTAGGCGTGCAGCCGCGGGTACAGCGGGAGGTTGCTGGCGTAGTCGGCGAACAGGGCCAGCTGCACCAGGTCGTTTCCCGGCCGCGACACCAGGCCGACGTCGTGATACCAGGTGTCGGGGCTGACGACGCTCTGGTCCGGCACGCCGTGCAGGTACTGCCACCGGATGGCCTCCAGGGTCAGGGCCTGGCGGATGGCGGCTTCGGTCTGCGGGTTCTGGTCCTGCCAGTACTCCCGCACCGGCTTCCAGAAGCCCTCGGCAAAGCCGGCCTCGTAGCCGTTGCCGTTCTGGGTGATGATCGCTGTTATCGCGTCCGGGTCCGCCAGGGCGAGCCGCCAGCCCACGGGCGCGCCGTAGTCCTGGACGTACATGGCATACCGGGTGACCCCGAGCTGGCCCAGCAGGGCCGCGGTCAGGCCGGCCAGAGCGTCGAAGGTGTAGCCGAACTCATCGGCGGGCGGGGCGTCGGACAAGCCGAACCCCAGGTGGTCGGGGGCGATCACGTGATACCGGTCGGCCAGCAGCGGGATCAGGTTGCGGAACATGAAGGAGCTGGCGGGGTAGCCGTGCAGCAGCACCACGGCCGGCGCGCCGGCCGGCCCCGCCTCCCGGTAGAACAATTGCCGTCCGCGGACGGTGGCGTAGCGGTGATGAATAGCTGTCATCCCTGCTCCGTTCAGGACTCGGGACCGGGCTGGCGGTGATCAGGTCAGCGCGTAACCCCGTCGGTGCACAGCGTAACGTCGGTCAGGGAAAGGCTGGTCAGGGCGAACAGGACGCTCTTGGCATGCCCTCGGCAGCGCCGTGGGACGCCCTCGCCGAGCAAAGCCCCGGGCGGCTGCGCCCATGCGCGAACGACGACTGCCACCTGTTCCTCATCGACCCCAGCAAGGCCAACAACGCCCGGTGGTGCTCGATGGCGGTCTGCGGCAACAGGATGAAGGCCCGCCGGCACTATCAGCGGGTGCGGAACACACAGGGGGATGAGATCCCACTGTCAGCCGGCCGACGTGGATCTGCCGCGTTAGCTCGTATGGGTGAGCACCTGGTGCAGGACGCGGCCGCACTGCTCGGGCAGAGCCACGAACCCGCCGTGGTCACCGGGGAACTCGGCCACGGGCGTACCGAGCTGGTCCGCGAGTGCCACGGCACTACGGTTGGCGAGCTGCCCCCTCGACGTGGCCCCGACGGCGACCACAATGCGCGTCGATGCCGCCCGCAGCGCCTCGACGTCGGGCCGGTAACGCGTGGTCGGGCGGATCAGATGGGCGAGGAACACTTCGGTGGTGGCACGCATCCGGGCCGCCTGCTCCGGCGAAGGGTCCCAGCGCGGTGCCTCTGCCTCCTGGCCGGATGCCCCGCCCAGGCCGGCATGGGCCATGAACTTCTGCATTGCCTTGTCAGCCCCATCAGCCCGGTAGGTGTCGTAGATGTCCTGAATCTGGGCACGCACCTGCGCGCTGTCGGGCAGCAACTCGACCACCGGAGGTTCGTGGGCCACCAGCGTACGCACCTGGCCGGGGTGGGCGGTGACCAGTGCGAGCCCGACGACGGCGCCGCCGCTGCTGCCGAAGACGTACGCCGGTTCGCCGCCGAGTGCCGACAGCAGGCGGTGCACGTCGTCGGCCTGCTGCTCGGGCGTCACGTCCTGGCCGACGTCATCGCGGCTGCTGTTGCCGATGCCACGCGGGTCGTACGTCACGACGGTGTAGTCGCCGGCGAGCGCGCTGGCGAGCCCGGCGAAGCCGGTGCTGTCCATCGGCGAGCCAATCAGCAGCAGCAGCAGCGGTCCGGTGCCCGGCGCTCGTAGTACAGCCGTGCGCCAGGCACGTCCAGGGTGTGAGTCACCAGGTCTGAGTCGGGCATGACGGGCCGTCCTTCCGTTGAGTCTCTGCCATGTGGCGCTAACGGTGAGACTCGGATTGGCTCACAGACTCATCGGCGGATGCCGCGTCGGCGAGGACGTTCGCGGTGAGGTCGGCGAGGCCCGTCGTGCCGCCACCGGCAATCACCACGTCATACCGCCCACCGTCGCCGGGCCGGTGTTGTCGGGTCATCGTGACCACCTCCGCGCCCAATGTGGCTCGCATGGCGATAACTTGACAAAATCCTTTGCCGAAACTGCAATAGGCGGATGGCGGATGACTTCGGTGCCGTGCTCAGCGCGGTCGGCCCGCGGTTGCGCGAGCTGCGTCGCCGCAGCGGCGCGACCCTGGCTGCACTGTCGGAGACCACCGGCATCCCGATCAGCACCTTGTCCCGGCTGGAATCCGGACACCGCAAGCCCAGCCTCGAACTGCTGCTCCCCCTGGCCAAGGCGCACCAGGTGCCGCTCGACGAGCTCGTCAACGCCCCGCCCAGCGGCGACCCACGGGTGTATCCACGGCCGATTACCCGCCACGGCATGACGGTCATCCCACTGACCCGCAAACCCGGCGGGCTGCAGGCATTCAAGCAGATCCTGCCCGCCGGGCCGAACGACCTCGAACCAGACCCTCGCTCGCACGAGGGCTACCACTGGCTGTATGTCCTCAACGGGCGGCTACGCGTGATACTCGGTGACCAAGATCTCGTCCTCACCGCCGGCGAAGTCGCCGAATTCGACACCCACCTCCCGCACTGGTTCGGCAACGCCGGCCCACAACCGGTCGAGTACCTGAGCATCCTCGGCCCCCAAGGTGAACGCTTCCACATCCGGGCCCGCTACCGCCGCCGGTGACAAGCTCCCGCCTCCCATGTGGGGCCCCACCACTGCGTCCTTTAGCGATCGCCAGCTGAGACGCACAAGGACTACGGCGGAACCCACGGCCGGTGCCCCGGCCGTGGGTTCAGACATGTGCCCGCATCGGCGAGCAGCCACCCCGGGAGCACGCTAACGGCGGCATGAGAGTTCGCTTACCGGTAGCTTTGGCCTGTGCCTGGCCGGGGTGAGAATGATGAACCGGTCGGTCGCATTGTGGTGGACGGCCGAGTGGTCGGGGCCGAAACCTCAGGCCGAAACCCCCTTGACACCGGCCCGCTCCTTCAGGGATGAAACCACTCTCCGTAAGCAGTAGGCCGGGGGAATGGGCCATGCGACCAGGCAGTTGATCCCGGCGGCTGATCAATCTGTGGAGGAGTGCTCGGATGGCGACAACGCCGACAACGCCCGCCGTTACCCCGGCGGGCAGAGGTATTGGCTTCCGATCTGAACGGGGCCCGGTGCTGATCGCGATCATGCTCAGCACCGGCCTCGTGGCACTTGACTCCACGATCATCGCTACCGCCGTCCCGTCTATTGTGCGCGATCTAGGCGGGTTCTCCCAGTTCCCCTGGCTGTTCTCGGTCTACCTGCTCACCCAGGCGGTCACCGTGCCGCTGTACGGCAAGTTCGCCGACTCGTTCGGCCGCAAGCCGGTGATGTTCTTCGGTATCGCGGTCTTTCTGCTCGGCTCGGCCCTGTGCGGAGCGGCCGGGAGCATGCCACTGCTGATCGCCGCCCGCGCCCTTCAGGGCATCGGAGCCGGTGCGGTGCAGCCGATCAGCATGACGATGGTGGGCGACCTGTACACAGTGGAGGAACGCGCCCGGGTGCAGGGCTACGTCGCCAGCGTCTGGGGCATCGCCTCGGTGATCGGGCCGACCCTCGGCGGCCTGTTCTCCGAGTACCTGTCCTGGCGACTGATCTTCTTCGTCAACCTGCCGCTCGGCGCCGTCGCGGCCTGGATGCTGGCCCGCCACTTCTCCGAGCAGGTGGCCCGTAAGAGCCACAAGGTGGACTACGCCGGCGCGGCCACCCTCACCGGCGGGTTCTCGCTGCTCATCCTCGGCCTGCTGGAGGGCGGGGTGGCGTGGGGCTGGGCCTCGCTGGCGAGCATCGCGATCTTCGTCCTCGGCGTCGCCCTGCTGGTCGCGTTCTTCCTGGTGGAGCGTCGCGCGTCCGAACCCGTGCTGCCGCCGTGGGTGTTCAGCCGCCGCGTCCTGGCCGGCGGCAACTTGTCCGCGCTGGGCATCGGCGCGCTGTTGATCGGGCTGAGTTCGTACCTGCCGACCTATGCGGAGGGTGTCCTGGGGAAGAGCGCCGTGGTCTCCGGTTTCGCCCTCGCCGCACTGACCGTGGGGTGGCCGCTCGCGGCCAGCCTGTGCGGACGCATCTATCTCAGGATCGGGTTCCGGGACACCGCGCTGATCGGCAGCGGGTTCGCCGTCCTTGGTGCCGTCCTGGTCACGTTGCTGGGTGAGTCCACCTCCATCTGGTTCGTCGCGCTTGCCTCGTTTGTCCTGGGCATCGGGCTCGGCCTGTCCGCAAGCCCGGTGCTGGTAGCTGCCCAGTCGGTCGTCACCTGGGAGCGGCGTGGCGTGGTGACGGGGGCCAACATGTTCAGCCGGTCGCTGGGCAGCGCGGTCGGGGCGGCGGTGTTCGGCGCGATCGCCAACGCCAGCCTGGCCGCCAGCTACGCCCACCCGCCGGCGGCCGTGGCAGGCAAGCTGTCCGGCAGCGTGAACGCCACCAGCCTGACCTTCGGTCCTGCGCCGAAGTCCCAGCTTCCCGCGGTGGCGCGGTTCCTGCGCGGCTCGCTGTACGGGGCCACCCACCACGTGTTCCTCGGGCTGGTCGTGCTGGCAGTGCTCGGGATCGGCGCGCTGCTGCTGATGCCGCGGCGCGGCGAACCGCACACTCCATAGCAAAAGGAATACAGGTAGCCAGGCAGCCGGCACGGGGTATTAGGTGCCGGGCCGAAGGCTTCAGGCCGGTCAGTGTGGCTGGGCCGTTAGCTCAGCCCGGCCTGACCGGACCGGGCCGCTGCCCGGCGCTGCTACCGTGCCGCCATGGGAATCCGGCTCAGTGAAGCGACGCTCAGGCTGCTCGACGGGAAGAACTACGCGGTGCTGGCGACGGTGAATCCCGACGGCAGCCCGCAGACCTCCGTCATGTGGGTCGGCCGGGACGGCGGCGACCTGCTGTTCTCGACCGTGGAGGGGCGGGTGAAGCACCGGAACATGCTGCGCGACCCGCGCGTCAGCGTCACAGTACTCGACTCGGAGGATCCGGAGAACTACGTCGAGTTGCGTGGCCGGGTGTCGATGACGCAAGACGTCGGCCGGCGGGTCGATACCGGGCTTTCCTGGAAGTACGACGGCAAGGACCCTGGTGAGGACCGGCCTGGAGCCGTTCGCGTGGTCGTGCGGATGGTGGTGGAGAAGGCTACTGGATACGCGGCATAAACCCAGGTACGGCCGTGAGCCGGAATCCTGATGACGGCAGCCGGGTGCCCGATGGGTGCGCCGTGGGCCCCCTGCGCTGCGGGGGCCCACGGTTACCTTCTCGGTGAGCGGTTAGGACTGGACGGTGACCTGGACTGGTGCGGAGGTCAGCACCGTGATGATCGCGTCGGTGGTGGGCTGGATGATCACGGCGTGGTCCCCGATACCGCTGACCACCTCGACTTGCTGGCCTGGCCACGGGTTCTTCACTCGCAGCAGGCCGCTGGTCCCGGCCTCGATCGCCGCGGTAACCAGCTAGCCGTTCTCGACCTGCACGTCGACCTTGTCGTTCTTCTGGATGTAAACCGTGCCGCTGCCGTCCCAGCCGGCCGGCCAGGCCGGCGAGCCGGATGCTCGCGCCCGTGCCCGGCAACCCTGCCAACGCCGGGTACTGGTGGCACGACCCGCACTACATCGAGGAGGGCTCACGCAGTTGCTGCGTGGCGTAAGCCACGGCCCGGCTTGACCGTCAGCGCCGCGCCCTTTTCTGGGGAAAGCGCCACAGGACACGGGCTCATCAACATCGCCGATCGGTAGATCAACTCCCTGCGGGAGGCTAGGCTGCAGCGGTGGTATGGGCTGCTAGACACACCAGACTGATCCGCGCCAGCCAGGTGATCGTCGTCATCGTCGGAGCCCTCGTGCTTGTCGCCGCCTGCACAAGCTCCCCGCAGGGACCTGGGACGACATCAACGAAGGGGGCAATCCCCACCCGGTCTGCGACCGACGCCCCCAGCACCACCGCCCCCAGCACCACGGCCCCCAGTACGACCGCCCCTGCCAGTACCGCCCGACCTGGTAAGGCAGGCACTTACCAGGTCGGTGAGCGGCAACTGCCCCCCTTCGACGAACTGACCCCCACCGGCGATCAGCGCACGCTGGTGATTAAGATCCAGTACCCGCTGGCGCAGGGGTCAGCGTCGCAGCCGGCGTCCGGCCCGTTTCCGCTGCTCCTGTTCGCCCCCGGGTTCATGTACTGCGGCGACACATACGAGCACCTCTTGGATACCTGGGCCAGCGCCGGCTACGTGGTCGCGGCGGTGAACTTCCCGTACACGGACTGCCAGGCCGGCTCAGCCCTCAACGAATCGGACATCGTGAACCAGCCAGCGGACATGTCCTATGTGCTCAGCAGGCTGCTGCAGCTCAGCACCCAGTCGGGTAATGTGCTCTCCGGCCTGCTGAACCCCCACGAGGTTGCCGCAGCCGGTCACTCCGACGGCGGGGACACGGTCGCTGCCCTCGCGGCCAACACCTGCTGTCGGGATACCCGGCTGAAAGCCGTGGCTGTGCTCTCAGGGGCTGTGGCCGGGTTCCCCGGGAAATACTTCTCGCATGGCGCGCCGCCGATGCTGTTCACGCAGGGCAGCGCGGATAAGACCAACCCGCCATCGGCAAGCGTCACGCTGTATAAAGCGGACAGGGCTAACGCCAGGTACTACTTCGACCTGTTCGGTGCGGACCACATGGCGCCGTATGCGGGCACGAACCCGACGGAGCGGCTCGTCGCCCGCGTCACCCTGGCTTTCTTCGACCGTTACGTGCTCGGCCAGACCGGTGCACTGACGACGATGATGACACGGTATGGCAACGACAGCCATACCGCCGACCTGGTCGATGGCAGCCAGCTCCCGCCTGGTGCAGGCTGACAGGCGCCGGTTCTCCTGACGTGGCCGGGGGTGATAGGCCCGCTGGATCCTCCGTGGGCAGTGGCTGCGTGAGGCGGTGCTACCGTCCGTGCGGTGGGCCGGGGTCCAGGTCGGCTTCGGCGAGCAGGCGGGCGGCTGCGGCGGGGTCGGCTAGCAGGGCGGCGAGCAGATGGCGTACCGGCCACCTGCCTGACGCCCAGGCCAGCCCGTAGGCGAGGCCGACCGGCCCGGCGGCGTGGACCGCGCCGTCGGTGTAGCGCCACGGCACGGGGACGCCGTCCACGACGAGCTTGTCATGTGCGCGGTAGTCCGCGGGAGCGCCGGGCAGCACCGTGTGCACGATCGCGGGGACCGGGCGGCGCGCCGGGGACGACTCGACCACGCCAGCGACTTCCTCGGACACCAGCGGCAGGTCCAGCAGGTCAGCGAGCCGGGGAGCCAGGTCGTAGGGGGCCAGCACGAGCGGCTGGGTAGCCACCAGCGGCCACAGGTCCGGGGCGTCGAGGACCAGCGCGTCCCCGGCGTCGGCCACGGCAACCTCGTCCCCGCAGACCACGCGCACCCGCTCCGGCGGCGTGGCCCCGGTGGTGGCCGCGAGCGCCGCCCACAGTCCCCGCAGCTGCGCCCGCGTCACCGGCCGTCCGGGGTCGGCGAGCCGGTCCAGCAGCTCGTCCGCGCCGCCCGGCTCGGCGAGCAGCCCGGCGAGCGAGGTACGGACGCCAAGCGCACGGGCGATGGCCGGGTCCGCTGGCAGGACGGCCTCGTCGTACAGGCCCGCGAGCAGCGGGTCCGCGTCGGCGGCGCGCACGTCGGCGGGCCGGCGGCCGCCGAGGACCGGGTGGCGGCGGAGCCACCAGGCTGTGTAGGACGGCACGTCGGCGTAGTGACCGTCGGTGAGCAGCACCCGGGTGGGCTCGGTGAGCGCTGCCCGCAGGGGCGGGGCGGCCAGCAGTTCCAGGGCCTGCGGCCAGTGGGCTGGGTCGACGAGCTCGAGGTCGCGCACGGCCAGCACTTCCGCCGCGACCGGCGGGACGTCACTGCGGGGCAGCCGCGCGCACGTGCCGGCCGCCCACTCCTGCGCACCGTCCAGGTCGAGATCGGGGGCGCCGAGATCGACGTCGTGGGCGGTCAGCAGGCCGAACGACGACAGAACGCCGGCTGCCTCGAGCGTCGCGGCGCCGTAGCGCTCGACGATCGCCGGGTCGGCGGTGCCGAACGGCGCGTCCGCCACGACCACCTCGGCCAGCGGCCCGCCGGGGAGCAGCAGCTCTCCTGCCGGATACCACTCGCCGTCGGCGCCCGGCAGCGCCAGATCCGCGAGCCAGGGCTGCTCACCCGGCCGCAGGTGCGCGGCCGCGACCAGGCTGAGCACCACGTCCGCGATCGGGGCGGGATTGGCCTCATCGTAGGAGGCGGCGACCACTGCGCGCACGGCCGGATCGGCGAGGATCCCACGCGGTGCCGCCTCGATCGCACCCAGCCGGGCGAGCAGCGGGTGCACCGCGTCAGGATGGACGACGCGCAGGCCGAGGAGCGCCAGCCGGGCGGGGTCCTCCAGGCCCGGCCCGGGCAGCAGCAGCCCGCGCGGGCCCCGCACCAGCCGCCCGTCGGCGAGCGGCACCGGCAGCGCGCCGAGCTCAGCGAGCTCGCCCGGCTCCGCGGCGGCCAGCGCGTCATACAGGCGCCGCCACCAGGACGGGTCGCGATCCAGCGAGGCCAGCATGTCGGCCAGGTCGGCCGGCCGGAGCCGCCGTACGCCGAGTGCCGCATAGGCGGGATGCCGCACCGGGCCCCCGGCCAGACCTGGCAGCACCGGCGCGAGGAAGCCCGCGAGGCCGGGCAGGGCCACCTCCAGCAGGACCGCGTCGCGCGGCCGGATCCGCAGGCCAGGTTGCCCGGCAGCGGGAAGGAACGCCGCCTCTGGCAGGCGTGCCAGGATCGCGCGACGCACCTGCGCATCCAGCTCGCCCCGCGCGACCGGACCCGGGACCAGATCGAGCAGGCCAGCTCCCGGTGCCAGGCTGGGCAGCATCCGGGCGTAGACCCCGGCGGCCTGATCGGTAAGGAAGCCGGTGAGCGGGCCCGGCGCGACGTGGCGACGGTCGGGACTGAGCGGGAACGAGGCGAGCAGCAGCGCCGGGAGACCGAGCGGTTCATCCGTCGGCGTGGGCGCATGCACGACAGCACTCACCCCGTAGGGCAGGCGGCCGGCCGGCACGTCACCGTCCTCATCGTCCGGCGTGACCGGCACCGCCCAGCGCACCGACCACGACGGGCGGGCACGCTCCTCAGCCGGGCGGTCCGCGAGCAGCCCTGGATCGGCCCGGCCGCCCGCGGCCGCCGTGCGCCACCTGCTGGCCACGCCATCGGCGGTGATCGTGACATCGTCGCCGTCGTGTGCCGCCGTGAGCACGCGCGTCGTGCCGTCGGCCTCGATCTCGATGACGGAAAGGGCCGGCAGCGCGAGCAGGAGCGCGGGACCTGTCTCGGCAAGCAGCCGGACGACGAGCTGGCGGGCGGCCTCGTCCCGCAGGGGCAGCGTCACTGCGGTCGTGAAGCCCTCGGGGGGCGCGCCATCCGCGGCGAACGGCAGCCGCAGCACCGGGACGTGACCCGACCGCGCGGCAAGCTCGGCCGCCACCGCGGGAATCTGCTGGACAAGGTCCCCGGTGGCGCTGCGCGACCAGCTCACCGCGCCGGTGAGCGAACAGATACTCGGCTCGTCGCTGACCGCCACCGCGGCGGCGAAACCCACGCCGAACCTGCCGACCGCTGCCTCGTGCGCATCAGGCCCTCGCTTGCTGGAGGCACGCAGCGTGGACAGCGCCGCGACTCCAGCCGCGTCCAGCGGCGCTCC
>DASQVO010000461.1:0-3161 GCA_035640715.1 Streptosporangiaceae bacterium
CCCGGACAGGCCGGCCTCGGCGGGCGGCGCCGCGTGCCCCGGCGGCAGCGCGCAGGTAGACGGCGGGCCATTCCCCGGTGGCAGGGCGCGCCCGGACCGTTCCGCGCTCCCGGTAAGCCCTGCGTCCGCGCCTGCCGGGGAGGTATGGCCGCCTGCGGCGAGCGGATCTGCGACGCTGGTGACGCCCGATGGCGTCTCCCCCGTGTGCCTCACCGCCGCTCCAGTGGTACCCAGGTCTGGTCGCGGTCACCGATGTAGGAGCTGCTGGGCCGGATCAGCCGGTTGTCCGCGTGCTGCTCCATGATATGCGCGGTCCAGCCCGCCATCCGGCTCACCGAGAAGACAGGCGTGAACAAATCGGTCGGTATCCCCAGATAGTGGTACACGGTGGCAGCGTAGAAGTCGACGTTGGGGTACAGGCCCTTCTCCGCGAATACGCAAGCCTCCATCCGGCGGGACATGCGGTAGTAGGTATCGTCTCCGCTGGCTGCCGCGAGCTCGCCGGACATCTGCCTGAGATGCGTGGCACGAGGGTCTTCTGTCTTGTATACCCGGTGCCCGAACCCCATGATCTTCTCGCCCCGGGCCAGCTTCTCCCGGACGGCATCGGCGGCGGCGTCGACCGGTGCGTCACCCGAAGCCGCGCCCGAGGCGGCCCTGATTTCCTCGAGCCCGCGCATGACCTGTTCATTGGCCCCGCCGTGCAGCGGCCCCTTCAGTGTCGCGAGTGCCGCCACCACGGCCGAGTGCATGTCGGACAGCGTCGCCGCGCATACCCGGGCGGCGAAGGTCGACGCATTCATCGTGTGGTCAGCGTGCAGCACAAGACACGCGTCAAAGATCTCGACGGCCCGCTCACCCGGGCGCTTCCCGGTGACCTGCAGGAGGAAGTTCCCGGCCAGCCCCAGCGACGGATCGGGCCCGGTCAGCTCAGATCCCGTCCGCGCCGCGTGGTAGGCGGCGACGAGAACCGGTTGCCGGGCGGTGAGCCGCGCAGCTTTCCGCATGTTGGCGCCGGGAGCATTGGTGTCCTTGTCGGGATCATCGGCGCTGGCCAGCGAGACCAGGGTACGCAGCGCCTCCATGGGGGCCTGGCCTGCCGCCACGTCCACCATGCTGGCGACGACCTGTTTGCCGAGCGCTCGCCCGGCCTCAAGCTCGGCCCGGTAGGAGTCGAGCTCCGGGCGGGAAGGCGGCGACCCGCGCTGAAGGAGGTATGCCACCTCCTCGAATGAGGCTGTCCCTACCATGCCGTGGATGTCATATCCGCGGTAGGAAAGACGGCCGGCTTGGCCATCGATGTCGCTCAGCGCTGTTGACGCCGCGACTACATCGGCCAGGCCCTTGGCTGGCTTGTCCGCCATGCACGTGCCTCCCGGGCTGCTTGTTGGCAGTTTACCGGCGCAACCTAAGATCATCGCCTTTGCCCGCCTGCGCCCAAATGATCCCGGACAGGCGCGGGAAGCATGGTACGCCAGGCGAGTATTGGGGTAACTGATAGGTGAGCGACAAGTCACGGCTGGGACAGGCGGGAGGACCGTTGTGGATATGCCCTACATCCGCATTGAGGACAATGGCAACATCGTGCCACTGGCCGGCGAGGTGACGACAGTCGGGCGGGGCAGGGCGGTGGATGTACGCCTGGATGATCCAAGCGTGTCGCTGCTGCATGCTGAAATCATCCGCCGCGGGCCATATGCCTACGTCGCCGACCTGGGATTATCACGCAATGGGACCAGGGTGAACGGACGGCCTGTCGCGCGCCGGGTGCTCGGCGACGGCGATGTCCTGAGCTTCGGTGCGGCCCGCTGCCGCGTCGGCGGCCTGCCGCATGAGGACCTCCCCGCCGAATCGGAGCTGCGCCGTCCGGCCGTGCCCGAGGTGACGCGGCGGGAACTCGACGTCATCGCGGCGCTGTGCCGTCCCGCACTGTCCGACGACGCCTTCGTCACTCCGGCCACGGCACGCGAGATCGCCGCCGAGCTTGTCGTAACGGAGGCGGCGGTCAAGCAGCACTTGCTGCGCCTGTACCAGAAGTTCCGCATCCCTGGCGGGCTGAACCGGCGGATTCGGCTGGCCAACGAGGTGGTCGCGCTCGGCCTGGTGAAGTCCGCACATCACGGCGGCCCGGGAGGAGTTCAGCAGCCGGACGTGCCCGGACAGGTACCTGACGCGTGGCTGCCCTCGGACCCTGAGCTCCCCCAACCGCCAGCTCCTTAGCCGAAGGGCCTGCCGATGTTGACGTGCGGGAGGTTCACCGAGGGCAGGTGCAGCAAATTATTCAGGTGGGGCAGGTGGGGCAGCAGGCCGCTGATCGTCGGCCAGTACAGCGGCGGCTCCGAGGCCGCGGCGACGACGGCTGCGGCCGCCAGCGAGTACATCACGAGGGCCGCGACCGCCGATGACGCCCGTGTCCGTGCGACAGCGCTGGCCATCCGGTTCACCTGCCGGCGCGGCCCGCCCGAGCCAGGGCCGATCCCGTAGAAGGCGACCACGGCGCCGGCCGCATATGCGCCAGCCAGCGGGAGCGGGTTCGCGCGCACCATCACCAGCGTCACTATGGCGACCACCGCCGCGATGGCCAGGGCGACCGGCGCGAGCAGCACCAGCGTAAGCAGCGACCGCGCGACAGCCCACGGCGCGGTCACCACGCCGACCAGGACGTCGGCGGCGCTCGCGCCCCGGACAGAGCGCCGCACGGTGAGCGCACTCTGCGTCCGGTCGGCGGCACGGAGCAGGGTGATGGCCGCAAGCGAGCTGAGCATTCCGGCGATGGGAAGCAGGACGCTCATGGAAACGGCGATCACCATCACGGCCAGCCCGAGCAGCCGGTTCGGCCGGGCGCGCGGAGAGCCGTCCGCGCGGCGTTGCGATGCGGCAGCCCGCGCGTCCCCCGCGGGCGGGATGATGCCGGTATCGCCGCCCCCCGAGGCGCGGCCGGCAGCCGTATATCCCGCCGCCGGCCCCGCTTGCGCGGCCCCGGGGGCAGGGGCGTACCGGACCGGCGGCAGCAGGTCGGCGAACTCATCGGGCCTGATCGGCTCCGCCAGCCGCCGTGTGCTGCCCCGTTCAAGCGTTCCCGGGTCGATGCCTCCCGGGGCCAGGCCGCCCGGTTCCAGCCCGGCCACCCGCGCACCGTAGGCCGCTCCGCCGGGAGCGTA
>DASQVO010000462.1:0-16403 GCA_035640715.1 Streptosporangiaceae bacterium
GCTGCGGGTGAAGCTGGCGATGGCGGCCCGGTCCGAGCCGCGCAGCACGTCGGCCGCCGCGTCCTGCTGCGCCACCGGAGACAGTCCCGCCATGAGGTCCAGACCGGGATCGGAGGGAACCGCGACGGTGCCGCCGAGGGCGCGGATACCCGCCGTCAGGCTCCGCCCCACCGAGCGGTCCGCGCTTGTCGGGATCGCCCGGGCCGGCTGGAAGCCGCTGGCCAGCACGGCCATCTGGGCGATGACCAGCGCAGCGGCCGCGGCGGCGACCCACCGGCCGACCCGCCCCGGCCGCCAGTCCGGGTTCCGGGCCCGGGCCAGCCGGTCCACGCAGCCACCTGCCAGCCCGCCGCGCTGGCCGCCCATCGCCAGTCCCGCGAGCAGCGCCACCACGAGGTAAGCGGGCAGCAGGTCATTGCCGGTGCCGCCGCTGTGCACCAGCGTGGCATAACCCTCGGCCACCAGGGCGGCGCAGCCGGCGAGCAGCACCAGCGGCGTCCGCCGGGCGCCGAGGACGAGAGCGCAGCCAGCGATACCGAGCGTGGGCAGCAGGAAAACGGTCCAGAACCCTTCGAGGGCGGCGTAGTTCAGTGCGTGCCCGCTCATCTGCTCGACGACGTAGTAGATGTACCAGCCGTGGCTGGTGAGCCCCAGCACGAGCGTGCTGATCCCGAGGACGGCGCCGTAGGCCAGCGCGGCAGGGCCGGCGAGCCGCCGCCGCGGGCTGCACGCCAGCGCTGTGAGGACCGCAACGCCTTCGGCGAGCCCGGTCTGCTTGGTGAGGAATGCGGCCCCCAGCAGCAGCCCGGCCGCGACCGCCCCACGGGAGCGGCGCATCCACCGCGCCATGTAGAGGGCAGCCACACTGAGCGCGAGGAACAGTGAGTCGACCCGCCCGACGTCGAACCAGGTGCCCGTGGCGAAGTAGGTCCCGGCCAGCACGCCGGCCGCCGCCATCCCGGCGCCTGCGCTGCCGGTCTCGCGCTGGACCAGCCGGGCCGCCACCGCGAAGCAGGCCAGCGACGACACCAGCGACACCAGCCGCAGCGGCAGATAGGACACTCCGAGCACGCTGGCCACCGCGGCCGAGGTAGCGAAGTAGAGCGGCGGGTACCCATCCGGCACGTAGCCTGCCGTGGGTGCGGCGTAGAGCGGCTGCCCGGCGAGTATCCGGTGCACCTCGACGAGGGAGTTGCTTTCGAGCCACTCGATGGTGAAGGGGTAGGTCAGCCGGCTCAGCGCGATGGCCAGATAGGCGGCCGTTATGGCGAGCCCGGCGAGGGCGGCAGCCAGTCGCACCGCGCGTGGCACATCCCATGCGCGTGGCGGCCGGCCAAGCTCTGGCGATGCCTCGCCGCCGGGACGCCTCTGCCTATCCGGCCCGGCTACCGGCGACATCTCGCGCCCGGCACTCATACAGGGGCTGCTCACGCGGTGTATTACACGCACCAGGGCCGTCGGCGGGCAAACGATCAACCTGCGGGCTTTTATACTGTTATGTACCATTTTAGCAAAGCCCGGTACGCAGGGCGCAGACACGCGAAGCGGCGGCATTGAGCCCCGGCCATCCGGCCGGTACTGCGCTGACCAGGTAATTTGTCACCATAATCGGGAGTCGTCGGGTCCGTCGCGGCTGGTGCTCGCGCCGGGCGGGCGGCTGCTGGGTAGAGGATCTTACAAACCAGGGATAAACAGCCCGGCCGACCATCTCCCGGACTGCTCACCAGCGGCGACGCTGCCATCGGGACCGGCCTCGCCGCATGATGCAAGCGCCGGCAGCCGGACCTCGAATCGGCAGCCGCCCCCGGTGTTGAGGACACTGACCTGGCCCCGATGCGCTTCGATGATGCCGCGCACGATCGCGAGCCCGAGGCCCGCACCGCCCTCGGCGCCGGGGGTCCGCGCCTGGGTGCCGCGCCAGGCCGTGTCGAACACGCAGGCCAGCTCGGCGTCCGGGATTCCGCCGCACCCATCGGTGACCGCCAGCAGCGTGCCGCCCGCCTCTGGCGTGGCCGCGACATGCACCCTGCCGCCCGCGGGAGTGTGCCGGATGGCGTTGATCAGCAGGTTGGCTAGCGCGCGTGACAGTTCGCGTGCGTCGGCGCGGATGACGAGCGGTCCGCTGGCCTCGCCGGTCAGCCGCACGCCGCGGGCCCGCGCGAGTGCCTCTGTGCTGGCTACGGCGTCGCTGATCAGGTCACCGAGCGCGATCCGGTCCACGGAGAGGTGCAGGGTTCCCGACTGAATACGGGATAGTTCGAACAGGTCATCGACCATGCCGGAGAGCCGGGCGACTTCGGCGCGGATCTGCCGGTAGTAGCGGGCGGCATCGGCGGCCATCCCGTCCTCCAGCGCCTCGGCCATCGCGCGCAATCCGGCAAGGGGCGTGCGCAGGTCGTGGGAGACCCAGGCCACGAGCTGGCGGCGTGACTGTTCCAGCCTGCGCTCGCGCTCGCGCGACTCCGCCAGCTTCCTGTCGGTCTCGGCAAGCTCCCGCGACAATGCCGCGAGTTCGGCCGCCATCGGCCCAGTGGGCGACCGGAACCCGCCCGCCTCGTGACCCAGCGACCGGGCGGCCCGGCACAGCGCCATGCTGCTGGTCTCCACCTGGCGCCCGAGCAGCCAGCAAAATCCGAACGCCACGATGCCGGCCACCACGCAGACCATCACCACCACGCCCAGGTCATGCTGGGACAGGAACATGGCCTTCGCGGTGCCGAGCGTGCCTGCCGCGATCGCCGCTACCGCCACGGCGCTGCTGGCCTGGAGGGATAGGCGCAGCGAGGCCCGGCGCAGCAGCCGGAGCACGCCGACGCCCATCAGGCCGACAGCGCCAGTGCAGCCCGCGGCGATCAGGATGACCTGGATGTGCGCGTTCACCACAGGTCCGCCTCCCAGCGGTAGCCCACACCCCACACGGTCTGGAGCTGCGACGGTGACGCCGGATCGTCCTCGATCTTCTCGCGGAGCCGTCGTACACAGACGGTGATCGTCGACAGGTCGCCGAACGACCAGCCCCACACCTGTTCCAGCAGTTCGGCGCGGGTGAATGCCCGTCCCGGATGCGTGATATAGAAGGCGAGCAGGTCGAACTCGCGCACGGTCAGTGCTAGTTCGCAGCCATCCCGCCAGATCCGCCGGGCCGCCATGTCGACCTCGAAGCGTCCCGCGCGGAGCGGCTGCGGCGGCGCTGCCGCTCCCGCCCCGGCCGCGCCGGCGCGCCGCAGAACAGCCTGAACGCGCAGGGCAAGTTCCCTGGGGCTGAACGGCTTGGTCACGTAGTCGTCGGCACCGGTCTCAAGCCCCAGCACCCGGTCGCTCTCCTCGCCGAGCGCGGTCAGCATGATCACCGGCAGCGGATGCTGCCCATCCCGGGCCTCGCGCAGGCGCCGGCACACCTCCAGGCCGTCGATGCCGGGCAGCATCAGGTCCAAGACGACGAGGTCGGGTTCCCATTCCGCGGCCAGCAACAGGGCGGACTTCCCGTCGGCCGCGTGGCGGGGCTTCAAGCCCGCGCCCCGCAGGTAGCTGGCGACGACTTCGGCGACGGTCGGGTCGTCATCGACCACCAGAACGCGCGTCTTCACCTGCCCGGCAATAGGTACAGCAGTCATCGCGGGGTCCTCCTCGGGAATCGGCTGCTCATCCGGGGCGTTAGCGACCAGATGCGCGCGGATCTTTCGCCGTGCGTCGAACATCGTCTTGTAGATCGCGTTACGCGTCGTGCCGAGCTCGGCGACCAGCGCGTCGAGGGGAACCCCGTCGACGATGATCGCGACGAACACGTGGCGCTGCCGCTCGCTCAGAACCTCGCTGACGGCCTGGCGGAGCGCCCCGGCGAGTTCGCGGGACTCGGCGAGCTCAGCGGGATCGGCACCGAGCCGGTCGGGGATGCGTTCCCACGCGTCGTCACCGGCCGGCGCCGGAGGATTGCGCCAGTAGTGCCGGCCGAGCTTGGCTGACACCTCCAGGATGATGAACTTATTGTTCCCGTTCGGCGCCGCCGTCCGTGCCGGCCAGGCACCTGAGCCACTCACGCGACTCCTCATCGAGACGGCCGCGACTGCTGACGTTCCCGACAGCCGTGCCCCCGGCCTGCGACATACCCGAAGTCCAAAAGGCACGCCGCAAGTCGCCCCCTGTTACGACTCCGCCGTGCCGACGCTGGAGGCGCCACGGCGGCGGGCCTACAGGCTCAGGTGTATGCGGAGTGCCTGGTCGAGTTCGGTCATGAGCGCGGCGGGCAGCTGGCCTATCCGTTTGCCAATGCGCTCGACAGCGACAGACCGGACTTGCTCAGCCTGGGCTTTGGAGTCGCAGCGCAGTCCGGTTAGCTGAGTCGGCAACAAGACCTGAAACGGGTAGATCCGGTCAGTGCTAGAGGTAACCGGCACGACCGTGATCACTCCGCGGCCGAGGCGGGTCGCGGTACCGTTAGCGGCGTCGTTGCTGACGATCACTGCCGGGCGGGTCTTGCTCGCCTCCTGGCCGCGGGCCGGGTCGAACGCGACCGTGACGATTTCCCCGCGGCGCACTCAGGTTCCCAGGCCGTCGGCCGTGACGGATTCCCATGCCTCAGCATCCTCGGAGGCGGTCCATGATTTCCACGCGTCTTCGTACGCCCCGGTGAGCTGCGCGGTCCGCAGCAATCCGACCGCCTTGTGCAAAGCCGCGGACCGAGATTCCAAGCCCTGGTCATGGGCATAGGAGTCAAGGAACTCGACATCGTCTTCCGGAAGGCTGACGCTCACTTTCATACCAGTGATACTACCGTGGGTAGGATCAGGGTAGCAAGGCCCGCCAACCACCTTGCCGGTGCTGCCGTTCACGATCTGGGACACTGTGCGCATCGTGCTCAGCTGATTCATGGCCGTCTGCCATTGCCCGCTGACGGCCAGGCCATAGCTGCTGTAGGCGCCGTCGGTGCCGAAAAACTCGGCGTAGTCAGGGTAGGCGGCGTCGATGCCGGACAGTTGCGGAACGGTAGCCAGCGGCGCCGGGTACCCGGTGCCCGCCCTGGTGTCCCTGATGGCGCAGGCGGAGGACACCCAGATCGACCACCATTGGCCAATATCGTCCAGAAATACCCAGGCATTTCACCCCCAAACTCATGATCCGGGCGCCGTCGTGGCAGAACAAGCCCATCTTCTGCCACTCTTGCCACGATCGGCCTGGCGGATATCGTCGCCGGCCGCGGCTGATGACGTTTAACGGCCGGGCCCGGGGCAGCCTGAACGTGCTGCTCACCGACGCCACGTCGGGAGTGGCCACTTATCCGGCCGCTCTGGACATCCGGGGGGACGGCCGGTCAACCTGGTAGGTAGGGCATCTGTCAACACGCTCAGGAGGCTGTCATGCAGCTCGGGAAAATGCTGTCCGTTGGGGAGGTCGCCGAGCAGGCACCCATCGAGGAACCGGCGATGGTGCAGCCGGAGCCCGCTCAGCCGGATCTCGGCGCGGCAACCACGAACGACGATCATGAGCAGGTGCCGGCCGTCGCGCACGCCCGCTAACCGCGGTGGTGAGGTGAATGCCTTTCCTCCGCACCGCCAAGGAGCAGCCGACCGCGCCACTGCATGGCTTCAAGCTGGCGTACCCGATGGTGTCTGCGGACGGGCTCCGGGGCGGCTTCAGCGGCATCACCATCGGCCGGTCGAGTGTTTACGGGGTTACCGCGGACGCCACGTGCGCCCAGGGCGCGCGGCACCGCAGCCCATCGCGATGGTGTGACTGCGGCTTCTACTGCATGCACAGCATCGACGATGCCCGGGCGCTCAGCTGCGACCAGGACTACCGGTATGCGGTGATCCTCGAGGTCGTCGCCTCGGGCCGGTTCATACGGTACGAGCGCGGTCTGCGTTACGCCCATCAGCGGATCACCGCGGTACGGGCCGGCCGCTGCGGCTGCGGCCGGCCAGCGGCGATGTTCACCGAGACCGCGGCCGGGCTGGTGGGCTGGCGCCGGCTGATGGGGGCCTGCTTGTCATGTGCGGGCCACCGCCCGGCCATCCGGCTGAGCGAGTTCGCCCGGATGCTCGGCGGGCCACCGGTGACGCCAGATGACATCGCCCAGCCATACCGCTGCGCCGAGCCCCACGCCCCGGCGGCGGCGCCCGGCGCAGTGGCCGGCTCCGCGCTGGAAGAGGCCGACCGCGCGGCGATGGTCCCGCTGCTGTCTGCCGAGGTCGCGCTGCTGCAGGCCCGGCTGGACGAGGTGCAGGAGCAGCTGGCCCGGCTCACCGCCAGCGACTGACGGGCCCGGGCATGCGGGGCTTGAGTGCCACGCCGGCGGCGCGGAGTACCGCACGGCTCCGGCTTGGCACCTGCCCTGACTCCTGGGGCGTATGGTTCGCCGACGACCCGCTCCAGACCCCGTGGGATCGTTTCCTCGACGAAGTCGCCGATGTGGGCTATGAGTGGCTGGAGCTCGGGCCGTACGGCTACCTGCCCACAGACCCGGCCCGGCTGGCCGACGAGCTGGGCCGGCGTGGGCTCAAGGTGGCCGGCGGCACCATGCACGGGCACAGCGGCCTGCACCGGGCCAGCGACTGGCCGGACATCGTCCGCGCCACGCGCAAGGTGGCCGAGCTGACCGCCGCGGTGGGCGCGGAACACGTGATCTTCGTGCCGGTGCCCGGCTACCGCGACGACAAGACCGGCGCCTACCTCGAGAAGGCGGAACTCGACGACGACGCGTGGCGGACCCTCATCCGGGCTACCAACGAGCTGGGCAAGGTGGTGTCGCAGGAGTACGGCGTGCGCCTGCAATTCCACCCGCACGCGGACAGCCACGTGGAAAGGCAGGAGCAGACGGAGCGGTTCCTCGGCGAGACGGACCCGCGCTACGTGTCGCTCTGCCTGGACACTGGGCACCTGGCCTACCGTCACGCGGACAGCGTGGCCATCATCCGCAGCTACCCCGACCGGATCGGGTACGTGCACATCAAGCAGATGGACCCGGCCATCGTCGAGATCGCCGACCGCGACAACCTTGCGTTCGGCCAGGCTGTCGGGATGGGGGCCAGCTGTGAGCCGCCCGGGGGCGAGCCTGACATCGAATCGGTCACCAAGGCCCTGCTGGAGCTGGACCGGGACCTGTTCGTGGTGGTGGAACAGGACATGTACCCGGTCGATTTCGACAAGCCGAAGCCGATCGCGCAGCGCACCTACAACTACCTCCGCAGCGTGGGCATCGGCCGGCCAGGCGAGCCCGGGGGTGAGCGGCGGTGACGGTCCGGGTTGGCGTCATCGGCACCGGCATGATCGGCCAGGACCACATCCGCAGGATCACCCAGGTGCTGTCCGGCGGGGCGATCACCGCCGTCACCGACGTCGACCGGGTCCGCGCCGAGCAGGTGGCCTCCGGCTTGCCCGGTACGACCGTGTATCCGGCGGGCCAGGACCTGATCGGGGACAGTGACGTCGACGCGGTTCTCGTCACCTCCTGGGGCCCCGCCCATGAGGAGCACGTCCTCGCGGCGATCGGCGCCGGCAAGCCGGTCTTCTGCGAGAAACCGCTCGCGACGACCAAGGAGGCGTGCCTGCGGATCATCGACGCCGAGATGGCGAGCGGCCGGCGGCTGGTTCAGGTCGGCTTCATGCGCCGGTACGACGCTGCCTACCACGCACTCAAGGCGGCACTGGAGGCCGGCGAGATCGGCGCCCCGCTGATGATGCATTGCGTGCACCGCAATCCGTCGGTGCCGCCGTATGAGTTCACCACGGAGACGATGGTCAGCGACTCGGCGGTGCATGAGATCGACCTCGTGCGGTGGCTGTTCGACGACGAAGTCGTGGCCACCAGCATCCTGAAGCCCCGCCGGACCAGCAAGGCCGGCGACGGCCTGCACGACCCGCTGATCGTGCTGCTCGAGATGGGCAGCGGCGTTCTGGTGGACGTCGAGGTGTTTGCCAACGCGACATACGGCTATGACATCCGCGGGGAGATCGTCGGCGAGAGCGGAACCGTGGCTCTTGCCAACACCGGCGAGGTGACGGTGAAACTGGATGGCCGGCGCAGCGGCCACGTTCCCGCGAACTGGCAGGAACGGTTTAGCCGCACCTTCGACGCCGAGCTGCAGGATTGGCTGAAGGCGGCGGCCGCCGGGACCTCGACCGGTCCCAGCGCCTGGGATGGCTATGCGGCCGCGGCCGTCACGGACTCCTGCCTGCGGGCGCTGCGGACCGGCAGCCGCACCGCGGTGTCCCTGCCCGAACGCCCCGACTTTTACGCGAAGGCGCATTGAGGCGATGGCGAGGAAGGTGCCGTTCCTGCGGATCCAGCCCTAGGGCACCGGCGGCGATGCCATCTACAAGACGAAGCAGGAGAGCTGGTGACGACCGGAAAGCCCGGGCCATTCGAGGTGCTGACGATGGGCCGCATCGGGGTCGACATTTACCCCTTGCAGACCCGGCGGTCACTCCGGCACGCCGAGACCTTCGGCAAGTACCTCGGCGGCAGCGCGACCAACGTCGCAGTCGCCGCGGCGCGCTACGGGCGGCGGGCCGCTGTGATCAGCAGAACCGGCCACGACCCGTTCGGTGAGTTCATCCACGACGCGCTGCGCGCGTTCAACGTAGATGACCGTTTCGTGTCGGCCGTGCCCGCGCTGCCGACCCCCGTGACGTTCTGCGAGATCTTCCCGCCGGACAACTTCCCGCTGTACTTCTACCGCTTCCCGACCGCTCCTGACCTGCAGATCAAGCCGGATGAGCTCGACGTCGACGCCATCACGCAGGCCGGCATCTTCTGGGTTACCGTGACCGGCCTGTGCCAGGAGCCGAGCCGGAGCGCCACCTTGCGCGCGCTGGAAAAGCGCGCCCGGACGGGCATGACCGTGCTCGACCTGGACTACCGGCCGATGTTCTGGCCGTCCCGGGAGGAAGCACACCGGTGGGTGCGCAAAGCCCTGCCCTACGCGACCGTGGCCGTGGGGAACCTGGATGAATGCGAAACCGCCGTCGGCGTCCGCGAGCCGCGCGCTGCGGCGCAGGCCCTGCACGATGCGGGCGTGACGCTGGCCGTGGTCAAGCAGGGACCGGCCGGGGTTATGGCCTCGGACGGCACACAGGCCGTCGAGGTGCCGCCCGCCCCGGTGGACGTCGTCAACGGGCTGGGCGCGGGAGACGCGTTCGGCGGCGCGCTGTGCCACAGCCTGCTGTCCGGCTGGGACCTGGAACGTACCCTGCGCTTCTGCAACGCCGCCGGTGCGATCGTGGCCTCACGTCTCGCCTGCGCCGATGCGATGCCGACCGCGGATGAGGTCGAGACCAAGGTGCGGGAGGCGCAGCATGCATGAGGTGAAGCTCTCCCCTGTTGTCCGCCGCGGGACGACGGCGGACGGCCCGTACCTTACCCACATCACGCCGGAAGGCGCCGGCTGGGGCTATAGCGGCCTGCGCATCGCGGAGCTGCCGCCCGGGGGCGTGATCGAGCTGCAGACCGGCCCGGACGAGGTCATCGTGCTGCCGCTTTCCGGTTCGGCCACCGTCGACTGCGACGGGCAGCACTTCACCCTGCGCGGGCGCCGCGATGTCTTCGATCGCGTCACCGATTTCGCCTACCTGCCCCGCGACGCAGCGGCCGTCGTCTCCGCCCCGGCCGGGGGCCGGTTCGCCCTGCCCTCGGCCCGGGCCGGCCAGCGTCTCGAGGCCCGCTACGGACCCGCCGGGGACGTTCCGGTGGAACTTCGCGGGGCGGGCTCGGCCAGCCGGCAGGTGAACAACTTCTGCTCGCCGGAGGCGTTCCGCGCCGACCGGCTGATCGCCGTGGAGGTCCTGACCCCCGGGGGGAACTGGTCGTCCTATCCGCCGCACAAGCACGACGTGGAAAGTGCGGACGAGTCGCAGCTCGAGGAGATCTATTACTTCGAGGTGGCCGAGGGCGGACTGGCATACCAGCGGGTCTACGGGTCGGGACCCGGCCGCGAGATCGATGTCTGCACGGAGGTCGGCACCGGTGATGTCGTGCTCATCCCGTACGGCTACCACGGCCCGTCCATGGCCGCCCCCGGCTATGACCTCTACTACCTGAACGTGATGGCAGGTCCCGGCGAGCGTGTCTGGCGATTCTGCGATGATCCCGCCCATGCCTGGGTACGGGACGGCTGGGCCGGCACCGGGATCGACCCGCGCCTGCCCATGACCCGCGCTGGAGGTGACAGATGACCACTGCTGCCGGAGGCGGCCAGAAGGACACCGTCACGATCCGGCTGACCGTCGCCCAGGCCCTCGTGCGGTTCCTGGCCCAGCAGTACAGCGAGCGTGACGGGGCGGAGCAGCGGCTGATCCCCGGATGCTTCGGGATCTTCGGGCACGGCAACGTCGCCGGGGTCGGCCAGGCACTGCTGGAGGCGCAGCTCACCGGCCACGCGGACCTGCCGTATTACCTGGCGCGCAACGAGCAGGCCATGGTGCACGCGGCGACCGGGTACGCGCGGATGCGCAACCGGCTGCAGGCCATGGCCTGCACCGCCTCGATCGGCCCGGGGTCCACCAACATGCTCACCGGGGCCGCACTGGCGACGATCAACCGCATTCCCGTGCTGCTGCTGCCAAGCGACCTGTTCGCCACGCGGGTAGCCAGCCCGGTGCTGCAGGAACTGGAAGATCCCCGTTCGTTCGATGTGTCCGTCAACGACGCGTTCCGGCCGCTGTCCCGGTTCTTTGACCGCATCTACCGGCCTGAGCAGCTTCCGTCGGCGCTGCTGTCGGCGATGCGGGTGCTGACCGATCCCGCCGAGGCCGGCGCGGTCACCCTCGCGCTCCCCCAGGACGTGCAGGCGGAGGCCTTCGACTGGCCCGAGGAGCTGTTCCGCCGGCGGGTCTGGCATATTGCCCGGCCGGTCCCCGAACCGGAGGCAGTGTCGCGCGCCGTGGAGCTGATCGCCGCCGCACAGCGCCCGCTCATCGTGGCGGGCGGCGGCGCTGCCTACGCCGAGGCGCACGAGGAGCTGCGCCGGCTGGCGGAGGCGACCGGCATCCCGGTCTGCGACACTCAGGCCGGCAAGGGTGCCCTGCCGTGGGACCATCCGCTGGCCGTCGGCGGAGTCGGCGCCACCGGGTCCGCGGCCGCCAACGCGCTGGCCGCCGAGGCCGATGTCGTCATCGGCATCGGCACGCGGTACACCGACTTCACCTCCGCATCACGCACTGCCTTCTGCAATCCTGCAGTCCGCTTCGTCAACCTCAACGTCGCCGCCTTCGACGCCGCGAAACACGCGGGAGTGCCGATCGTCGCCGACGCACGGCGGGGTATCGAGGCGCTGACTGCCGGGCTGGCCGGCTATCACGTCGACACCGGCTACACCGCGCGCATTCAGGACCTGGTGGCCCGCTGGACCCAGGTTGTAGATCACGCCTACCAGCTCGGCCACCAGCCGCTGCCCGCTCAGACCGAGGTGATCGGCGCGGTTAACGAGGCGGCCGGGCCACGCGACGTGATCGTCCAGGCTGCCGGAAGCCTGCCGGGTGACCTGCAGATGCTGTGGCGTTCCCGGGATCCGAAGCAGTACCACGTCGAGTACGGCTACTCCTGCATGGGATACGAGATCGCCGGCGCGCTCGGGGTCAAGATGGCCGCGCCGGACCGTGAGGTCTTCGCTCTGGTCGGGGACGGCTCGTACCTGATGATGGCCCAGGAGATCGCCACCGCGGTGTCGGAGGGCATCAAGCTCATCATCATCCTGATCGACAACCACGGCTTCTCCAGCATCGGCTCGCTGTCGGAAAGCGTCGGCTCGCAGCGATTCGGCACCCAGTACCGCTACCGCAATTCCCGCTCCGGGATGCTCGACGGCGACTACGTGCCGGTGGACCTGGCGGCCAATGCCGGGAGCCTGGGCGCGGACGTGCTGCGGACCCGGACGATCGGCGAGTTCCGCGCCGCCCTCGGCAAGGCGAGGGAGGCGCAGCGAACCACTGTCGTCTACATCGAGACCGACCCGCTCGCGCCGGTGCCCTCATCGGAGAGCTGGTGGGATGTCCCCGTCCCGGAGACCGCCGCCCTGACGAGCACCCGGGAGGCACGGCAGGCCTACGAGCAAGCCAAACGCCGGCAGCGCCGCTACCTGTAACCGGGAAGCGGCCTTAATCCCTGATCCATCCCGCCGGAGCAGCCAGGTCGCGTGAGCGAGCTGGAGGGGCGCGGCGCCGCCTGGACTGAGCGAGGGACGAGCGAGGGAAGGCGGCACCTCAAAGCGCCCCGGAAGCAAGCGGGAAACAGGGCGTGAACGGGCATGGCAAGCGCGCACGGGTGAGGCACTAGCATCGGCAGGGTGACGATGATGATCCATGCAAGCGAGGCGTCCGCCCGCGCCACCGAGGCGGACGCCCTCATCGTCGGCGTGATCCAGGGAGCTGACGGGCCCCGGCCGGCCCCGGGCGCCCGGGATGCCGACGAAGCACTCGGCGGCAACCTGGCGGATCTGCTGACCGCGCTCGACGCGACGGGCAGGCCCGAGGAGATAACCAAGATCCCGGCGGCTGGGCGCCTGCCCGTACCGCTTATCGTCGCGGTGGGACTGGGCCGGGGTTCCGGCGATGCCAGCTCAGGCAACGCCGCCCCGGGCGGGGCCGAGATCCGGTTCGACCCCGAGACCCTGCGCCGCGCCGCCGGCGCGGCAGTGCGGGCACTGACATCCGGGCGCGCGGCCGCCCGGCCCGATGACGAAGGCCTGGCACCGGGCAGCTCAGCGGGCGGCGGGAAGCGGCGCATCGCGCTGGCCCTGCCGGCCAGGGACGCCGCCGAGGCCGAAGCCGTCGCGCTCGGTGCGTTGCTCGGCGGTTACGTGTTCCGGCGCTACCGCACCACCGGCGTCAGCCCCGACGCCGAGCTGACCATGCTGACGACGGGCCTGGCCGGGCCGGCCGGCCAGGCAGCCGCCGGCCGCGCCCAGGTGCTCGCCGATGCGGTGGCCCTCGTGCGCGACCTCGTGAACACCGGCCCCTCAGACCTGGTGCCGGCCACCTTCGCGGCCGAGGCCGAGCGGGTCGCCGCCGCGTGCGGGCTTGCCGTGCAGGTGCTGGATGAGAACGACCTGGCTGAGGGCGGCTACGGCGGCATCGTCGGGGTCGGGCAGGGCTCGGTGCACCCGCCGCGGCTCGTCCGGCTCGAATACACCCACCCTGATGCCGCGCGGACGCTGGTTCTCGCGGGCAAGGGCATCACCTTCGACTCCGGCGGGCTCTCACTCAAGCCGCCGAAATCCATGGAGTGGATGAAGGCGGACATGGGCGGCGCCGCGGCGGTGCTCGGTGCGCTGCAGGCCATCTCGGCGCTGAAACCGGCTGTCAACGTCATCGGTTACCTGCCGCTGGCGGAGAACATGCCCAGCGGCTCCGCCCAGCGCCCGTCGGATGTGATCACCATCCACGGCGGCAAGACGGTGGAGGTACTGAACACCGACGCCGAGGGGCGCCTCGTCCTCGCCGACGCGCTGGCGCGCTCCGCGGCCGACTCCCCGGACCTGATCGTCGACATAGCGACCCTGACGGGGGCGCAGCTTGTCGCGCTCGGCCCGCGCGTCTCCGGCGTGATGGCCAATAGCGATGCCCTCGCCGCCGACATCGCGGCGGCCGCCGGCCGGGCCGGCGAGGCCGCGTGGCCGATGCCGCTGCCGGAGGAGCTGCGCAAGGGCCTGGACTCATCCGTGGCCGACCTCGCCAACATACCGCCGGACAAGAATGGCGGGATGCTGGTCGCGGGCCTGTTCCTCCGCGAGTTCGTACCCGGAGGCGTCCCGTGGGCGCACATCGACATCGCCGGGCCGTCCTTCAACGAGGGCGAGGCTTCCGGGTATACCCCGAGAGGCGGGACGGGCGCGGCGACCAGGGCGCTTGTGCAGATCGCGGAGGACGTCGCGGGCGGCAAGCTCGCGCCAGGGTGAGCCGGCCGGAATGGGCAGGCTTGCCCGGGGCTGGCCCGTCAGCGTGGGCAGGCTCACCCCGTCCAGCGCGTCAGCGTGGGCAAACTCGCACCCGGGCGTGCCCGCCAGGGTGAAATGATGGAACAGCAGAAAAATTTCCCGAGACAGGAGTTATCTCGTGGCAGAGGGCAGCGGCCGCTACGACATTGTCGTGCTGGGGGGCGGCAGCGGAGGCTACGCGTGCGCGCTGCGCGCCGCCGAGCTGGGCAAGCGCGTGGCTCTGGTAGAGAAGGATAAGGTGGGCGGGACCTGCCTGCACCGGGGATGCATTCCGACGAAGGCGCTGCTGCACGCCGCGGAGATCGCCGATCAGGCCAGGGAGAGCGCGGCCTTCGGCGTGCGGTCCAGCTTCGAGGGCATCGATGTTCCCGGCGTGCACTCCTACAAGGACAAGGTCGTCGACCGGCTCTGGAAGGGCCTTCAGTCCACGATCGCCAGCAGGAAGATCGACACCATCGAGGGTAGCGGCCGGCTGATCTCGCCGACCGAGGTCCAGGTGGGCGACACGGTGCTGCAGGGCGACCACATCGTGCTGGCCACCGGATCGGAGCCGCGTAGCCTGCCCGGCCTCGACATCGACGGTGAGCGGGTGATTACCAGTGACCACGCACTCACCTACGGCCGGGTGCCCGGCTCGGTGATCATCCTGGGCGGCGGGGTGATCGGCGTCGAGTTCGCGAGCGTGTGGCGCTCCTTCGGAGCCGAGGTCACGATCGTAGAGATGCTGCCGCAGCTGCTGCCGCTGGAGGACGAGTCCAGCGCCAGGCTGCTCCAGCGTGCCTTCCGCCGCCGCGGCATCGGCTTCGAGCTCGGCGCCAGGTTCGAGAGCGTGAAGCGCACCGACACCGGCGTGACCGTGACGCTGGCCGGCGGGAAGACGCTCGACGCGGATCTGCTTCTCGTCGCGGTCGGCCGCGGCCCGGTCTCGGCCAGTCTCGGCTACGAGGAGATCGGCGTCGCGATGGAGCGCGGCTTTGTCAAGGTCGACGAGTTCTGCCGGACCAGTGTCCCGACGATCTCTGCGGTCGGGGATCTCATCCCCACTCCGCAGCTCGCTCACGTCGGCTTCGGCGAGGGCATCATGGTGGCCGAGCGGCTCGGCGGCCTGGATGTCACGCCGATCGACTATGACGGGGTGCCGCGCGTTACCTACAGCGAGCCGGAGGTGGCGTCGGTCGGCATCACCTCCGCCACTGCCACCGAGCGTGGCATCGAGACAACCGAATTCACCTACAACCTCGGCGGCAACGGCAGGAGCGTGATCCTGCAGACGCAGGGCGCGGCCAAGGTCATCGCCGCCAAGGGCGAGGACGGCAAGCCGGGCCGGGTCCTCGGCGTGCACCTCGTCGGCAGCCGGGTCGGCGAGCTGATCGCCGAGGGCCAGCTCATCTACAACTGGGAGGCAGAGCCTTCCGACGTGGCGCAGCTGATCCATCCCCACCCGACCCAGTCGGAGGCGATCGGCGAGGCGCATCTCGCGCTCGCCGGCAAGCCTCTGCACGTACATGCGTGACCAGGCGCCAGGCGCGGCCACCTGCCAGTAGCCTTCGCACATGAGCGGACACCCCCTCCGCTCGCTCTCGCAAGCGTCGGATAACGAAGGAGTAACGGGAAACAATGTCGGTCTCGGTATCCATGCCCCAGCTGGGCGAGAGCGTCACTGAGGGCACCGTCACGCGCTGGCTGAAAAAGGAAGGCGAGCGTGTGGAGGCGGATGAGCCGCTCCTTGAAGTGTCAACCGACAAGGTTGACACCGAGATCCCCTCACCGGCGGCAGGGGTGCTGCGCGATATCGCCGTGGGCGAGGATGAGACAGTTGAAGTCGGTGCCCAGCTCGCGGTCATCGAAGAGGTATCTGCCGCCTCGGGCGGCGCGGCACCGGCGCAGGGCGGCCCGGCCGTAGCCGCCCCCGAGGCGGGGCAGCCGGCAGCACCTGCGGCAGCCCCCGGAAGCATGGCAGGAGCCGGCGCGGGCGTGACAGCGGGCACGAACGGGTCAGCCGGGAACCAGGCGGCCTACTCCGGTACCGCCGCTCCCCCGCTGGCGCCCCCTCCATCCCCGGCACCGCCGCCCGCCCAGCAGCCGGCGACGCAGGCTCCCCCGGCTGCCGCGGCCTGGCCGGAGGCACCGGCGGCCGAGGGCTGGTCCCCGGCGGATGCCGGCGCGCTGCGGTCCGCACCGGCATACGCCGGCCGGGGGGCGCAGGACACGGAGAGCCCGGCAGGCCCGCAGGAGCGGCAGCAGCAGGCCGAGCCGCCCACCCAGCTTCCCAGCGGCGCCGACGGCCCCTACGTCACCCCGCTGGTCCGCAAGCTCGCCGCCGAGCACGGCGTCGACCTGGAGACGGTGACCGGCACCGGCGTCGGCGGCCGCATCCGCAAGCAGGATGTCCTCGACGCTGCCCGTACCCTGCGCGCTGCCGAGGCGGCGGCACGCCAGCGCCAAGCCGCCCCGGCGCCTGCCGCACCCGCCGAGCCC
>DASQVO010000463.1:0-8467 GCA_035640715.1 Streptosporangiaceae bacterium
GACCGGCGCCTGGCCGAGGCACTGGCCCGGCCCGCCGCCGGCGGCCCGGGTGCCGCATCGGCGGTCAGCCTCGACCGCGGTTACCTGCGGGCCGCGCCGCCCGCGGCTCCCGGCGGCGCGCAGCATGGGATCGGCGGGGACAGTGCCGGCCGGGCCAGTGCTGGCCGGGATAGTGCCGGGGCACGCCCGGCCCCGGTACCGGAACCCGTGCTGAAGGCGATACGCGCCGTGCGGTCCGATCTCGCCAGCGAACCGTTCCGCGCGCCCGAGGCTGACCGCCTGCGCGAGCTCGGCCTGGACATCCGGGCCATCGCCGCGGCGGCACGTGCCGGCTTGCTGCTCCGGGTCAGCGAGCAGATCGTGCTGGCGCCTGGCGCGGACGCCGAGGCAGCGCAGATCCTCGCCCGGCTGCCGCAGCCGTTCAGCACGGCCGAGGCCAGGAAGGCGCTGGGCACAACGCGGCGGGTCGCTATCCCGCTGCTTGAGTTCCTTGACCGGGCCAGGATCACCGAGCGGCTGCCCGACGACCGCAGGCGGCTCCGGCCGCGATAACCGCCTCCCGTGCCGGGGACTAGAGACTGCGGAACTCCGCTGACTGCCGGAGCGCGTAAGCGACCCGCCGCGCGGTGGTGAGCCTGTTGGCGAAGCGCAGGAAAGGCAGGCCGCCGCCGCGCACGCGGAAGACCGTCGCCCCCGCCACGTCACGGATGTCCACCTCCGCGGCGGCGAAATGATTCCTGCGGACGATGGCGCCGCGTTTCTTGCCGTAATCGACCTGGTACTGCGTTCCGAGCCGGCGCCTCAGCACCGTCACGAGCTCATCCGGCGTCACACGCGTCCGCGGAACCCTGACCTGTGGCATGACATGCTGTCCCTTCGTGCCCTTCGTGCTACCCGGCCGTTGCGCCGTCAGGGGACCAGGAACCCTGGGATGCCAGCCACACGGCGGTGTCGGCCGGCAGCTTACCGTCGCTGAGCGGGCCGCTGGCGAGCAGGACGTCGGTATGCGGCGGCAGCGGGACGGGGCCGGGCCCCAGATTGGCGGCGAAAGTGAAGCCGGGCTCGCGTGAGAAGCACAGCATTCCGGGCGGCACGTCGGGCCCGGCAATCCACGTCAGGCTCGCGGAACCGCCGGGCCTGCCGTACCCGAGGGCCGGGTGGGCGCGCCGCAGCCGCAGCGCGGAGCGGTAGAGATTCAGGAAGGATCCCGGGTCCCCGCGCTGCTCTGCCACGCTGTAGCGGCCCCAGTACTCCGGCTGGGGAAGCCAGGGGGCGGACGGGGCGGCGCCATCATTGCCTGACGAGAAGCCGAACGAGGGCCCGGTGGCAGACCAGGGCAGCGGCACCCGGCAGCCGTCGCGGCCCAGGACCGTTCCGCCGGACCGGCGGAACGTGGGGTCGGCGCGGGCCTCGCCGGGCAGCTCGACCACCTCGGGCAGGCCCAGCTCCTCACCCTGGTAGAGGTAGGCGGAGCCGGGCAGCGCCAGCAGGAGCAGGGCCGCAGCCCGCGCCCGCTGCGCGCCGGCCAGCAGCTCGGTTGACCCCGCCCGCGGCAGGCCGGCGGAAGCGCGCGGGATATCAGGCACCGGCGGGACGCCGGCCACGCCCATGGCATAGCGGCTGACCGGGCGCGGCACATCATGGTTGCCGATCACCCACGGGGCACGGCTACCGTCGGCCAGGGCCTGGACCGCGTCGATGGCATCCCGCAGTTCCCCGGCATCCCAGCGGGCCAGGATGAGCTGGAAGTTGAACACCTGGGGGAGCCCGCTGCCAGCGAGGTAGGGCATCAGTGTCGCTGGCGAGTCGTACCAGACCTCCCCGACGGCGGTGCGCGATCCCGGGAATTCTTCAGCCGGGTAGGAGTCCAGGATCGTGCGCCACGAGCGGTACAGGTCGTGCAGCTCGGGCCGGTGGTAATAGGCGGTCGGGGCGTGAGGTGCCACCGGATCGGTCAGGTCGGTGAGGTCCGGATCCTTGAAGATCCCGTGTGCCACGTCGATCCGCAGGCCCGCGGCGCCGCGGTCGAGCCAGAACCGGATGATCTCCTCGAAGTAGCGGGCCACCGCGGGATTGCGCCAGTTCCAGTCCGGCTGGCTCTCGTCGAACAGGTGCAGGTACCACTGGCCGGGCCGGCCGTCCGGCTCGGTGACGCGCGTCCAGGCCGGCCCATGGAAGACCGACTGCCAGTTGTTGGGCGGCAGTTCCCCGCGCTCGCCCCGCCCGTCCCTGAACATGAACATGTCACGCTCGCTGCTGCCTGGCGGCGCGGCCAGCGCCTCCCGGAAGTACGGATGCCCGGCGGAACAGTGGTTCGGCACGATGTCCACGATCAGCCTGATGCCATGGGCGGCCGCGTCGGCGGCCAGCGCGTCAAAGCCGGCCAGGGTGCCCAGCCTCGGGTCGACGTCGCGGTAATCGCTGATGTCATAGCCGCCGTCGGCCAGCGGCGACGGGTAGAACGGCGTGAGCCAGACGGCGTCTACGCCCAGGTCCGCCAGGTAGGGCAGGCGGGAGCGCAGCCCGGCGAGATCCCCGATGCCATCCCCGTCCGCGTCGGCGAAGCTACGCGGATACACCTCGTAGACAACCGCCTCCTGCCACCACGGCTGATTGCGGCTCACGCGGACCATCGCCTCCTCTGGTGAACTCACTCCGGGACCAGCACCCATTCTGACGGAGCGCCGGCGGTACCTGGGACCTGCCCCGGCACCGAAGCCAGTAGAGTCAGCGGCGGAGGCGTCTGGGTGCCTGGTGGCCCCCCCGGTCTTCAAAACCGGTGGACGGCGCGCTGCGCCGCCGGCGGGTTCGATTCCCGTCCGCCTCCGCTACCTGCCCTCCGGCATGACCTGCCCGCCTATCTCACTATCAGTTATCCCAGTGTCACGTAGTGTGACGTCTACGGCAAACTTGAGATCACCGGAGGGCGACGGTCATCGAGGCCGCGGCACATTGCCCGGGGCTGGTCAATGGTGAGGCACGCAGATCCAGGCCGGGGTGACGTACCGCGTGGCATGGGCGGAAATCGGGGAGCGGCAGGAAAGGAATCACTGATGTTCGCAGACAACAGGCAGGATAATGACTACTACGCCGTCATCGAGACGGATGACGCTCTCATCGGGCTGGATTTCGATGAGCAGAACAGGATGATCCTGATGGATCTCCGGATACCACCCTGGAAGCCGGGCAAGACCGGCGAAGACGGTGACACCGCCACGGTCGTGCTGCACGGGGAGGAGATCCTCGCGCTCACTCACCTGCTCGACATGCTGAGCGGGCTCATCAACGGCTCCGACGGCCGCGTCCCCGACGGCATCCCCGCCAGCGTGGCCGCCCGCGCCGAGCTGGCCGCGATGCGCAAGGTCTGCTCCCGCATCGGCGGCCACCTGCACTGGAACAGCACTGACGGCTGGATGCCGGACATGAGACCAGATCTTGTCACACATGCCGCGGACGGTGCTTCCTGAAGGGCCCCGCGACCCGCCGGAGGCAGCGGCCAGCTTGCTATACATGCTGCGGCGCCGGGGGACGTAGGCTGGAGTAATGCTGGCGGACTCATTCGGGCGGATCGCGACCGACTTGCGGGTCTCCCTCACCGATCGCTGCAACCTGCGGTGCGCGTACTGCATGCCCGCCGAGGGTCTCGCCTGGCTGCCCAGCCCGCAGCTGCTCACCGACGATGAGGTCGTCCGGCTGATCGAGATAGGGGTGCAGCGGCTCGGCATCCGCGAGGTCCGCTTCACCGGCGGGGAGCCGCTGCTGCGCCGCGGCCTTACCGGCATCGTGGCCCGCACCGCCGCGCTGCGGCCCCGCCCGGAGATGTCCGTCACCACCAACGGCATCGGCCTGGCCCGGAAGGCGGAAGCGCTGCGGCAGGCCGGCCTTGACCGGATCAACGTCTCGCTCGACACGCTGCGGCCTGAGACGTTCAGCCAGCTCTCCAGGCGCGACAGGCTGCCCGACGTCCTAGACGGGCTCGCCGCCGCGGCGGCGGCGGGGCTCATCCCGGTCAAGGTGAACAGCGTCCTCATGCGCGGCATCAACGACGGCGAGGCCGTTGACCTGCTCCGGTTCTGCCTCGCCCACGGGTACGAGCTGCGGTTCATCGAGCAGATGCCGCTGGATGCGCAGCATGGCTGGCGCCGGGCGAACATGGTCACCGCCGACGAGATCCTCGGCGCCCTCGGCAAGGAGTTCGAGCTGACGCCGGATGATCCGCGCCAGCGGGGATCAGCACCGGCCGAGACGTTCCTGGTCAATGGCGGCCCGGCCCGCGTCGGCGTGATCGGCTCCGTGACCAGGCCGTTCTGCGGTGCCTGCGACCGGGTCCGGCTCACTGCGGACGGCCAGGTCCGCAACTGCCTGTTCGCCCGCGAGGAGAGCGACCTGCGCGGGCCGCTGCGCGCCGGGGCGAGTGACACCGAGATCGCGGATCTCTGGCGCCGCGCCGTGGCCGTCAAGCTGCCGGGCCACGGGATCAATGACCCGTCGTTCCTCCAGCCGGACCGGCCCATGTCGGCCATCGGCGGGTGAGCCCGCGTGGCGCAGGTTTTCCATGGTCAGGTGCGGCTCGCCGCTGTCTGATCTGAATAACCCTCACGATCACGGAAAATGCGAGGGCGTGGGGGGACGTCGATGAAGGGCAATCAGCGCGCCACGCCGCCTTCGTTCGGCATGATCGTCTTGGCCGGCGGGCGGGGTGCCCGGCTGGGCGGGGCCGACAAACCGGGGCTCACGGTGGGGAACCGGACGCTTCTCGCGTCCGTCGTCTCCGCCGGGACGGACGCCGGCGCCCGGCAGGTCATCATCGTCGGGCCCTACCGTCCCGACATTGAGGTCCAGGGCACGCTGTGCTTCGTCCGCGAGGAACCGCCCGGCGCCGGGCCGGTACCGGCGCTGCGCTGCGGGCTCGCCGAACTGGGCGCGGCGCCCCTGGCCGCTGTCCTCGCCGCTGATCTGCCCTTCCTGCGACCAGAACACATTCGGGCGCTGGTGAGTGCCGCGGCGGATGGCGGCGCCGTCCTCGTTGATGATGAGGGCCGGGCGCAGTGGCTGGCCGGGTGCTGGCGGACCGATGTGCTGCGCCGCGCCGCCGGCGCCTACGCGGGTTCCTCGCTGCACGGCCTGCTGGAACCGCTGCAGCCCGTCAAGGTGCGGATCCGGCCGGAAGCCGGTCAGCCGCCGCCGTGGCTGGACTGCGACACCGAGGAGGACCTGCGCCGCGCGCGGGACTGGCACGCGCGGCTGGCCGGTCAGGGAGCGCCGCCCGGCACCACCACGTTACGGAGCGGTTCGCCGGCCGCGAACCGGCGCACCTGCTGGATGACGAACTGGGCGGCGGCCGGGTAGAAGGCCGCTGCGCCGCCCGCCACGTGCGGGGTGATGATCACGCCCGGGCAGCCCCACAGTGGGTGATCGGCCGGCAGCGGCTCCGGATCGGTCACATCCAGCGCCGCCCGCAGCCGCCCGGCCGACGCCTCCGCGGTCAGCGCGGCCGTGTCCAGCACCGGGCCGCGGCCCACGTTCACCACCAGCGCGCCGTCCGGCAGGAGCGCCAGCCGGCCCGGGCCGAGCAGGCCGTGCGTCTCCGCCGTCAGCGGGGTCACGAGCACTACCACGTCGGCGGCCGGCAGCAGGCTGTCGAGGTCCGCGGCACCGTGTACGCCGTCGGCGGGCCGCGGGCGCCGCGCCACCGGGACAACGTCCGCCTCGCAGGCGCGCAGCCGCGCGCCGAGCGCCGCGCCGATCGAGCCGTAGCCCACGATGAGCACCCGGCAGCCGGCTAGCGACCGGGTGTGCGTGTGCTCCCACCGCCGCGCATCCTGGGCCCGGACCCATCGGGGAAGCTCCCGCTGCGCGGCGAGAATCAGCCCCAGCGCGTGCTCGGCCGTGCTCGCGTCGTGCAGGCCGCGCGCGTTGCACAGCGTCGCGCCGGCGGGGAGGGCGCCGAGCAGGTTGTCGTAGCCGGCGGTGAGCGCCTGCACCACCCGCACGCCCGGCATCCGCGCCAGCGGCTCGGTCCCGAACGGGCGGTCGTACGGGACCGTGAAGAACACCACGTCCCCCAGGTCTGCAGGCCCGGCCTCGTCCCCGCTGAACACTTCGGCCCGCAGCCCCGCGCCGGCCAGGGCCGGCCCGTCGAGCTCGTCGCGGATTTCCTTCCATGGCACCAGCACCCGGCCGCTCACCGCGCCTCCGATCCGCCTCGTCCGCCGCTGTCCGTGCATGGCCATCCTCTCAGGCCACGCGCTGCCCGGCCGCCCGCCCGTGGGTCGCCCGGGAAACCGGCGGTGGCGATGGCCGTCACCATCGCCCTCGTCATCGGACTGAACCGGGCGCGGGGACGCGGCAATCAGCCCGGCTGAGCGCGGCCGGCGCTGACCGGGGATGTCCATTGGTGTCGGAGGCTGGCCGTGCGGGAAAAATGCACAGAAACCCCGCGATCCCGCGGGGTAGGCTCCTGGCGGGCAGCCTGCCAGGCGACGAGATGAGGAACCCGATGACGTCTGCCGCCGCCTATACCCCGATCTCGTCCGAAGCTGAGCTGCGCGAACTGCTTGGCGAGCCGATGCCACGAGCGGTCACCAAGGAACGCACCCGGCTGCACGAGCGGGACAAGGAGTGGCTGGCCGCCTCGCCGTTCTGCCTCATCGCCACCGCTGACGCCGCCGGGAACTGCGATGTCTCGCCGAAGGGTGACCCGCCCGGGTTCACCCACGTCATCGACGACACCACCATCGCCATCCCGGAGCGGCCCGGCAACCGGCGCGCCGACGGCTTCCGCAACATCCTGGCCAACCCGCACGTGGGGACGATCTTCCTTGTCCCGGGCCGCAGGGAGACCCTCCGCATCAACGGCACTGCCCGGCTGCTCCGCGACGCGCCGTTCTTCGGCGACATGGTGGTCAAGGGGCACCGGCCGCAGCTGGCGCTGGTCGTTGAGATCGAGCAGATCTTCTTTCACTGCGCCAAGGCATTCATGCGGTCCGCGCTGTGGGAGCCGCGAACCTGGGATCCTGGCGCGCTGCCGTCGCATGCCGCGATCGTGAAGAGCGTCCAGGAAACCTCCGAGACCCTGGACGAGCTCGAGATCTATTACGGGCCCAGTTACGCAGACCGCTTGTACCGGTAAGCACCAGTTATAACGGTATGCGCCAGGCGCTGGATCAGCGGTGCCCCCGACGATATGCTTCGCGGGTCCCGGCGAGCGGGACCCGGCACACGACCTCCAGCGGGAGCTTTGATGGCTAACCAGTACGGCGATCCGAATGCGGGCGATCAGCGACCGCATGACCAGCCAGCCGGAGGCCAGCCCGGATCCGGGCAGCCTGGTTACGGGCAGCCGCCCTACGGCTCGGGCCAGCCTGGTTACGGACAGCAGCCCTCCGCGTCGCCCTACGGCCAGCCGTACGGTTCGGGCCAGCCTGGCTACGGCCAGCCGTACGGTTCGGGCCAGCCCGGCTACGGCCAGCCCTACGGGGCGCCTCCGCCCGGCTACCAGACCGGCCCGGTGGCCCAGCCCAGCGGCTACGCCTTCGGCGCACCGCCGTATGCGGGATGGCTGTCCCGGGTGGGCTCCTACATCCTGGACTTCCTGCCCGCCTGGATCCTCTATGGCATCGGCCGCGCGATTTCCCCCACCGCCGGCCTGATCTTCTCCCTGGCGGGACTCGGCTGGACCATCTGGAACCGGTGGATCCGGGCCGGTCAGACGGGCCAGAGCGTGGGCAAGTCGGCGCTGAACACCCGGCTCATCGACGAGCGGACCGGCCAGCCCATCGGCGGTGGGATGGCCTTCGTCAGGGATATCGTCCACTTCGTCGACGCCATCATCTGCTACGTCGGCTTCCTGTTCCCACTGTGGGACAGCAAGAGGCAGACCATCGCCGACAAGATCCTGCACACCGTGGTGGTGCGGGATGAGGGCAACCCGCCGCAGGATTATCCGCCGGCAGGCGGCGGCTACGGCTCGCCGCAGCGGTAAGCCGCTCGGGGCGGGATGAGCACCGGAGCGGCCATCGGCGGCCGGCGCCTGGCCCGGCCAGCGTCCGGCGCGCTGGCCGGCGGGGCGGGCGCCGCGTTCCTGTTCCTGGTCAACCCGCACACGCACCAGGTGTTCCTGCCCTGCCCCTTCCGCCTCATGACCGGCCTGTACTGCCCGTTCTGTGGCGGCCTGCGGATGGTGCATGACCTGCTGCACGGGGACGCGGCCCGGGCCTTCCACGACAACGCGCTCGCCGTCCCGCTCGTGGCCTTCGCCGCCCTGGCCTGGCTGAACCTGGCTATCGGGTACTGGCGCGGCCGGCCGCCCGTCCGGCCGCGCCGTCCGGGATGGATGTGGCCGGCCGCGGTCATCGTCCTCGTGGCCTGGACCGTCGTGCGGAACCTCCCGTTCGCCCCGTTCACCGCGCTGCGCCCCTGACCCGGCGCTGCCGCCGGAGACCAGGCCCCGGCGGCAGGGACGGAG
>DASQVO010000464.1:0-11817 GCA_035640715.1 Streptosporangiaceae bacterium
ACCCCCGCAGCAGCGGCCGACCTGCTGCTGTCCCTGCCGTCGGCGGGCGGCTCGGCCGAGCACGGCGAGTCGCTGGCCGCCTGGCGGGCCGGCGCCCGCCGATCCGGCGCGCTGCGCGCCGGATCGGTGACCGGGCTGGACCACTTCCCGGGCACGGTGTTCCGGCAGCCGTTCCTCACTGTCGAGGCCGACCGGCTGGCCGCCCGCCTCGGACTGTCCGAACTGGACTGGTACAACGTGTATCCCGGCGACCGGGTCCGGGCGGTGCTGGCCGGCGCGGTCGGCGCGGACCTGTCCGATCCAGAGGTGTTCGCCGCCGCCGCGAGCCGGCTGCGCACCGCCGCCGAGGTCGATCTGGCCGGCCGGACGCCCTACTACCGGCTGGCGTTCCGGATGTCCACCGCCGGTGATCGGCGCGATCTGGTCGTCGAGCTGGCCGACAGTTACCGGACCACCGGCTGGATGGGTGCGCAGGCCGTCCGCGCCGTGCTGGCCGGACAGGTGCCGTCCGGCGTGCACTTCGCCGCCGACGTGCTCGACCCGGCCGCGACCGTCACGGCGCTGCACCGCAGCGGGCTGATCAGCGACACCGAGGACGGTGCCCTGTGAGGGTGGTGGTGTGCGGCACCGGGTTCGGCCGCTACTACGTCCAGGCCGTCCGCTCCATGCCTGGCTGCGAACTGGCCGGCATCCTGGCCAGGGGCAGCGAGTTCTCCCGCCGCTACGCGCGCGAGCTCGGCGTGCCTTTCCTTACCTCCGCCGAGCAGCTGCCCGATGGGGTGGACCTGGCATGTGTCGTGGTCGGCTCGGCGGTGTCCGGCGGCTGCGGCAGCGAACTAGCCAGATCGCTGCTGAGTCAGGGAATCCCGGTGTTGCAGGAACATCCGGTGCTGCCCGACGAGCTGGCCGCGACCGTGCGCGTCGCCGCCGAACACGGGGTCTGGTACCAGCTCAACCCGTTCTACCGGCACCTGGCGCCGATCCGCCGGTTCCTCGCCGCGGCCGAGCTAGTGCGACCAGCCCTGTTCGTGGACGCTGCGGCTCCGCTCCAGCTGCTGTACCCGCTGATCGACCTGCTCGGCCGGGCGCTGGGCGGGCTGCGGCCGTGGACCCTGACCGCGCTGCCGGCCGATGGTGGGCCGTACCGCCTGGTGCACGGGATGCTCGCCGGGGTGCCGCTCACCCTGCGGGTGCAGAACCAACTGCACCCCGGCGACCCGGACAACCACGCGCTGATGTGGCACCGCATCACCATCGGCGCCGAGGCCGGGGCGCTCACCCTGGCCGACACCCATGGCCCGGTGCTATGGAGCACCCGGCTGCACGCCCCGCGCGACGCCGACCACCGGTTGCGGCACACCGGTCCCGGCACCGGACATCTCGACCTGCCCGCCACCGTGGTGCTGCCCGGCAGCCAGCCACCGGCCACCCTCCGTGAGATCTTCGCAGGGCTCTGGCCGGCCGGAATCGTCGCCGCCATCGAGGATTTCCGCGCGCGGACCGGCGGATCGGTGCTGGACCACGCCCGGCACGACCTGGCCGCCAGCCGGGTCTGGCAGGACATCACCGGCCAGCTGGGCCGTCCCGAACTGATCAACCCGGCCCCGCCGCGCCCTCTCGATCTGGTGGCCCTGCTGTGAGGAATCCCTGGCTGCATCACTACCATTCCACACCTGCCGCCCGGGTGCGGCTGGTCTGCCTGCCGCATGCCGGCGGCGGCGCCAGCAGCTACCGGTCCTGGGCCCCACTGCTGCCCGACGCGGTGGAACTGGTCGCGATCCAGTACCCGGGCCGGGAGGACCGGTTCACCGATCCGCTGGTCGACGACATGGCCGAGCTCACCGACCGGATCGCCGCTGCGCTGCACACGCTGCCGCCCCGGCCGTACGCGCTGTTCGGCCACAGCATGGGCAGTGCGGTCGCCTACGAACTGGCCCACCATGCGCGGGCCACAGGTCGGCCGGAACCGGTGCGGCTGCTGTCTTCCGGGCGGCGGGCGCCTGCGGAGGCGGTCGGTGGTTGCGTGCACCTCGGCGACGACCAGGCGCTGTGCGCCGAACTCGTCCGGCTGGGCGGAAGCAGCGCCGAGGTGCTGGCCGATCCGGAGCTGCGCCGGATGGTGCTGACCTACGTGCGCAACGACTACCGGCTGATCGAGCGCTACCGGCCGGCGTCCCGGCCACCGCTGACCTGCCCGGTGACCGTGTTCGCCGGCCGGGACGACCCGGAGTTCACCGTCGCCCAGGCCGCCGGCTGGGCGCGCGTCACAACCGGACGCACGGACGCGCTCTCCTTCCCCGGCGGCCACTTTTACCTCGCTGCGCAACGTGACCACCTGGTGGCCGCGATCCTGCGCCGGCTCGCCCCCACGCTCGACATCACCAGCTGGCCCAGCACCCCGTGACCAACCAGGAAAGCGACATGATCGACTATTACACGCCCGCCGCGGAGTTCTTCGACCTCGTCGGGCACCGGCACATCGCCAGCAGCGGACCGGCCGTGCGCGCGGCGCTCGCCGGCCTGGACACCAGCCACGGCCCGGTCGTGGACATCGGGGCAGGCACCGGGCTGGTCACCGAGGTGATCGCGGACACCCTGCCCGAGGTGGAGATCATCGCGGCCGAACCCTCGCCGGGCATGCGGGCCATCCTGACCAGCCGGGTGTTCGGCCACCCGGAACTGCGCCGCCGGGTCACGGTGACCGCGGACAGCGCCCAGGAACTGGCCCTGCCGGACTGCATCTCCGGCGCACTGCTGTTCGGCGTGGCCGGTCACCTCACCCTGGCTGAACGCAAAGACCTCTGGCAGCGACTAGCCGGCCGACTGCCGGCCGGCGGCATCGTGGTGGTCGAACTGATGGGTGTGGACACCCCGCGCACCATCCCGTTCACCCGGATGGTCTCCGAAACCATGGGTCGGCAGACCTACGAGTGGTGGATCGCGGGCGAACCGGCCGGCGGTGACGTGATGCGCTGGCACACCGCGTGGCGCGTCTACCGGGACGGCCAGTTGGTCCGCCAGGTGGAGGACTCCTACGACTGGGCCACCTTCGGCATCGCCCAACTGGCCCGCGAGTCCGGCATGACCAGCCGGCAGATCACCCACGCCTCCGGCGGGGTCACCCCGGAAATCGGCGTCCTTATCAAGTAACCGTCACTACTGGAGTATCCACAATGGACTTTCCGTTGCCCCGCCGCTGCCCATTCGACCCGCCCGCAGAGTACCGGACGGCAACCGAGGAACGCCCGCTGACCCAGGTCACGCTGCCCACCGGTGGCACCGCCTGGCTGGCCACCCGGTACGCCGACGTGCGCATGCTGCTGGCCCATCCGGACATCAGCTCCGACGCCCGGCACCCGAACTTCCCGGCGCTGGGCGTGGGCGAGCGGGAGGCCGCGGCCGCGCATCGCCCGTTCATCCGGATGGACCCGCCCGATCACACCTCGGTGCGCCGCATGCTCCAGGGCACCTTCACGGTCAAGCGCGCCCAGGAGATGCGCCCGGCGATCCAGCAGATCGTCGACGAGGCCGTGACCGACCTGCTGGCCAGCACGCCACCGGTGGACCTGGTCGCGGTCTACGCCAACCGGGTCGCCACCGAGACCATCTGCCACCTGCTGGGCATCGTCACCCCCGACGACCTGGCCTTCTTCCGCAAGATCACCGCGGTGACCGGGGCGCGGGCCAGCACCGCCGAACAGATCGGCGAAGCGCTGGGCCAGCTGTTCGCCCTGCTCAACCGGGTCGTCGACGACAAGATCAGCGACCCGGGCGAGGACCTGATCAGCCGACTGGCCACCGGGCCGCTGGCCGAGGGCCGGATCACCCGGACCGACCTGCTTTCCCAGCTCGGCATCACCCTCAACGCGGGCCACGAAACCACCCGCAGCATGATCTCGCTGAGCGTGCTGGCCCTGCTGCACCACCCCGGCCAACTCGACCTGTTGCGCGCCGACCCGGCGCTGCTGCCCGGCGCGGTCGACGAGCTGCTGCGCTACCTCTCGGTCGCGGACACCATTCCGCTGCGGGTCGCGCTGGCCGACATCCCAGTCGGTTCGCAGGTCATCCGGGCCGGTGAGGCGGTGATCGCCTCGCTCGGCTCAGCCAACCGCGACCCCGCCGCGTTCAACGAGCCGGACACGCTGGATATTCGCCGGGCCGACAACCGGCACCTCGCTCTCGGTCACGGCGTGCACCAGTGCATCGGCGGCCACCTCGGCCGGATGGAACTGGAACTAGCGCTGAGCGCGCTGATCGAGCGGGTGCCCGCCCTGCGGCTGGCCGGCGACATCGGGGACCTGCCCCTGCGCCAGGCCAACTCGATCTTCGGCGTCGAATCGATGCCCGTTGGCTGGGGCCCGCGGTGACCGACACCCAGCCCGCCCGGGCTTTCCACCTGCTGCGTCCGGTACGGCGAAGGCTCGTGCTCGCCGTCGCGCTGCAGGCATCGAGCGCGCTGCTCGGTGTGGTTCCGTTCATCGCGGTCGCCCGGCTGGCCGGCCGGCTCACCGACGGCGCGCCGGTGACCGGTGAGCGGGTGTGGCCGCTGGTCGTCCTCGCCGCCGCCAGCGGTGCCGCCGCCCTCGGCCTGGGTTTCGCCGCGGGCGTGGCCAGTCACCTCGCCGACAACACGTTGCAGGCGCGGGTGCGCCGGGATCTAGCCCAACAGATCGGCCGCATGCCCCTCGGGCAGGTTACGGCCGCCGGGTCGGGGCGGATCGCCACCGCGGTCGGCGAGGACGTGCGGGCACTGCACTCGCTGGTGGCGCACGCGCTGCTGGACGTCACCACGCTGCTGACCGCGCCGCTGCTCGCCCTGGCCTACCTGATCAGCGTGGACTGGCGGCTGGGCTTGCTCAGTCTGGTGCCGCTGGTACTCGGGATCGGTTTCTTCGCCCGGGCGATGGCCGGTGCCGGGGCACAGATGGCGGAGTACGGCCAGGCGCAGGCGCGGATCACCGCGGCCGCGGTGGAGTTCGCGTCCGGTATCGCCGTGGTGAAGGCGTTCGGGCGCGGTCGCAGCGCCTACGCCCAGTTCCTCGCCGCGACGGACGCGTTCTCCGCGTTCTTCACCCGCTGGGTCGGCGCCACGCTGCTCGCCTCGTCCCTGGCGCTGCTGGTCGTCTCGCCCGTGGTGGTGCTGCTCCTGCTGATGGGAGCCGGCGCGCTGCTCGCCGTCGCCGGGGTGATACCGGCCGCCCACCTGGTGGCGTTCGCGCTGCTCGGTCCCGCGGTCAGCGCCCCGATGGGCATCGTGGGCACGCGCGTCCAGCAGATCCGCGCCGGCCAGGCCGCGGCCACCCGGATCGCCACGCTGCTGGCCAGCCCGGCACTGCCCGAACCAACCGAGCCAGCTGTGCCGACCGACGCGGGCGTGCGGATGCGCGGAGTGTCCTTCTCCTACGACGGGCACACCGACGCGGTGACCGGGATCGACCTGGACCTCGCGCCCGGCACGGTCACCGCCCTGGTCGGCCCGTCCGGCTCCGGGAAGTCCACGCTGGCCGGTTTGCTGGCCCGGTTCCACGACGTGACCGGCGGCTCGATCACCATCGGCGGGGTGGACGTACGGCAGATCCCGGCCGGCCAGCTCTACCGCCAGGTCGGATTCGTGCTGCAGGACGTCCGGCTGCTGCGCGCCACCGTGGCGGAGAACCTGCGACTGGGCCGGCCCGACGCGACCAATGAGCAACTGGTGGCCGCGGCGAAGGCCGCCCGGATCCACGACCGGATCATCGCGCTGCCCCATGGCTACCGGACCGAGGTGGGCACCGAGGTCTCCTTCTCCGGCGGTGAGGCGCAGCGGCTGTCCATCGCCCGCGCGCTGCTGGCGGACACCCCGATCGTGATCCTGGACGAGGCGACCGCGTTCGCCGACCCGCGGTCCGAGGCGCTGATCCAGGACGCACTGTCCACTCTGGTCACCGGCCGCACCCTGCTGGTGATCGCGCACCGGCTGGCCACCATCGCCTCGGCCGATCACATCGTCGTCCTGGATCGCGGCCGGATCGCCGAACAGGGCCGGCACACCGAGCTGCTGGCCTCCGGCGGCCGCTACGCGCGGATGTGGCGTGCCCAGGAAATCCCCCCGGATTCCGGCCGGAACCGGGTCGCAAACACCGAAGGTGCAATCCAGCGATGATCCGCGAACTGCTCACCACCCTCGGCGACCAGGGCAGTCGGCCGGTGCGTCGCCTTGTGCTGCTGCTGGCCGTCGCCGGCATCCTGCAGGGCATCGCGTTCGCGCTGCTGGTGCCCCTGCTGGGCACGCTGCTGGGGGCCCAGCCGAACCGGATGTGGCCCTGGCTGGCCGCACTCGTGGTCTGCTCGCTCGGTTACGCCGCCGTCCAGTTCGCCGCGCTGGGCCGGGGATTCACCGCGGGCGCCGGGATCGCCCGGGTGCTGCACCACCGGTTGGCCGACTGCGCCGTCGACCTGCCGCTGGGCTGGTTCACCAGCGACCGCGCCGCCGAACTCGCCCGGCTCGCCAGCCAGAACGTCATGCAGGTGATGAACGTGCCGGCGCACCTGCTGGGCGCGCTGACCAGCTCGGTGCTCACCCCGCTTACCATCTGTGTGGCCACGTTCCTGTTCGACTGGCGGGCCGGGCTGATCCTGCTGGTGTGCGCGCCCGTGCTGCTGGCCGTGCACATCGGCAGCACCCGGGTGGTGCGCCGGCTGGACCTCGGCCGGGACAGCGCCATCGGCGAGTCCGCCGAGCGGGTGCTGGAATTCGCCCGCAACCAGCCGGTGCTGCGTGCCTTCGGCCGTACCGAGCACGGGTACGCCGCGCTGGACCAGGCACTGGCCAGGGAATCCGCCGCGGACCGCGCCCTGATCGTGCGTGGCGTACCGGGACTGGTCTCCTTCGCCTTCGCGGCCCGGATGCTGTTCGCCCTGGTCCTGGCCGCCGACTGCGGCTGGGTGCTGGCCGGCTCGCTCACCGTGCCCAGGCTGCTCGCGCTCGTCGTGCTCACCGGACGGCTCGTGGACAGTGTCTCCGCCGCCGCCGACCTCGGCGCCGGCCTGCGCATGGCGCGCAACAGCCTGGACCGCCTGAACGCCCTGCTGGCCGAGCCCCCGTTTCCCCGCCCGGCGGACCCGGTCGAGCCCACGGGCACCGCGGCTCGCTTCGACCGGGTCGGTTTCCGCTACCCCGGCGACCCCTCGGCCGCTCCCGTGCTGGCCGACGTCGATTTCGCGCTACCCGAAACCGGTCTCACCGCGCTGGTCGGCCCATCCGGCGCGGGCAAGACCACCATCGCCCACCTGCTTGCCCGGTTCTGGGATGCCACCGAGGGCGCCGTGCGCATCGGCGGGGAGGACGTGCGCCGCATCGCCCCGGACCGCCTTGCCTCGCTGGTGTCCATCGTGTTCCAGGACGTGTACCTGTTCGACGGCAGCATCGCCGACAATGTCCGGGTAGGCGCGCCCGACGCCAGCGACGAGCAGCTGCAGTGCGCGGCCGCACAAGCCGGGCTGGACCGGGTGGTCGGCGAGCTGCCCGACGGGTGGGCCACCCGGGTCGGCGAGGGCGGCATCGCCCTGTCCGGTGGCCAGCGGCAACGCGTATCCATCGCACGCGCCCTGGTCAAGGACACCCCGATCCTGGTACTCGACGAGGCGAGCGCGGCGCTGGACCCCGAGAACGAGGCGGTGCTGGCCGGCACCGTCGCCGAACTGGCCACCCGGAAGTCGCTGCTGGTGATCGCTCATCGGCCGCGAACCGTGGTGTCGGCCGACCAGATCCTGGTGCTGGAGGCCGGCCGGATCACCGAGCGGGGCACCCATAACGAACTGGCCGACGCCGGCGGCGCCTACGCCGAGTTCTGGCGGCAGCGCACCCGTGCCGCGGGCTGGCGACTGGCCGCGTCCCGATAAATCCCCGCACCGTCCCTCTCCAGAAGGAAATCCATACCGATGAACACGCCTGTCTGGTGTCAGTGGGCGCAGGCCGTGCCTGCGCTGACACACCGAACGGAAATGACCATCTCGACCGACCCGGCCGAGAGCGCCTCGCTGCTCGCCATGGCCGGCCTCGACGAGCAGCACGTGGTCTACGAACGCGACGGCGTCTGGCACGCAGCCCTGGGCGGATCGGTCACCCTCAGCGCGGACCACCGGCACATTACCGCCCGCGCCGCCGGCCGCAGCTGGGCGACACCGACCGAGGGGCAACCGCTGCACCACATCGCGGAGGCACTCACCGAACTCGGCCGGGCGCACCCGGACGGCCGGCACGCCTACGGCTGGGCCACGTTCGAGCTCGCCCACCTGCTGCACGGCGACCCGGCCGCCGCCGGTGGCGAACCGTTGCTCCACCTGCTGGTGCCCAGCGTGGACATCACGCTCTCGTCCGGCCGCGCGCTGATGTGCGCGGAGCACGAAGGCTGGGCCGACCGGATCGCGGCACTGCTGCGCGGCGCGCCACAGTGGCCGCGCTCCGCCGTCACGCCGGTCCCGGACATCGAGCCGCTGCTGCGCACCAACGGCGCCGACTACCGGCACGACGTCGCGGCGACCGTCGCGGAAATCCGGGCCGGCCTACTCGACAAGGCGGTGCTGTCCCGGGCGGTCCCGCTGCCCGATGACATCCGCCTCGACCTCGCCGCGTCCTACCTGGCCGGCCGCGCGGCCAACACCCCGGCCCGGTCGTTCCTGCTCGACCTCGGCGGCTGGCGGGCCGCCGGGTTCAGCCCGGAGACCGTGGTGGAGGTCGACCCGAGCGGCCGGGTGACTACCCAGCCGCTCGCCGGCACCCGCGCCCTCAGTCCCGACCCCGAGCACAACCGGCGCCTGCGTGCCGAACTGCTCGGCGACGCCAAAGAAGTGCACGAGCACGCCGTCTCGGTACGCCTCGCCGGCGCCGAACTGGCCACAGTCTGCCGGCCGGGTACCGTAGCCATCGAGGAGTTCATGACCATCGTCGAACGCGGATCAGTGCAGCATCTCGCCTCCCGGGTCGCCGGACAACTCGACGGCGACCACGGCCCGTGGCCGGCCTTCGCGGCACTGTTCCCCGCGGTCACCGCGACCGGCGCGCCCATCACGGCCGCACTGGCCACCCTCGCGCAACGGGAACGGGAACCACGCGGCCTCTACGGCGGAGCGGTGCTGCAGGCACACACCGACGGCAGCCTGGACGCGGCCCTCGTGCTACGCACGGTGTTCCAGCGCGGCAGCCGCGCCTGGCTCCGGGCCGGTGCTGGGGTGATGGGCCAGTCCACTCCACATCGGGAGTACGAGGAGACCTGCGAAAAACTCCGCAGCATCGCACCCTACCTACGGCAGGCCGCCGCGACGGGCCACGATCGGCTCACCCCGACTCCCTGTCCAGCAGCACCCGTCACCCTCCACTCGACGGCCGCGATGCCATCGGATGCCGACTGAGACAAGGCAGGCATCGCCCGGGTCAACCTGTGCTGGTTACGCACTGTGCATGTGCGTCGCGGGCGGCCCAGGCCGTCTGCAGGCCGTCATGACCGACCGGGGTTGACATCCGACGGCTTCAGCGGAACTCTGTAGCCGATAACGTTGTCAGCCGCCAAGGGCTGCCGGTTTGGCACAGAACCGAAACCGGCTACGGCCCTGCTGGTGCCTGGCGCGCGGAAATGGGACTGGCCACTAGAGCACGGAAGGCGTAACGCCATGCCTGAGCAGCACGATCGCATGTCCCGGCGGAGGTTTCTCTCCGCCAACGCCACGCTGCTGGGCGGATTCGGCCTGGTCAGGGCCTTTCCCCAGACGGCCCCGGCCAGCGCCGCGGAGCGGGCCAGCCAGGCGCAGGCCGTGAACTCGGCAGCCACCGATCTGGCCCTGTACCGGCCGGTGACCGTCTCGTCCACCGCCTACGGCCCGGCGCCCGCCGAGTTCGCCGTCGACCGGCTGGCTGAGACGGGGGTCCGCGGCACCGGGTGGCGGGCGGGCGGGCCGGACCCGCAATGGATCACCGTCGACCTGCAGGGGCCCTGCCGCGTTGAGTCCGTGGTGCTGGTGTTCGAGGCCACGCTCTCCGACCCGGCGTGGGTCCCGGCACAGGGCGGCAATCCCTACGCCAGCACGACCGGCTGGGAGATCATGTCGAGCTGCGCCACCGCGTTCCAGCTCGACGTCTCGGCGGATGGCACCACGTGGAGCACCGTCTACCAGACCACGTCGGGGACCGGCGGGGTCATGCACATTTCCCTGGCAGAGCCGGTGATCGCGCGATGGGTCCGCATGACGGCGACCCAGCAGTCGAATGGCGCCCCGCTGCAGGTGAACGGTTTCCAGGTCTACGGCACCAGCGAGCACCCCCGCCCGCCGGCGACGGGGTGGAGCAACTGGGGCGGCCAGCATCCCGCGCCGCCGCCCGCGCTGGCCACGGCACCCGACGGCACGGTTCCCATCGAATCGGGCTGGGCGCTGACGCTCGATGCCTGGGCAGGGACCAATGACGGCAGCACCCTGTCAACGGGCTCCGCCGACACCGCCGGATGGGTGAGTGCCACCGTTCCCGGGACGGTCCTGGCGAGCCTGGTCGAGCAAGGCCATTTCCCCGACCCGGTCGAGGGCCTCAACAACCTGCACATCCCCGAGGCGCTGTCCCGGCACTCCTGGTGGTACCGGCGGCCCTTCCGCCTGCCGCCGGGCTTCAACAGCGGCCCGGGCCGGCACGTCTGGCTGGAGTTCGACGGGATCAACCACCACGCCGAGATCTGGCTCAACGGGACTTCGGTGGGCGAGCTCACCCATCCCTTCGCCCGCGGAGCCTTCGATGTCACCAGCGCTCTTACCGGCGGCGAGCAGGTGCTGGCCGTGCGAATCAGCCCGATGCCTCATCCGGGCAGCCCCGGCGACAAGGGGCCAAGCGGGGTCTCGTTCCTGAACTCCAGCCAGGTGTCCCTCGACTTCCCCAGCTACATTTCGGTGTCGGGCTGGGACTGGATGCCAGCGGTCCGGGACCGGGTATCGGGTATCTGGAACCATGTCCGGCTGCGTTCGACCGGGCCCGCCGTGCTCGGCGACCCGCGGGTGGACACGTCCCTGCCGAAGCTCCCCGACACCAGCCTGGCCGAGGTCACGGTCGTGGTCCCGGTCCGCAATGCCGGTGCCGCCACGCAGGCGGTCACCGTCAGCGCGGCCTTCGGTGGCGTCCAGGTAAGCACCACGGTCTCCGTCCCCGGCGGCGGCCAGACCGAGGTGACCTTCTCCCCCGCCGATTTCCCGGCCCTGCGTGTCAGCAATCCCCGCCTATGGTGGCCCAACGGATACGGCGAGCCTGCCCTGTACGAGCTGGTCATGACAGCAAGCGTGGGAGGCGCCGAGAGCGACCGCCGGACCCGGCGCTTCGGCCTGCGGCAGGTCAACTACGAGCTTCCCCCGCTCACCATCGACGGCGCGACCGACCGGGGCACCCAGGTCGAGAACTTCCCCCTCCAGAACGCTCGCTATCTGCGGATACAGTGCGGGCAGCGGGCTACCCAGTGGGGCGACTCCATGTGGAGCCTGTCGGTGTTCGACACGGCTTCCCCCGGCACGGACCTAGCCCTGGGCAAGACGGCCACGGCGTCCTCGGTGGACAACAGCAGCGACGAGCCCGGCAACGCGGTCGACGGCAACCCGAACACCCGCTGGTCATCCGCCTATAAGGACAATCAGTGGATACAGGTCGATCTGGGCTCGGTGGTCGCATTCGACCAAGTCGAGATCGTCTGGGAGCAGGCCTACGCGCTGAACTACGTCATCCAGGTCTCCAATGACGGCGCAACGTGGACGGACGTCAAGACGGTCAGCAATTCCGGTCCCCTCCAGATCAAGGTCAACGGCGTGCCCATC
>DASQVO010000465.1:0-11889 GCA_035640715.1 Streptosporangiaceae bacterium
CTACCCCGGCGGCCCGCCGCCCGGCCTTGACGTCACCCAGCGGAACGAGCGCATGTGGGCCAACGTCATCACGCTCGCGCGGAAGGGAGTCAGCGCTCCCGTCACGTCCAGTGCCGGCCGGCTCTTCGACGCGGTCTCGGCACTGCTCGGGGTACGTGACACGATCAACTACGAGGGGCAGGCCGCGGTTGAGCTCGAACAGCTCGCCGCACCGAGCGAAGCGGGTGCCTACCAGGCCAGCATCGAGCCCGGCGCACTCAGTGAGCTCGGCCCGCCCAGCGAGCCCGGCACGCCCACGCCCAGTGAATCCGGCGCGGCAGGTGAGCGAGCGCCCCGTGAGCGTGGCGCGCCCGGTCAGCCTGGCTCGCCCAGTCAGTCCAGCTCGCCGGGTGCGCCCCGCGCGCCATTCCGCGTGGCCGGCACCGACCTCGTCCGGCAGGCCGCGGCCGACCTGGCGGACGGAACCGACCGGGGCATCATCGCCGCCCGCTTCCACAACGGCGTCGCGCGGCTGATCGAGGAGGCCTGCGTCCTGATACGCGAGCGGGAAGGACTGGTCACCGTGGCCCTGTCGGGCGGGGTCTTCCAGAACCTGACGCTGCTGCATCAGGCGGTGGCCCGGCTCGAAGCGCGGGGTTTCCGCGTCCTGGTGCACTCGCGGGTCCCCTGCAACGACGGCGGCATCAGCCTCGGCCAAGCCGTGGTCGCAGCCTCCCGTGACCAATCCGCCGAGGCCTACCTGTGAAGGTTATCGGCGCCGGTAGGCATTCCATCGGTGGGCTGGATCCAGGGCGCAGCGCGGCCAGTCCCGGTACGGTGGTGATATGAGCGCGCAGCCGGACAGCAGCCCGGACCCGGCCGGGCCGTACGAGGTGATCCACCTTGGCGGTGAGGCCGCCGCCATCGTCCCGCTCGCGGAGCTGCGGCGGCTGCGGGCGGTGGAGCGGCACGCCTCGCCGGAGGCCCTGGAAGAGGCCGAGATCGAGGCAACGCTCGCAGCGCATGACGAATGGGTCGCTGCGGGGTGCCCGGGCGCGTTGTCGCATGAGGAGGTCATGGCCGAGCTGCTCGGTAGTGACCAGTGAAGATCCGGTGGACGCCTGCGGCTGCGGCATCAGCGCGCCGGTACATAACGACCAGGACGGCATGCGCGCCATCGGCGTGGCCGTCGCCGGTCTGGCCGATGATCCGTTTCCCGCTGAAGGATTTCACCGGGGCAGGTACCACCGGCTGCGCGTCGGCCCATACCGGGTCTTGTATGTGGTCGAAAGTGACCTGATCACGGTTGAGCGAGTCGACCGCATCACCGGTGATTAACTGCGGGGCACTCCGTCCGCGGCGGGCGCGGGGACCCGGCTCAGCAGCCAGTCGTACCACTGCTGCATGCCGGACCCGGTCACAGCCGACAGGTGGATCATCGTCGCCTGGGGGCTGACCTGGCCGACGTAATCCCCGCAGCGGGCCGCGTCGAAGTCGACGTACGGCATCAGGTCGGTCTTGGTGATGACCACCAGGTCCGCGCTCCGGAACATCTGCGGGTACTTCAGCGGCTTGTCGGTGCCCTCGGTGACCGAGGCGAGCACCACCCGGGCCGCCTCGCCCAGGTCGAACAGGGCTGGGCAGACCAGGTTGCCGACGTTCTCGATCATGACGACCGAGCCGCGCGGCAGGTCGAGCGTGCGCAGCGCGCGCGAGACCATGGCGGCATCGAGGTGGCAGCCGGCGCCGGTGTTGATCTGGACCACCTGGCAGCCCGCGGACCGGATGCGGTCGGCGTCCAGCGCGGTTTCCTGGTCTCCCTCGATGACCGACACGGCCAGCCTGCCCGCCAGTTCCCTGCCGGCCCGTTCGAGCAGCGTCGTCTTGCCCGCCCCTGGTGAACTCATGAGGTTGACCGCGAAAATCCCCCGCTCGCACAGCCATTCGCGGTTACGCTGCGCGATCTCGTCGTTCTTGGCCAGGACCTTCTGCTGGAGCGCCACCGTGCGGCCCGCCTCATCCTGCCCCGCCGCAGCCCCGCGATCATCGGCATGAGATCCGTCCGGCAGGTGAACGTGACCGTGCTGCTGGTCGTGACCGTACTGGCCGTCGTGACCGTGCTCGTGGCCACGGTCACGGTCGTGGCCAGTCCCGTCCCGGGGCCCGTCGCCGCCGGCCCTCAGCGGCTCCCCGGCACCTGGGGACCAGATCACCGCGCTGCCGGAGCAGCCGCACGTAGCACACATGATCAGACCACCTTTACCGAGGTGATGGTGAGCTGCTGGCCGGAGACGACGGCGACGTCCGCGCTCCCGCACGGGCAGAGCACGATCGGGCTGTCGGGTGCGAAGTCGCCGCCGCATGCCCGGCACTCGCACCTGGCCGGGGGCTCGGTGATCTCGAGGCGGGCGCCTTCCAGCGGGGTACCCTCCGCGGCCAGGTCGAAGCAGAACCGCAGCGAGTCAGCGACCACCCCGGACAGCGCACCGATCTCCAGTCGCACGCTGGCGATCCTGGTGCCGGGAAGGCGCTCCGTCACGGCATCAACAAGCCCCTCGGCGATCGCAAGCTCATGCATGGACGTCAGCAGATCCGCGGCAGGGGATCGCCGACGAGCAGGTCAACGATCCGCGTCCCGCCGAAGGCGGTCTTCAGCTGCACGATGCCGGCCTGGTCAGCGGTAACGTGACCGATGATCGCCGCCTCCCTGCCGAGCGGATGCGCGCGCATCGCGGCCAGCGCCTGATCAGCCTGGCTCCCGTCCACCACGGCGACAAGCCGGCCCTCGCATGCCACGTACATCGGGTCAATGCCGAGCAGCTCCGCGGCGCCGCGCACTTCCGCGCGGACCGGGATGTCATCCTCGCTCACCAGCACGCCGACCTCGGCGGACTTGGCGATCTCGTTGAGGATGGTCGCCACGCCGCCGCGGGTGGCATCTCGCATCGCGCGGATGCCGGGAACTGCATCGAGAAGGCCGGCCGCCAGCCCGTTCAGCGGGGCGGTGTCGGATCGAACATCGGCCTCGATGTCCAGCTCACCACGGGCCAGCATGATCGTGACGCCGTGATCGCCGATCGGCCCGGACACGATGATCGCGTCACCCGGCCGCGCGTGCGCCACGCCGAGGGTCACGTCCCGCTCGATGATGCCGACTCCCGCCGTGTTGATGTAGCACCCGTCGGCCTTGCCACGCTGTACGACCTTGGTGTCGCCGGTGACGACATGGACCCCGGCGGCAGCCGCGGCGTCCTGCATGGACTCGGCGATCCGGCTCAGGTCAGCGACGGGGAAACCCTCCTCGAGGATGAACCCGGCCGACAGGTAGAGCGGCGTAGCGCCGCTCACGGCGAGGTCGTTGACCGTGCCGTTGACGGCAAGCTCCCCGATGTCACCGCCGGGGAAGAACAACGGCGAGACAACGTAGGAATCCGTGGTGAGGGCCACGCGTGAGCCATTCATCAGCAAGGATGCGGAATCCTCGAGCGGCTCGAGCAGTGGGTTACGGAACGCCTCCAGGAAGATGGCCTCAATCAGGGTATGGGTCGCCTTGCCGCCGGCTCCGTGCGACATCGTGATGCGCTCTTCCCGCACCTTGGGGCGGCGGCGCCGGGCGCGGTCGATGCGGTCAAGCACCTGCTGCTCGCGGTCACCGACGGCCGGCTGGTGCAGCTCGCCGCGCCCGTGCCGGGAACCGGGCCTGGCGGAGGACCCGGCCACCGCTTCGTCGACCTGCTGCTCATTGTGCTCGCGCAGGGCTTCCTCGATCCAGCCGCCCGGGGCCGTGCCGCGCGCCGTCACGTCCTCGTCGGCGCGGTGTGAGGTCATGGCCTGCCCACCTCTATCGCTACCGCTTCCGGGACCCGCTGGCGGTTCATCCGGCCGTAGTTGTAGTACGCCGCGCAGGCACCTTCCGGCGAGACCATGCACGTGCCGATGGGGGTCTCAGGCGTGCACGCGGTGCCGAACACCTTGCACTCCCATGGTTTGAGCACGCCCTTGAGTACCTCACCGCACTGGCAGGCCTTGGGATCCGCGACCCGGACCCCGGGCACGTCGAAGAGCAGCTCGGCGTCGAACTGCGCGTACTTCTCCCGTACCCGGAGCGCGGAATGCGAGATGAAGCCGAGGCCGCGCCATTCGAAGTAGGGGCGCAGTTCCATCGTCTCGCCGATGGCCTTCAGTGCCACGACATTGCCGTTCCAGGGGACCACGCGGGCGTACTGGTTCTCCACCTCTGAGCGGCCCTGCGATAGCTGCTGCATCAGCATGTAGATGGACTGCAGGATGTCCAGCGGCTCGAAGCCCGCCACCACGACGGGTTTGCCGTAATCCCGCGCGATGAACTCATATGGCCGGCAGCCGATCACCGTGGATACATGCCCTGGCCCGATAAAGCCGTCGAGCCTCAGGTCGGGCGAGTCGAGGATCGCCTTGATCGCCGGGATGATCGTGACGTGGTTGCAGAAGACCGAGAAATTGCCGAGGCCCTCGGCTGCCGCGCGCATGATCGTCATGGCGGTGGAGGGCGCCGTCGTCTCGAAACCGATGGCCATGAACACGACCCGCTTGTCCGGGTTGTTCCGGGCGACCTTCAGCGAGTCGAGCGGGGAGTACACCATCCGGATGTCGGTTCCGGCCGCCTTGGCGTCGAAGAAGGACCCGTTGCTTCCCGGCACCCGCATCATGTCGCCGAACGACGTCATGATCACGTCTGGTTGCGCTGCCAGGTGCATCGCGTCGTCGACCCGGCCCATCGGGATCACGCATACCGGGCAGCCCGGACCGTGGACGAGGGTGATGGACTCCGGGAGGTAATCCTCCAGGCCGTGCTTGTAGATCGTGTGGGTGTGCCCGCCGCACACCTCCATGAGCTTGTACTGGCGCCCGGGCTCGCACAGTGCAGCGATCTTGGCGGCGAGTGCGTGGGCTTTATCCGCGTCGCGGAATTCATCGACGAACCGCATTGTTCCCGGGCCTCCTACTCGATCCGTGATTCTGCGAGTGCCTGCAGCTCGTCCGCGTAGGCCTGGCCGATCCCCTCCAGGAACGCCAGCGCCGCGTTGGCTTCTCCCTCGTCGATCTTTGACAGCGCGAAGCCGACGTGGATCAGGACCCACTCTCCGGGCTTGGGCGGGTCATCGGCGAGCAGGCCGACGTTGATCACCCGCCGGACGCCGCTCACGTTCACCTTCGCCAGGTCCGGCTGGTCAGGGAGGCGCTCGATTACCTCACCAGGTATGCCGAGGCACATGTGACATCCCTTCACCAATCATCTGTCACGATCCCTGACGCCGGCGGCCGCGGAACATCCTCCGGGCGCTGCGCAACCAGGGTTTTCACCACGCGCACGGCCTCATCGACGGCCGCCGCGACGGGCTCGCTCAGCCCGATCCCGTGGTCGAGGCGGGCCGGCTCACAGCCGACCACGAGGATCCGCCCGGTCTCGGCGCCGAGCATGTCCAGCACGCCGAACACCAGATCCGGCTGCATGCCGTGGGCGTCGAACATGCGGCTGCCCTGGAGCGGGCCGCCCGCGGCCGCCAGTTCCGGCCGGTGCTCGCGGTCGACCTCGAGCACGGTCAGGGTGCCGGGCTGGCCGCCACGTGGCGCCGCGTCGATGAGGATCGTGGTCCCGTAGCCGTCGGCGAGGTCGTAGGCCAGGTGCATACCGCTCGTCCCGTAGTCGGCGACCCGGACCCAGTCCGGCAGCTCGGCGGACGCCAGGCGCCTGGCGACCTCGACGCCGAAGCCGTCATCGCCGAGGAAGATGTTGCCGACCCCGGCGACGAGCACCCGGTTCGTCATCCCGCCACCCCCGGGCCTCTCCGGCCGGCAACGGCCGCCGGGCCGCGCGCTCCTTCCGTGCGGCCGAGCTCGGCGATGGTCAGCTCCCAGAGCACGTGGTAGATGGTCGTCTGCGCTTCCTGGATCCGGTGAACCGATACCGATGGCGCGACGAACAGGTAATCGATGCTGTCGAGCTCGGCCATCTTGCCGCCCTCGTAACCCGCCAGGCCGACCGTCAGCATTCCCCGCCGGCTTGCCTCGTCGAAGGCCCGCAGCAGGTTGTCCGAGTTGCCGCTGGTCGAGAGCCCGACCGCGATGTCATCCTGGCCGCCGAAAGCGGCAAGCTGCCGGGCGAAGACGACCTGCACGCCGATGTCATTGCACAGCGCCGTCACCACCGAGGTGTCGTTGGCGAGACAGAAGGCCGGAAGCGGCGGCGCATCGCCGCCTGGGTTGAGGAACAAGGTGGCGAGCTGCTGGGCGTCGGTGGCGCTGCCGCCGTTGCCGAAGGCGAAAAGGCGGCCGCCCGCGGCGAACCTGGCCGCGGCGTCGGTGGCGCAGCGGGCCAGCCGCGCCGCGTCGCGCGTGCCGACGAGGCGCCTCAGTTCCATGATCTCGCCGACCTTGGCCACGGTTGAGGCGCGTACCTGCTCCAGAACGGCCGACACGTCGGTCGTTCCCGAATAGAGGAACGGGTACAGCGATTCCACCGCGTCGGTGCGGTCCTGCTTGTCCTGCCGGGTCACCGCGTTCATCTCCCCACGACGGCGATGGCTTCCTTGGCGTGTACGAGGATCGTGTCGCCGACGGCGGCTTGCACCAGGGCGACGCTGACCTCCTCCTCGCCGTGGGCGGTACCGACCACGGCGAGCCCGTCGCCGAGCAGGCGCACGATGGTGACCTCGACGGCGGTGTCGGAACAGGTGGTGCAGACATCGCCGTAGCACTCGGGTGCGACGGCACCGGACCGCTGCCCGCTCTCCTGCGTCACCGCTCCATCGCCTTCTCTCTTGGCTTTCTTGGCCGCGTCACGCTCCCATGGCCGCCGTCACGCGACCACGCCGGGATCGAGTACCCCGGGCTGCTCGAAGAACACGTGCACCAGCTCCCACAGCACGTGGTACGTGGTGACCTGCAGTTCCTTGACGATCCGCGGATCGGCGGACGGCGCGATCAGGAGGTGATCAACGGCCGGGCTGGCCGCGATGGCGCCGCCGTCACCGCCGGCGAGCGCGATCGTCAGCAGGCCGAGGTCCTTGGCCGCCACGAGCCCCGCGAGCACGCTTTCGCAGTTACCGTCGGCGGAAATGCCGAGCGCGATGTCCTCGGGCGCCGCGAGGAAGCGGATCTGGTGCGCGAAGATCACGGCCATGCCCTCCCTCGCCGCTATCCCGGTCACCGTCGCCACGTCCGTGGTCAGCGAGATAGCCGGGAGCGCGCGCTTGCCGACGATCACGGGATGCACGAACTCCACCGCGACATGCTGCGCGTCGGTGCTCGGGCCGCCGGTGCCGAAGACGACGAGCTTGCCTCCCCGGTGGAAGCGGACCGCCATGGCGTGGCACGCCTCGGCGACCGCGCCGGCCTGATCGGCGAGGCCGCGCGCTGGCGTGGTCCGCCGCCCGAACGCCGCGGCCGCGTGATCGCCGCCGCCTGCCGCCCGGGCCGCTGGCACACCTGGCCCGGTCATGGCTGACCACCCGGTGGACCCTCCGCACCGGACAGGTCCACGTCGGCCTCGACGTCAACGTCGTCGCGCAATTTCAGCGCGCCGAACATGCCCGAGTATGGCTTGATCCCGAACTCGGACTGAGTGACCGTGGCGGTCGCGCGATAGTGGTCGTCGCCGAGCTTGCGGACCTGCAGGCGTATCGGGCGTTCCTGGCCATGCAGGGTAAGCGTGCCGCTGATCGCGCCGCCGTCGGCGCTGTCCGGCTCGAACGTCTCCGCGACGAATGTGGCCTCCGGATAGCGGTCGGCCGCTAGCTGCTTGCGCGCCGTCGCCACGATCTCGTGCCGGTCCCGGTCGCTCAACGGCTTTATGCCGCCGCTGCCTTCCCGGACGACCAGCGACCCGATATCGATGTGCACCTCAAGGCGAGACGTGGCGATGTCATCACCGCGGTCCAGCTCACCGGACCAGCTGGTGATCTCGATCGTCAGGTCATGCCCGGCCTGAGCCGCCAGCCCGCTGCGGTACGTGCGCAGTGTGAGCCGGCCGCTGTCCGGGCCGAGCCGGTGGCGCCTTTGGTTAGCCGCCATAACAGCACCGTAGGACACTTGTGGGGTGACGTCCAGTGCTGACCCGGACAGTTATGGCCAGAGTCGCCAAAGGGGCACGGCGTTGCCTGGACTGAGGAGCGAGGAACGAGCGACGAGGGAAGGCGGCGCGCCAAAGCGCCCCGGAGGCGAGAAGACAACACCGCTATGGCAGCGGTATCTCGCCGAAGACTTCCTGGATGCGCCGCAGGTCCCGGAGCCGGGGCTCGGTGGCGCCGCCGACCCACCGGCTGACCGTCTTGACCGACACGCCGAGCAGGCGAGCCGCCGCCTCCTGGGTCAGGCCCTCCCTGCGCAGCGCGACGGACATCCACTCGGCGAAGCTGGCGGGATGTCCAGGCCGGCCGAGTTGCACCGGGACGCCCCCGGGACTCGGCGGGGCGACCGCGGGTGCCGTGCCGTCAGCGCCCGCGTCCGGCTTGGCGGCGGCTCCGCCCATCGCCGACGGCTGGACCTGATTATCCGAATGGAGGACGTCGACCTCGACGTGCTCCGGGAAGATACGGAACGCTACCTGGATCGACCCGGTTGGGCCCGCCGCGTCGAGCAGGGCACGGAAGACGGTCTCCCCGACCTCGCGGTTCCCCTCCTCGGTGAGCGGCGATTCCGCCAGGCACCGGCGGACGAAATCCCGTATGTCCGGGATTGAGGACGGCCGGGCGGGAAAGACCTGGAACAGGACCACGACAGGCGCGACCTCGATCGGTTCCCTCCCGGAACCGTCGACGGGCTCAGCCACCGGATCTCTCCTCCAGCCGTCCGCGGCGCCTTGCCCGAAAGACCGCGTTATCCGGCGAACCCGCCGTGGTTGCTGCCGTCACCACCTGCACAGTGCTCCATGGATGCTCGCACGGGCCCAGCGGCCTGCGCTCGCTCGCCGGTTCTGATCAACGCTCGCGGTCCGGCATGACACGCGTTCTGGGCTTCTATCAGGCTATTCCATCTGCGAGCGGGCACAAAGCCGCACGACGGCCGAACCTGTCCAGGCCGCTCCGCTGGGGCACCGGCCGGGGACGGACAGTGCATGTCATATCCCCCGGAGGGGGACACTTGTGTCCAGCAAACTGTCAATTCAGTCTTGTGACGTGGATTACACAGGTTTAGCATGGCGATGTCTGCGCACCACGAAGGGGTGTCTGCGCACCACGAAGGCGAGTAACGCCATGGTCATCTGCACGGATGTATCTGCGCGTCCCGCAGCGGAAACCGCGAGCCCGCCGGTGGCCGAGTGCGGGCCATCACGCGCGTACACGTCAGCCCGGCAGATGTCCCCCGGGCCCGGGGCACGGCCCGGGCAGAGCGGGCGCGTAAGCGTCCCGGATGCCAGCTAATCCGCAACGCGAGGAGGTGGCCTCGCCATGGCCACAGACACACAGGCCAGCGCAGCGCAGCCGGAAACTGCCGAGCCGGTCGTTCACATCCTCTGGATCAACGCCGGTCTCAGCTGCGACGGGGACTCGGTGGCGCTGACGGCGGCCACGCAGCCCAGCATCGAGGAGATCGTGCTCGGCGCCCTGCCCGGGCTGCCGAAGATCGCCGTGCACTGGCCGCTGATCGACTTCGAGTCCGGCCCCCAGCAGGGCGCGGACACCTTCATCGAGTGGTGGCACAAGGCCGATCGCGGCGAGCTTGACCCCTTCGTCCTGGTCATCGAGGGCTCGATCCCGAACGAGGCGATCAAGAAGGAAGGCTACTGGTGCGGCTTCGGCAACAACCCCGAGACCGGCCAGCCGATGACCACCAGTGAATGGCTGGACCGCCTGGCGCCCAAGGCGACAGCCGTTCTCGCCGCCGGCACCTGCGCGACCTACGGCGGCATCCACGCCATGGCCGGCAACCCGACGGGCGCGATGGGCGTGCCTGACTACCTCGGCTGGGACTGGCGGTCCAAGGCGGGGCTGCCGATCGTCTGCGTTCCCGGCTGCCCGATTCACCCGGACAACCTGTCCGAGACCATCCTCTACCTGCTCTACCAGGTGGCCGGCCAGGCGCCGATGATCCCGCTGGATGAGGCGCTCCGGCCGACCTGGCTGTTCGGGGCCACGGTGCACGAGGGCTGCGACCGGGCCGGCTACTACGAGCAGGGCGATTTCGCCACCGAGTACGGGTCGGCCAAGTGCCTGGTCAAGCTCGGCTGCTGGGGGCCGGTGGTCAAGTGCAACGTGCCGAAGCGCGGCTGGATCAACGGCGTGGGCGGATGCCCGAATGTCGGCGGGATCTGCATCGCGTGCACCATGCCCGGCTTCCCGGACAAGTTCATGCCGTTCATGGACGAGCCGCCGGGATCCAAGGTCTCGACCACCGCGAGCAGCATGTACGGGACGGTCATCCGCACGCTCCGCGGCTTCACCGCGAAGACCGCCGACGAGGAGCCGAAGTGGCGCAAGAAGAGCTCCGAGCTCCTGACCGGCTACAAGGAAACCTGGTGACGCCGGCCGGCAGGTGGCGCCCGTTCAAGGGAAGGGATCAGCGATGACAACGGCCGAAGACACCGGCGTCGTGGAGATGGCCTGGGATCCGATCACGAGAATCGTGGGCAGCCTGGGCATCTATACCAAGGTCGACTTCAAGCAGAAGCGGGTCATCGAGTGCCACAGCACGTCATCGATCTTCCGCGGATACAGCATCTTCATGAAGGGCAAGGACCCGCGCGACGCTCACTTCATCACCAGCCGGATCTGCGGCATCTGCGGCGACAACCACGCGACCTGCTCTGTCTACAACCAGAACATGGCCTACGGCGTCCGTCCGCCGCACCTGGGCGAATGGATCATCAACCTGGGCGAGTCCGCCGAGTACATGTTCGACCACAACATCTTCCAGGAGAACCTGGTCGGGGTCGACTTCTGCGAGAAGATGGTCAGTGAGACCAACCCCGGCGTGCTGGAGCAGGCCAACCGCACGGAGGCGCCGCACGCCGCGGACCACGGCTACCGGACCATCGGCGACATCATGCGGTCGCTGAACCCGCTCGAGGGCGAGTTCTACCGGGAGGCACTCCAGGTCAGCAGGACCACCAGGGAGATGTTCTGCCTCATGGAGGGGCGCCACGTGCACCCCTCGACCCTGTACCCGGGCGGCGTGGGCACGACCGCCACGGTGCAGCTGTTCACCGACTACCTGACCCGGCTGATGCGCTACGTCGAGTTCATGAAGCGGGTCGTCCCGATGCACGACGACCTGTTCAACTTCTTCTACGAGGCGCTGCCGGGGTATGAGGAGGTCGGCCGGCGCCGCGCGGACATTATCTGCTGGGGCAGCCTGAACGACCCGGAGTATTGCGACTTCCGGTACGAGAACATGACGAACTGGGGCCGGAAGATGTTCGTCACTCCCGGCGTGATCCGGGACGGCCAGCTCCTCACCAACGACCTGGTCGACATCAACCTGGGCATCCGCATCCTGCTCGGCAGCTCCTACTACGAGGACTGGGCAGACCAGGAGATGTTCGTCACCCGGGATCCGCTCGGGAACCCGGTGGACCGCAGGCACCCGTGGAACCAGCACACGATCCCCCGGCCGGCCAAGCGCGACTTCGAGGGCAAGTACAGCTGGGTCATGTCACCCAGGTGGTTCGACGGCACCAATTATCTCGCGGCCGACACGGGCGGCGGCCCGATCGCCCGGCTGTGGGCGACCGCCCTGGGCAACCTGGTCGACTTCGGCTACGTCAAGTCCACCGGCAACAGCGTGCTGATTAACCTGCCGCGGACGGCGACCAAGCCGGAGGTCACGTTCGAATGGAAGATCCCGACCGATAAGTCGGGTGCGCCGCTGTCCAACGCGATCGAGCGCGACCGGGCCCGGACCTACTTCCAGGCCTACTCCGCGGCGTCCGCG
>DASQVO010000466.1:0-9988 GCA_035640715.1 Streptosporangiaceae bacterium
CTGGCCTGCGCCGCCGCGGCCCTGGCCCGGTCCTCCCGGCTGGCCGGCGCACCCGGCTGGCCGGCGTGCCCGGCTGGCCTGCGCCGCGCCTCGTCCGGGAAACGGTCATTACGGACGCGGATGGACAGCCGGAGAATAGTATAAATATGAATAAACCGGTCATAACCGTTATGTGAGCTGGCGCCTTGGCTGTGAGCGGGTCAATCCGGTGTGTTGTTTTACATAACGCGTGCGCTTCAGTTGGAGAGCATGCATTATTGACTTGTGGATATGACACGGGTTAAGAGACTGAATCATGATAAAGATTACATATCGTGACCTGTCCCCGGGATTCCACGCTCATGCGGAGCCCGACGGCAGGAACACGGTCATTCATCTCTTGCCTGGGCTCACGCCAGAACAGCGGCGTGCTGCGCTACAGCGGATACGGCGCAACGGCAGGATGGGTCACGGCCCCCCCGTGCCGGCACTCGGACTCGCGCTCGCGCTCGCAGTGGACCGGATAAGGACGACGGCCCGTAACTGCGTCGCCGTGATGCGGCTTCACCCGGCCGGCAGCGTGCTTCCCGTCATGCTCTTTTCGGCCGTGGCGGTGGTTTATGTATTCATGGGCACGGTGCACATTCATGTCCTGCAAGCGCCGGGCCCGTCCGGTCAGTGGCAGGCGGATGCCGGCAATACCCACGCGCCGGTCCTGCCGCATCCGGCGATTGCCCAGGGCAGTGCGCCATCGGCGGGAAGCCGGGACCGGGTGACACGGGCCGAACGGCCATCGGGACGCCACGCCGCGAACCAGGGTGCGTCTCCAGGTGCCTCCGTCACGACACCCACGTCGCCTGACGGGCAGGCACTATTGGCGGCCGCGCAGGCGCCGGCCACGGCGCGGCCGGGTTCCGCGGCAGGCCCGGCTCCAGGCGCGCAGTCCAGCCCGGCCAGCGGCTCGGGAACCAGCAGCGGCTCGGGCGCGGGAACCAGCAGCGGCTCGGGTGCGGGGGCCGGCAGTGGCTCGGGATCCAGTGGCGGTTCCGGACCGCTGCCGGGCCTGGGTACGGGGCCCAGCAGTGGACCCGCTCCGGTCGGCGCTCCGGTGCCCTCGCCCAGTCCCATCACGTCGTCAGGAAGCGGGATCTGCGTCACCCTCGGGCCGCTCGGGGTGTGCCTGGACCTTTAGCCGGGGACCGTTCGCGCCGTTCACTGGCAGGCGCCAGCGAACGGCGCAGGCTGCGCAGGATTCCAGCCGTCGTGCTCTTCCCGGAAATAGAGTGGGGCGCCGGGAGGAGGTTCCGGCGTGAGCCGACACGGCTGGGTGCTTTTCGCGGCAATGAGCGTAATCTGGGGCATCCCGTACCTCCTGATCAAGGTCGCGGACGGCGGCGTCTCCGTGCCCGTGCTCGTCTTCACCAGGGTTACGCTGGGCGCCCTGCTGCTCCTGCCGATCGCCTTGCGCCGCCACGAGCTGGGGGCGCTGCGCGGTCGCTGGCCTTGGCTCGCGGCGTTCGCCGTCGCGGAGATCATCGCACCGTTCGCCCTGCTCTCCAGCGCGGAGCGGCGCCTGTCCAGTTCCACCAGCGGCCTGCTCGTCGCCGCGGTGCCGATCATCGGCGCGGTGCTGGCCCGGCTAACCGGCGGCAGGGACCGCCTCACCTGGCTGCGGTGGGCCGGGCTGGTCATCGGGTTTGGCGGGGTGGCGCTGCTGGCCGGGCCGGGCACGGGGAAAGGCGACGCGGTGTCGGTCGCTGAGGTGCTACTGACGGCCGTCGGGTATGCCACCGGCCCGCTGATCGCCAACCGCAAGCTCGCCGACGTTCCCGGCGCCGCGGCCAACACCGTCTGCCTCGGCATGGCGGCGCTCGCCTACGCCCCGGCCGCCATCGTGACGTGGCCGCGCACCATGCCGTCGGCTGAAGTCATCGCGTCCCTGGCGGCGCTGGGCGCCATCTGCACGGCGGCGGCCTTCGTGCTGTATTTCCGGCTCATCGCGGAGGTCGGCGCGGCGCGTGCGACGGTCATCACCTACGTAAATCCGGCGGTGGCGGTCGCCCTCGGCGTCATCGTGCTCGGCGAGCCCCTGACCGCTGCCATCGTGGGCTCATTCGTCCTCATCCTGGCCGGCTCATTCCTCGCCACACGCGCCGACGCGCCCGCCCGCGAGCCGGGCAGCCGCCGCCCGGCCGAAGGCGCGCGCATGTAATTTTCCGTTGAACCGGCCGCGACCCCCGGCCGTTGGCCGGGGGTCGCGGCCAGTGTCCTGCGGCGGTGGGTAGGGCTGTCACCGGTAAAGGTTGCTGCCCAGCGGCAGTGGCGGCGGCCTCAGCCTTTAAGCCGGGCCAGGAGGGCAGCGCCGGATGGGGAGCCGAGGCCGGTGCAGGCGTCCCAGCCCGGCCCCGCCGAGTAGGCGCCGTTGTTACCGCTCGTGATGTCGTTGAAGCCGGGCACGTCCGTGCCGGCGGTCACACCGGCGTAGAGCAGTGGCTGCATCAGCCCGAACTTCTTGCCGGTGGACTGGGCCAGCCGCGCGATCAGCCCGGCCCACAGGGGGGCGACAGCGCTCGTCCCGCCGATGGTCATCTGCTTGCCGTCCACCAGGACCTGGTAGCCGGACTGCGGGTCCGCGTTGCCCGCCACATCTGGCACGCCCCGGCCGCCGGTGCCCGACGCCGCTGGCACCCCGGCAGTGGCCTGCCAGGACGGCAGGGGAAACACATCGCTGACGCCGCCACCGGTCGCGCCGCCGGAGGCCCCGTCGTTCCATACGGTCTCGGAGCTGATGGCGCCGGTCGCGGTGTCGGCTATCAGCCGCGTTCCGCCGCAGGCCAGTGCGTGCGGGCTGGATGCGGGGAAGTCGCAATGGTTTGCGCTGTCGGTTGCGCCGTCGCTGCTGCCGTTGTCGCCGGCCGCCACGGTCACGGTGACGCCGAGGGCCGCCGCGTCAGAGAGCGCCTGGTCCAGGGCGGTACGCGACTGCGCCGTCCACGTGTCCTCCGACTGGCCCCAGCTGATGCTGATCGCGGCGGGGGTCGTCGTGGCGTGGGCCGCCTCGGTCACCGCGTCGATGAAGCCCTGGTCGGTGTTCGGGGCGAAGTACACGACCTGCGCCGCGCCCGGCGCGACCGCGCCGGCTACCTCGATGTCAAGGAGCACCTCACCGTCGGCGCCGTTCGGGTCCGAACCGGGAGCGTTGGACGCCCCGTCGACGCCCACCGCCGTGACCGACGGGGCGGTGATGCCGAGGCCGGAGAAGTAGGTCTGCAGATCGGTGGCGGAGAAGCCGCCACCGAGCTCGATGATCGCGATCGTCTGGCCGGTGCCGTCGGTGCCCGCGGGGAACTGGTATGCCTCCGCCACCTGCGGCGGCGTGTAGGAGGACGGAGGCGCTGCCTGCGCCGCGGAGCGGAAGTGCGGGCGGGCCTGCGGCCGGTTGTCCAGTCCCAGGACCGCGAGGACGATCCCGTCGAGTGCCGCGGGCACCCTGAGAAGGCCCTCGCGGTAACGGTGGTCGACCTGCCCTGCGGCGGCCGGGTCGGGGCTGGTGACGCGGCGCATTGTCACGCCGAACGCCTGCGACAGCGCCGACGCGGTGCCCGCCACCTTCACCCGGCGGGACCCGGGAAGTGCGCTGGTGACCTCGAGGCCGTAGTCGGCCAGCACGCTGCGCACCTGCTCGACGTCGGCCGGATCGGTGCCGTAGGTGCTGGCCAGCTCGTCCCTGGAGATCGTGGCCGGCCCCGTGACCAGGTCGGCGGGAAGCTCGGCGCGCCTGCGGGTTACCAGGGTCACCTCGATCCGTTCCGCCTCATCCACCGGCCCGATGTCCTGGACGCCCGGAAGCGCCCTGCGTTCGCTGCCCGGTAGCGGCACGAACGAGCCTTCTGTCATGTCCGTCTCCTTCTGCTGATTCTGCTGCGCCCCGTCCGGAATGTGCTCAGTTCCGGTTTCCGGCGGTTTCGCCGCTGCTCTGCCGTGCAGGCCCGGGCTGCTCGCAGTGCCTTCGGCCGGTCACCGCACAGCATCATCTCCCGTCGGCAGCGCCAGGGATAGCCCCTCGGCAGGACGAGTCCGTGCATCGACAGGTCGGGCCACCGGGGCATCGAAACTTCGGCTCCAGGCCAGGCGGCATTCGTGGCCGCGAAAGGCGCTCTTCATCCATGTCGTGGAAGGTCGCTGCGATCGGCCGCACCGACCAGTCGTCCATCCTGAGGTTCATCGAGGACAACTGGCATCTGCCCCGGCTCGGGAACGGCTCGGCCGACGTGACTGCAGGGCCTTTGGACTCGATGTTCAACTTCCGTGCGCCGCGCAACCACCCCCTCTACCTGGATGACCTCACCGGAGAGCCGTCCCGTTAGGTAGCGGGCGGCCAGCGGGGAGGCAATCGGCGGAGGCGCGGCCAGGAACCGGCCGTGCCTCCGCGAGGCGGCGGGAAGGCGCGGCAGGGGCCGCCGGCGGGGAGGCGCGGGCGCATACTGGGCCTGTGAATGGCGCAGATCACCCCGGCCATCAGCCGGGTACGGAGACCAGGCCTGCCGTGCCCGCTCCGGGGTTTCCAGGGCTGCGGTACGGGAGCCGGGCCGGCCGCTGGGTGGTCGCCGGGACCGTGCTCGGCTCCGGCATCGCGGCGCTGGACGCTACGGTGGTCGGGATCGCGCTCCCGGCGATCGGCCGTGATTTCCATGTGGGCGTGGCCAGCCTGCAGTGGGTGGTCGACGCCTACACGCTGTCCCTGGCCGCCCTGCTCCTGCTCGGCGGCACGCTGGGCGACCGCTACGGCCGGCGGCGGATCTTCACCATCGGCACCGTATGGTTCGCGCTGGCATCGCTACTGTGCGGGCTGGCGCCGGATGACATCACGCTCATTCTCGCCCGTGCACTCCAGGGGGCAGGCGCGGCGCTGCTGACCCCGGGCAGCCTCGCCATCCTGCAGGCGTCCTTCGTGGAAGAGGACCGGTCCCGGGCCATCGGCGCCTGGTCGGGGCTCGGCGGGCTGGCCACGGCGGTCGGCCCGTTCCTCGGCGGTTGGCTGATCAGCGCGGTGTCGTGGCGGCTGGTGTTCTTCATTAACCTGCCGATCGCCGTGGCGGTCGTCGCCATCGCGGCCCGGCACGTCCCGGAGTCCCGCTCACCGGATACGGCGGGGCCACTGGACATCCCGGGCGCGGCCGCGATCACCGGGGCGCTGGTCGGTATCACCTACGGGCTGATCGCGGCCTCGGCGCAGGGCTGGTCGTCGCCGGCCGTGCTGGCATGCCTGGTGGGGGGCGTCGTCTTGCTGGCGGCGTTCATCTTCATCGAATCGCGGCGGGCCGAGCCGATGCTGCCGCTTCACGTGTTCACCTCGCGGCAGTTCTCCGCGGCCAACGCCGTGACGTTCGTCGTCTACGCCGCGCTCAGCGGGGCGCTGTTCCTGCTGCCGACCGTGCTGCAGGAGGTCGGCGGTTACAGTCCGCTGGAGTCTGGTGCCGCGCTGCTGCCGGTCACTGCGCTCATGCTGACCCTTTCGGCCCGGTCCGGGGCGCTCGCGGCGCGGATCGGGCCGCGCCTGCAGATGTCGGTGGGCCCCATCGTGATCGCCGCCGGGCTGGCGCTGTTCACGCGCATCACGACGGGCAACTACCTGACCGAGGTGCTGCCTGCTGTTCTCGTCTTCGGGCTCGGGCTGGCGATCAACGTGGCGCCGCTGACCTCCACCGCGCTGGGAGCCGTCCCCGCCGAGCATTCCGGCATCGCGTCGGCGGTCAACAATGATGTCGCCCGGGCGGCGGGACTCATCGCCGTCGCCGTGCTCCCGGTGGCCGCCGGGATCACCGGGGACAGCTACCTGCACCCGGCCGCACTGTCGCACGGATTCCGCAACGCGGTCCTCATCGCGGCGGTCGCCTGCGCTGCGGGCGGCGTGCTCGCCGCCCTGACCATCCGCAACCCGCCCCGGAAGCCCGCTGCGCCGGAGGGAGCGCCGCAGCCTGAGCCGCCGCGGCAGGAGATTCATTGCTGCCTGGACGCGCCCCCGCTCCGCGGCCCGCGCAAGCCGGACATTTCGTAACTGGCACTGGGAGCCGGACGGTTGAGCGGGGAGCTTGAGGGCGGGGAGCCGGAACGCCGGAAGGGGACGGGCGCCGGGCCCGTCCCCTTCCATTTCAGGCCAAGAGGCGGTGATGCCGTCTTCAGCGCGGGAGGCGGTAACGCCGTCAGGCGGCGAGCCGCTTCTCGGCGGCCTTGCCGTCGAGCACCTCGAGCTGGTGGACGACGTTCTCGGTGGTGGCCTCATGAGCCGTCAGGTCACCAAGCGCAAGCACTCCGACCAGGATCGCGTCGTAGAAAACCATCCAGGTCAGTGTGGTGCCGGAGAAGACGAGCGCTGCGATGAGCGACCAGAGGGCTGCCAGGCCAACCAGGCCATGGCCGATCGCGCGGCTGCCCCTGCGGGCCAGTGCCGCGCTCGTTCCGGCGATCACGAGGACACCAACAGACACACCGAACGCCACCCAGTGGGCGACTCCGATGGTCCAGGTCATCGCGGCGATAGCCAGGAACGCGCCGGCCACGAGGAACAGATTGTCCAGAACGAACCTTGGGCTGAGCTTCATGGGGTGCACCTCCCTGACGCCACTTTTGGTGGCGTCAAACCGTGTCAACGACGGCGGGTCGGTACGGGCGCCATCCGGGTGTCCGTGCGGCTCGTCGAGCTTCCCCGGCCCCTACCGGGGCAGCCAATCGTGTTCAGCACATCGACAGGTTTCAATATTTCCTACCACAATGTGTCATGGATCATATCGCGTCACCCCCACGTTCCATCAGCCGGTCCACGTGCCGCGCCTGCTCACTCGGTAAAGGTCCGCCGCAGATGGCCATGACCGATCCGTGGCCCAGGCGGCGGGCAGGCGCCGCTGGGTAGGCGCGAGTGTTGCTGAGTGCCTGCGGCTGGGATGATGGGAGGCTGAGAGGCGAAGGGATGACGATGACTGGCGAGAATGCCTCGATGCAGGTAGCCGCCGGGCAGAGGGCCAGGGTTGGCGACCCGGGAGCGACGCTGGCCGTCCAGGCAGCGGCGCGGGCGGCGCACCGCGCGGCCGGATGCCTGGCGATCGCACCAGAGGAAGCGATCGGCTTTGCGCTGCGCGCCATGGCGGACCGGCTGGACCGCGCTGCGGGCGCGATCCGCGCGGCGAACGAGGAGGATATGCGCGCGGCCGAGGCCGGCGGCCTCACCGGGGCGCTGATGGACCGGCTGCGCCTCGACGACAATCGGCTCAAGGCGATGTCCGGGCAGCTCCTCGCCCTGGCTGAAGTGCCGCCCGAGCCGCTGCGCCGGGTGATCCGCGAGCTGCCGGGCGACCTGATCGCGGAGGAGCGGCGCAGGCCGGTGGGGGTTATCGGCGCGAATTTCGAGGCCCGGCCGAACGTGGTGGCCGACATCGCCTCGCAGCTCATCAAGTCGCGTAATGCTGGTGTGCTGCGGACGGGATCGGCGGCGCTCCGCTCCGCCATCGCGCTCGCCGATGAGGTCATCGCCCCGGCCCTGAGCGACGCCGGACTGGACCCCGAAGCGGTTCAGCTGGTCCGTGTACCGGGCCAGGCTGCTGCGTACGCCCTGGTCAGCGAGCCGGAGCTGATCCCGCTGGTCATCCTCCGGGGCAGCGGTGCGAGCACCCGCGCGCTGGCCTTCGAGGGCGCTCGGCACGGAGTCAGGACGCTGGCCCATGCGGACGGTGGCGCCGTCATCTATGTCGACTCCTCCGCCGACCGGCGGCTCGCGGTCAGCCTCATCGAGGCCAGCCTCGACCGGCTCGGCGTCTGCAACCGCCTCAACCTGCTGCTTGTGGACGAATCCATCTGGGACGGATTCGTTCCCGAGGTGACGGCGCTGCTCGGCCGGCTCGGCATCGCCGCGTCGCTGCCACCGCACGAACACCCGCTCGGCCACGAATGGGCACTCGACGCCGGTCACGAGGCCACCGTCACCCTCGCGAAGGCGGCCGGCGCCCGCGAGGCTGCGGCCATCGCCAACGACGAGACCTCCGGGCTCGCGGCGGCGATCGTCGCGGAGGACCGGGACGCTGCCGGCACGTTCCTCGACGGCTATGCCGGCACCGGCGCCTTCTGGAACGCAACGCCCCGCCTGCTCGACGGCTTCAAGCTCCTCGCCGTGCCGGAGACCGGCATCAACATCGACAAGGTGCCCGGGCCGCGGGGACCCGTCACGTTCCGCGACCTGTACCTGCGGCAGTTCGTGGTCGGGCCCAGGGCGGCCAGGCCGTAACGTCCGCCGCGGCCAGGGCGCCATGCCGGAGGGACCGTGACCGGCCAGGCCGGCGATGCCACCGCCCAGGTTGAGGCCCTGCTCTCACCGCGCGGGCAGGAACTGCTGGACCGGGTGGCGGCTGCGAGCGGCGGCGCCGAGCCGGCGCTGGCGATGGCGTCCCGGCTGCGCCGCGAGTATCCACCCGACCTTGTCGCCGCCGCGACGGCCCAGCATGAGCTGCGGCTGGCGGCACGCCCGAAGTTCAGCCGCGCGATGCGCATGCTGTTCACCAGGCCCGGCCTCGAACAGGCGTCGTCGGAAGCCAGCGCCCGGCACCGCGCGCGCCGCTACGCCGATGCGGCCTGCGGGCGCCTCGCCGACCTGGGCTGCGGGATCGGCGGCGACCTGATCGCGCTGGCCGCCGGCCGCGAGGTGCTGGCTGTGGACCGGGACGCGGTGCACCTGCGGATGGCCGTGCACAACGCCGGTGTGTACGACGCGGCTGCCGGTGTCCGTGCCTGCCGCGCCGATGCACGCGACGTCGATCTGGGCGGCGTGGACGCGGTGTTCACCGACCCGGCGCGGCGCGGGCCGGGAGCGGGTGGCCGCCGGTTCCGGCCTGGCGAGAGCGAGCCGCCGCTGGAGTGGTGCTTCGCGCTGGAGAGCCGCATACCCGCCGTCGGCATCAAGGCCGCACCCGGCCTGCCGGCCAGACTCGTCCCGCCCGGCTGGGAAACCGAGTTTGTTGCCTTTGGCCGGGATCTCAAGGAAGCGGTGCTCTGGTCGCCGGCGCTGGCCACGGCCCCGGCGCGCGCGACGATCCTGCCCGAAAGCCGCACGCTGCCGGAGGGGCAGGCGCCCGTGGAGGGGAGCACGCTCTGGCCGGAGGGGCACACGCTGCTGCCCGAGCCGGGCCCGGACGTGCCCGTGGCCCCGCCGGGCCAATTCCTCTTCGACCCGAATCCGGCCGTCACCCGCGCCGGCCTCGTGGAGGATCTCGCCCGGCGGCTCGGCGCCTGGAAGGTCGATCCCCGCATCGCGTTCCTGTCCGCCGACGCCGACCGGCGCACCCCGTTCGCCCGGACCCTGCGCGTGATCGAATCGGCTCCGTGGAATGAGAAGCACTTCGCCCGGCGGCTGCGCGCCCTCGGCATCGGAGCCGCCGACCTGCGCCGCCGCGGCCTGGCCGGTGACGTCGACCAGATCCACCGCAGGCTCAGGCTGTCCGGCCCGCACCGGGCAACGGTCGTGCTCACCCGAGTAGACGACAGACCATGGGGCCTGATCTGCACCGAACCGGACGCATCCTGAGGCGGACCGACTCGTCCTACCGGTCCCGCCGACGTCATTCGTCCCCTCGAAGCCAGCAGCTTTGCCTATCGCCAGGCGCCAAACGTCAGGTGCGGTAGACATCGCGCCGGTGCCGGATGGAGTGGATCTCCACGGCGTGCTTCTCCTCGTTGATGCGGTAGATGATCCGGTAGGTCCCGCGTCGAGCGGAGTGGTAGCCGTCGAAGGGTTCATCCAGTGGCTTGCCGCCGCGGTGCGGGTTGGTGGCGATAGGGCCGTCGATTGCCGCCATGGCGGCGGCAGCGACATCCAGCGGCAGGGCGCCTGAGCGGCTGTTACCGCGCGGTCGCGGCCCAGGCCGCCAGGACACGGTCAATAGACGGCGCTACCTTGTCGCGGGCTGTTTCCCGGGGAACGCCGGACATGAGAAGCGAGTCATACCCGGTGTCCTCGTGCCGCACC
>DASQVO010000467.1:0-31558 GCA_035640715.1 Streptosporangiaceae bacterium
AGCCTTGCGGAAGCCACCGAGCCGTTTCTCCCAGCGGTACGAGATGCCGCTCGCAGGCAGCCAGCGCTCCAGTTCGGCCCGCATCATGTGCGGGTTGCGGCGGCTGCCCGGCGCGGTCCTGATGTCGACGACCGCCGCTACACCTGCGCCGCGGAGCAGCTCCGTGATCCGCTCCGCCTGCGCAGTCCCGTGCCCGAACGTAACAAGCATTTTCAGCCAGCTCCCTGTGGTTAGTCTGGCACCGTGTTCGCGCCGGTGGTCTGGGGAGCGTGCTCGTCGTGCGGAGTTAGGGGCCGGCGGTGCGCGGCGCTGAGCAGGCGGAGGCCGCGCCCGGGTCGGCGGGGACCGCCTGCTCCAGGGGAAAATGGCAGGCGGCGAGGTGACCGGTCCCGAACGGCCGTGGCAGCGGCTCTTCTGTCGCGCACAGCTGCTGGGCGCGGGGGCAGCGGGTACGGAACCGGCAGCCCGACGGCGGGTGCAGGGCGGAGGGCAGTTCCCCCGCGATCACCGCGGGTTTCTTGGCCCGCTCGTGGCCGGGGTCGGGCACCGGGACCGCCTCGAGCAGGGCGGCCGTGTACGGGTGCGCGGGATGGGCGTAGATCGCCGCAGACGGCCCGATCTCGACGAGCTTGCCGAGGTACATAACGCCGATCCGGTCCGCGAGGTACCGGACCACGGACAGATCGTGCGAGATGACGATGTAGGTGAGGCCCAGGTCGCCCTGAAGGCTCTTCATCAGGTTGAGCACCTGCGACTGGATGGAGACGTCGAGGGCCGAGACCGGCTCGTCGGCCACGATCAGCCGGGGGCTCAGCGCCAGCGCCCGGGCCAGGCCGATGCGCTGCCGCTGGCCGCCGGAGAACTCGTGCGGGTACCGGGTGACCGCCGACTTCGGCAGGCCCACCTGCCCGAGCAGGCCGGCCACGGTGGCGGTCCGCTCCGCCCGGGTGCCGAGGTGCTGGACCGTCAGCGGCTCGCGGACCGAAGCGCCGACCCGCATGCGCGGGTCGAGCGACGCGTAGGAGTCCTGGAACATGAGCTGGACGTGGCGCCGGGCCTGGCGCAGCTTGCTGCCGGACAGCGAGCCGAGGTCTGCGCCGTTGAAGCGGATGGCTCCGGCGTCGGCGCGTTCCAGGGTGGCGATCAGCCGCCCGATCGTGGTTTTGCCGCACCCGGATTCCCCTACCAGCCCGAACGTCTCGCCGGCAGCCACGGAGAACGAGACGCCGGACACCGCCTTGACCGAGGCCACCTTCCGCCGCAGGATCCCGGCCCGGACCGGGAACTCCTTGTGGACGTCGGTGAGTTCGAGCAGTGGCGGCTCGGCATCGCCAGCCGGTTCCCGGCGCCGGCCGGCGGACCGGGGCGCCGGGGAAGGGCCGGCCGGGCCCGCGGCGGCGGGGCGGGGATGGAAGCAGGCATAGCGATGCGCCGGGTCCTCGCCCTCCAGGACCGGGTCCTGGTCACGGCAGGTCTGGGTAGCGTAACCGCAGCGGGCGGCGAACCGGCATCCGGCCGGGGGGCTGGACAGGTCCGGAGGACTGCCGGGGATCGACCGCAGATCCTGATTCCGGTCCTGGTCGAGCCGGGGAATCGAGCCGAACAGGGCCTCGGTGTAGGGGTGGCGCGGGCGGGTGAACAGCGCGTCGGTGCCGGCGGCCTCGACAATCCGCCCCGCGTACATGACGAGTACCCGGTCGGCCCGCCCGGCGATCACTCCCATGTCGTGCGTGACCAGCAGCATGCTCATGCTGAGCCGGCCCTTGAGCTCGTCGAGCAGGCGGAGGATCTGCGCCTGGATGGTGACGTCCAGGGCGGTGGTCGGCTCGTCCGCGATCAGCAGCTTCGGCTCGCAGGCCAGGGCCATGGCGATCATGACACGCTGGCGGAGCCCGCCGGACAGCTGGTGCGGGTAGTCGTCGAGCCGTTCAGCGGGCCGGGGCATGCCGACGAGGCCGAGCACTTCTTCGGCCCGGTGCATGGCGGCGGCCCGGGACATCCCGAGATGCACGCGTACCGGGCCCGCTATCTGCCGCCCGATGGTCATGGTCGGGTTGAGGCTGGTCATGGGGTCCTGAAACACCATGGCGATATCCCGGCCCCGGATCTCGCGCATCGCCGGGGGGCCGAGCGGCACCAGGTCCGTTCCGTTCAGCCGGATCGTGCCCGAGGTGATGCGGCCGCCGGGTGGCAGCAGACCCATGATCGACATGGCGGTCATGGTCTTGCCGCATCCGGACTCTCCCACCAGCCCGACCGTCTCGCCATGCCGCACGGTGAGCGAGACCCCGTCCACGGGATACACGGAGTCGCTGCGCCGGCGGATCTCGGTGCGCAGGCCCTCGACCTCTAGCAGATCAGTCACGGGGCACCTCCCGGGATCATGGGCTGGCCGGGCTGACGGCGGGCGCGGGATGGGCCCGAACGGACGCTCATCTGGCCTGGAGCCTGACCTCGAGCGCGGCCCGCAGCGCGTCGCCGATGAAGTTGAAGGCGACGACGGTCAGGACGATGGCCAGGCCGGGCGGGTAGATGAGCCACCATTTGCCTTCGTACATGTAGTTGAGCCCGTCGGAGAGCATGCTGCCCCAGTTGGTGGCGGGCGGGGCCGGGCCCAGCCCCAGGTAGCTCAGCGCTGCCAGCAGCAGGATGGCGTTGGCCACCTCGAAGGTGGCCTGGACGACGATGGTGCCGACCGCGTTCGGGGTGATGTGGCGTAGCACGATCCACGTGCGCCGCCCGCCCATGGCCGTCGACGCCTGCACGAACTCCCGGGCACGCAGCGAGATGGCCTCGCCCCGGACGAGCCGGGCCGGGGCCAGCCAGGCCACGACGGCGACCACGACGATGAGGGCTCCGGTGGAGGGCCGGAACACGCTGGCCAGCAGCAGGATGAAGATCAGCGGCGGGATGGAGAGCACGGAGTCGACGATGCGCATCATGACCGCGTCGACCGCGCCGCCGACGTACCCGGCGACGGCGCCCCACAGCGTGCCCACCACCGTGGCCAGGGCGGCCGCGGCCACCCCGACGATCAGCGAGGACTGGCCGCTCACCATGAGCCGCCCGAGCACGTCGTAGCCGACGTTGTCGGTGCCGAGCGGGTGGGCCCCGCTGGGGGGTGTGTTGATGGCCGACAGGTTCGCGTGAACCTGGTCGGTGTGGTAGATGAGCGGGCCGGCGAAGCTGAACAGGACCATCAGGCCCACGATGGCCACGCCCAGGACCGCCAGCCGGTTCTGCACGAAGACCGACAGGATCATCCGCCAGGCGCTGCCCCCGGCGGCCGCGGCGCCCCCGTCAGCAGGCGGCTCGGTGCCCGGCGGCGGGCCGGACGGCTCCCCGGCCAGGATCATGCTCATGGTGCGGCGAGCCTCCTTCGGGGCAGATGCCCGGTGGCTGCGCGCGCGGTCACGGCCCGGCCCGTCACGACAGGCGCACCCGCGGGTCAGCCACGGCGTAGAGCACGTCGGCCAGCATGGAGCCGACCACCGTGGCGGTGGCGACGACGACGGTCGATCCCAGCAGCACCGGGAAGTCGTGGGACGTCGCCGCGTTCCAGATGAGCAGGCCCATGCCCGGGTAGTTGAACACCGACTCGGTGATCACGGCGCCGGAGATCGTGACCGGCAGGCTGAGGCCGATCAGCGTGATGATCGGGATCACCGAGTTGCGGAACAGATGCCGGAACAGGATGGTCCGTTCCGGGACGCCCATGGCCCGGGCCGTGCGGATGTAGTCCTGGAGCAGGTTCTCGATGGCGCTGGAGCGCATGAACCGGCTGAACGCGGCGATCGTGACCAGGGCCAGCGTCATGACCGGCAGCACCATGGCCAGCGGATCATGCAGGACCGCCGCGACCGTGGCGCCCTGGGGCGCCTCGGCCGGCAGCAGCCGCCAGCTTACGGCGAAGCCGAGGATCAGCAGGATGCCCAGCCAGAAGCTCGGCATCGAGTAGGCGATGAACGAGGCACCCGTGACCACGTAGTCGACGACGCTATTGCGGCGCAGGGCCTGGAGTATGCCCAGCGGTATCGCGATGACCAGGGCGACCAGGTAGGACAGGCCGAGCAGGAGCGCGCTCTTCGGGAGGTCCTGGCCGAGCAGAGACAGCACTGTCTGGTTGTACTGGTAGGAGTACCCGAGGTTGCCATGGACCAGCTGGTCCAGGAACCTCCCGTACTGGACCACGAGAGGCTTGTTATAGCCGTTCGCGACGATGAACTGCTGGACCTGCTGGGCGCTCGCCTCAGGGCCGAGCATGCCACGGGCTGGCCCGCCGGGCAGCGCGTGCAGGATGATGAAGACGATGATCGTCACGCCGAAGACGACCGCGATCGCCTGGGCCACCCGGCCGGCGAGGTAAGCACCCACCGGGCCACCTCCGGGCTGGCACCATGCCTGGCCGCCGTCCTGGGCAAGGGCCTGTGACTATCACTTGGTGAAGTACCAGGATTCGGGGGCGATGTTGAATGTCGGCTCCTGCGGCGTGACCCCCTGCAGTTTGTTCTGCACCTCCGTCAGCTGGTAGTCGGCCTTGGGCATGAAGACCGCCGGGAGGTTCGCGGCCAGGTAGTTCTCGTCGGCCGGCAGGGTCCCGGTCTCATGATCGGTGGCTGTGATGAGGCTGTCCGCCGTGGCGCTGCTGTAGCTACCGAAGTTGTCACCGGCCCCGGTGCCGAAGATGAGGTCCCCGTTGGGGAAGTGGTCCATGCTGTAGCTCCACCCGCCTCCCCAGTTGTCCAGCTGCCAGCTGCAGCTCGCCTGCGACGGCTTGCACGGGACCGAATTGCTGATCACCTGGTCGAAGGGCGCCTGCGACAGGTTCAGGACGATCCCGACCTGTGAGGCCGTGGACTGCAAGGCCTGCATCTCCTGCGAGACCTCCGTGATGCCGCTGGCGTACAGGAGGCTGAAGCTGAGCTTCGCGCCGGCCGCTATCCCGGCCCCGCAGTCCGACGACCCGGTACCCGGGCTGGTGCAGGTCGTCGCGCCGTTGGGCCGCACCGTCCACCCGTGGCTGGTCAGCAGCTGCCGGGCCGCGGACACGCTGAACGGATAGGGGTTGGCCTTCTCATAGCTGTCGATGTAGGGATTGGGCGGGTCGACCGGGACCGGCCCGTATGTCGGCGTCGCGTACCCCTGCCAGATCTTGCTGATGTACTCCGGCTGGTTGATCAGATGCTGAAGGGCCTGGCGGAAGTAGAGCTGCCGGAAGATCGGCCCGACGGTGGGGTTATTGAAGTTCTCGGGGAAGTAGTTGATCCCGGCATCCAGCCAGGGGGAAAGGGAATAGCCGGACCCCGCGATGAGCTGCTCCTGCGATATGTCGGTGACCGGCAGGTAGCCGACGCTGATCTGGCCGCTGCGCAGCACGTTGAGCTCGGCCGACTCGGTGGTGAACGGTTCCTCGATGAATTCCGAGAGCTTCGGCTTCACCGGCCCGGAGTATTTCGGGTTGGGCTTGAACGCCGAATAGCCGGTGGTCTGGTAGCCGGCCAGGCGCCAGGGGCCGTCGACCACCTGCCACAGCGGCGAGGTGGCGTACGTGGAGACCTGCTTGGCCTGGGAGTAGAGGTACTGCCACACCGCCGGGCAGGACGACACCGTTGTCGCGCAGCTTCCCGCGGTGCTGGCCGACGTCTTGTCCCACGCCATGGGCAGCGGGGTGATCTGGGAGAGCTCGTTCGCGGTGAAATAGTCCGGGTTGTAGGCGCTCTTGAACGACAGGGTGATGGTGCTCTGGCTGTCGATCTTGTACCCGCTGAGGTTGTCCGGCAGCCCGCCGGGCACGTAGTACGCCCAGTTCTGCTTTTCGGCCGTGAGCATGTTGAGCCAGAACGCGACATCCTGGGCGGTGACGGCCTCCCCATTCGACCAGCGGTAATTCTTGAGCGTGATGGTGACGGTCTTGTCGCCGTTCCCGTACACGGGCGGGTCGGCCAGGCTCAGCTCGTCGTTGAGCACCGGCTGGCCGTTCTGCCCGAACCAGTACAGCGGGCGGTACATGAGGTACTCGAACTGGTTGCGGTTATCGATCGAGCTGTGGGCGCTGTCGATGAACGGGAAGATCCAGTCCGGCGTGGCACCGGCCGGAAGAGCGAAGGTGGCCACGCCGCCGGAAACGGGGGTACCTGGTTTACCGCCCGTTCCGGAATTCCCGCTCCCGCCCGAGCAGGCCGCGACAAGAAGGGCTCCGGCCGCAATGCCCGAGGCAGCAGACAGCAGGCGCCTGAGCCGGCGTCGCGCACGTATTGACATTTACCCACGTCCTCACTCTGCGAAAACCGCAGTTCTGCTCGTAGAGTGACGTAAGAGGAAAACGATGTCAAGATCTCGACATTTCGGGATACATGAACTTAACAAGTTGTCCTCAGCAGGAAACATGAGGGCCGGGTCCGCCATCGTCGCCGGCGTGCTCTAAGACGTGCTCTGAGAGAGGTCAGCCTTCGACCCGGACCGCTTGTTCCTGTGCCTGCAGACTCAGTTCCGCGGCCCGGAAGGCGTGCTCCTGGGTCATGGCCCGCTCGGTCCCCTCCAGGCAGTCGAGGATGAGCTCACCGAAGAACGGGTAGCCGACCTTGCCCGCCACGGGGATGTGGTGCTCCCCGCCGGAGTTGGCCAGGTACACGTGGTCGCCGTCGGGTTCGCGGGCCACGTCGATGTACTTCCGGAGTTCGATATAGCCCTCGGTGCCGAGAATGAATGTCCGCCCATCACCCCAGGTGCCGAGGCCGCCGGGCGTGAACCAGTCGACCCGGCAGTACCCGGTGACGCCATTGCCGAGCACGACCGTGACGTCACCGAAATCCTCGATGCCCGGGTACTCCTTGTGTGCGTAGTTCGCGACGCGCGCCGACGTGATGACGGCCTCGTCGGAACCGCCGTAGTAGAGCACCTGCTCGAGCTGATGGCTGCCGATGTCGCAGAGGATCCCGCCCGTCGCATCGTGGTCGAAGAACCAGGCGGGCCGGCTGGGTGCGTTCATCCTGTGGGGACCCATGCCGAGCACCTGCACGACCCGTCCGATGGCGCCGTCCCTGACGAGCTGGCCGGCGAACACGGCGCTTTCCACATGCAGCCGTTCGCTGTAGTAGACCGCGTACTTCCTGCCGGTCTCAGCCACCTTGGCCCGTGCCGCAGCGAGCTGGCCCAGCGTGGTCATGGGCGGTTTATCGACAAAATAATGCTTGCCGTGCTCCATGACCCGCAGGCCCAGCCCGGCTCGCTCCCGGGGGATCTTCGCACTGGCGATGAGCTGTACACGGTCATCGTCCAGGACGGCATCCTCCGTCGGCGCCGCCCGGACACCCGGGTATCGCCGGCAGAACTCGGCCACTTTCCCGGGGTCATCGTCATAGACCCACCGGAGCTGGCCGCCAGCCTCAACGAGCCCGTTGCACATCCCGTTGATGTGACCGTGGTCGAGGCCGATGGCCGCGAACACGAAGTCGCCCGGCGAACAGACCGGCCGGGAACGCCCGGCAGGCGCGTAGGTCATGCCATCCTGGTTCGGCACTGCCGTGCCCGTCCTCTCCTCGGCTCGTGGCGTCACCGCGACATCACGCAGGTCGGCAGAATTATTCACTACTAATGTTCACATTGGTTTTCGCAGGTATCCGCTCGCCGGCACCCCATGCGTTTCTCCAGACTTGACCGAAGCTAAGCCCTCATGCTATACATTTTAATGGTATGGAGAAGCGGAAAGCGAATCATTACCGCGAGGCCGCTAGCCGGGAAATACAATGAACAATTGCAGACTTTCAGGGATAATTGTTCAGAACGTCGATTTCCGTCCAGCGGAACGCCGGGCACGGCAGGGCTTCAGTGCCGGCGGCTGACATGAAATTCGCGGGAGATGACAGGCCATGATCACCGCGAAACGGCGCTACGGCTTTGGGATTATCGGCTGTGGCGTCATCGCCCCCACGCATGCCGCCGCCCTGGCTGGCTTGCCCAATGCGCACCTGGTGGCGGTCACCGACATCGTCCCGGGGAAGGCCGAGGCGTTCGCCGGGGAACACGGGGTGGCGTGGGAGGCCGATCTTGACGCTCTCCTCACCCGGCCGGATATCGACGCCGTCAGCGTCTGTGTGCCGAGTGGGCTGCACGCAGAAATCGGCATCAGGGCGGCGCTCGCCGGCAAGCACCTTGTGGTGGAGAAACCAATTGACATCACCGTGGCAGCCGCCGACCGGCTCCTCGATGCCGCCGCGTCCGCCGGCGTGCTGCTTACCGTCATCTCCCAGCATCGCTTCGATCCCGGTGTCCGCCGGCTACGGGAACTGGTGGACCAGGGGCGGCTAGGGCGCCTGATACTCGGTGATGCCATCGTCAAGTGGTACCGCAGCCAGGATTACTACGACAGCGGCGGCTGGCGGGGGACCTGGGCGGTCGATGGGGGCGGTGCGCTCATGAACCAGGGGGTTCACTACGTGGACCTGTTGTGCTGGATTATGGGCACCGTCGATGAGGTCATGGCCCTCTGCGCGACCCAGGCTCACACTATTGAGGTGGAGGATGTCGCCCTGGCCCTGCTGCGGTTCCGTTCGGGCGCGGTGGGGCTCCTGCAAGCCAGTACCGCCACCTACCCCGGTCTTCCCGAACGTCTGGAAATCTCCGGAACGGGCGGCTCCGTCATCGTCGAGGCCGGTGACATCCGCTTGACCGAATTGGCCGATGAGAAGGGGGACGTTGGCGCATACGGCAGCAAGCTCAGGCCATCTTCCCCGCTTGCAGCCACGGCGGCCACCGATCCAGCGGCGGTTGCCAGCGACGCGCACCGGGCTCAGTTCGCGGACTTCCTCACCGCGCTCGACAGCGGCGGGCAACCGTCCGTTACCGGGGAGGAGGCCCGGGCCAGCGTGGCCGTGATCCGCGCCGTCTATGATTCCGCCAGCTCGGGACGTCCGGTCGCGCCGGCGAATCGCCGCGGCTGACTGCGGGGTTTCAAAATCCGGCCGTAGCCGCTGGGAGCGACCGCATCCGCTCGTGGCGGATCCGCGTAAGGCGATCAGAAGCCGGCGCGATCTTGAGACTGCCTAGATTTGCCGACACTAGATTGCCGGCATGGAGATGATCGAACTAGTACCGGGCCTGCTGATTATGTTCCGGTTCAGCGTCGGCCAGGCGTATCTGTGGCGCGATCCGGGGTCGCTGACCCTCATCGATGCCGGGCCGCCCGGCAACGGCGCGGGAATGGCAGCGGCCCTCGGGCGCCTCGGACTCGGGGTCAGCGATCTGCACCGCGTCGTCCTCACGCATTTTCATGGCGACCACGTCGGCTCGGCATCCGACGTCGCTTCATGGGGGAAGGCCACCGTGATGGCTCACCGCAGTGAGGCACCGGTGATCCGTGGCAGCATGCTGGGGCTGCCGCCGGTCCTCACTGAGGAGGAGCGCCCACTGCACGCACGCATTGTCGCTGCCGCCAGCTACACCGACGCCACCGCCGGTGACGCCACCGGCGGCGAGAGCGACGGCCTCACCCGCGTGCCTGCGTGCCGCGTCGACCAGGAGCTTTCCGACGGGGACCTGATCGATTTCGGCGGCGGCGCAGCGGTGATCGGCGTCCCCGGGCACACCGATGGCAGCATCGCGATCCATCTCCCGGCGCACCGCCTGCTGTTTACAGGTGACAGTGTGGCCAGGACGCCTGACGGGCGGGTGATCCTCGGGCCGTTCAACGTGGATCGCAAGGAAGCGATCGCTTCCTTCAGGAAACTCGCGGAGTTCGACGTGGACGTCGCCTGCTTCGGGCACGGCGATCCGCTGCTCCGTGACGCGGCACCAGCCTTGCGCACTGCGGTCCAGCAAGAAGGCTTCGGCCTGGCCTCCCTGGCGACGGCCCGCTGAGGCCGCAGATCAGGCACCGTTCGGTCAGGCGCCGCGTGAACCCCGCGCGGAAGTTAGTCAAGCGCCTGAAACTGCCCATCCGGGCCGGGGACGGCGGTGCCTGCCGCGATGAGGTGAGCCGTCAGGTCGCGCGCGGCGCTCGCGTCGAGCGGGGCGTGGCCCATAAGCAGGCGGTACCACAGGAAGCCGTAGAACAGATCGACCAGCATGTCCAGGTTCGCGCTGGCCGGAAGCCTGCCCTCGGCACGCCCCCGTTCCATGAGCGCACGGAGTGCGCTGCGGCGCTGTGCGGTGAACTCCCCGAGCGCCGCGGCCACGTGCTCGTCATGCTGCGCAGCCGAGGCGAGATCGCGCAGGGCGCGGGCGGTACCCGGGTCTTCGAGCCCCCTGAAGCTGGCGGTGATGAATTCCGTGAGGTCTGCGTCGAACGACCCGGAATCGCGGGGCGGCACTGCCGCGTGCGCCCGCCGTCCCATGGCCTCGGCCAGCATCGCGCCCTTTGACGGCCACCAGCGGTAGATGGTCTGCCTGCCGACGCCTGCGGCGTGCGCGATCGCGTCGATGGTGACGTTCTGGAGGCCTTCCGTGCGCAGCATGTCGAGCGTTGCGGCGAGGATCGCGTCGCGCGCTTCCTCGTTGCGGCGGCGGCCGGTGTGCCGCCGTCCGCTGCCCGCCCGCTGAGCAGCGGTTTTCCGGGATTCCGCCTCTCCATTGGGAACACGAATGGTCACACGGCCAGCATAGCGTTTGACGAGACTGGAAGTCTCGATAAGATTGTCGAGACTGCCAATCTCGGCAAACTCATTGCCGGGTCCTGGCGGGCAGGGCGGTACCGAAAAGGCAGGAGGAATGCATGTCCTTTGACGGGCAGCGGGCGATCATCATGGGTGCGAGCAGCGGCATCGGCGAGACGACAGCGCGTGCCTTTGCGGCGGCGGGCGCACGCGTGATCATCACCGGGCGGTCCAAGGAGCGGCTGGACGCGGCGGCGCAGCGGATCGGCTATCCGGTGGAGGCCCGGGAACTGGACGCGACCGATAGCGAGGCCGTCACGGGCTTCTTCGCCACGGCCGGCATCGTCGACCATCTCGTCCTGGCGCTGAGCCCAGGCGCGGTGGCCCTCGGGCCACTGGCCGACCTGGACGAGAACGACCTGCGCAGGGCGTTCGACGGAAAGCTTTTCGCACATGTGAAGGTGCTCAAGGCGGCGCTGCCGAAGCTACGGCCCGGCGCCTCGGTCACCATCATCAGCGCGGCATCGGCGAACGCCGCGGCAGCGGGCACGGCGGGGCTGGCCGCCGTCAACGGCGCGCTGCAGGCCATGGTGCCGCCGCTCGCGACCGAACTCGCGCCGGTACGCGTGAACGCGGTCTCGCCTGGCGTCATCGACACGCCCTGGTGGCACGGCATGCCGGAGCCGGACCGGGCCGCGTTCTTCGAAAGCGTCGCGGCCGTGGCCCCAGTCGGGCGCGTTGGTCATCCGGAGGATGTGGCTAGTTCGGTGCTGTACCTGGCTGGCAACGGGTTCGTCACCGGCACCGTCCTCGACTGCTCTGGCGGCATGACCTTGGCCACGGGCCGCTGACCGCCTGCGGCAATCACGCTCTGATAGGTGGTCCCGGCCGCCCCGCGGCCGGGACCAGGTCAGCGCGAAACCGTCTCCAGGCGCCGCCCGCTCGACTTCGGCCCGAGCAGGGCGACGAGGCCCGGCGGGGGCGCCGGTAACCCCGATCCGGTCGCAGGCGGCATGTTTGTCGTTAGTTCTGCGTAGAGTTACTGCGTGGCAGATCCGGCAACCTACCGGCCGACCCCGGGCTCTATTCCGGAGTCTCCCGGGGTCTACAGGTTCCGCGATTCCCATGGCCGGGTGATCTACGTGGGGAAAGCCAAGTCCCTGCGTTCCAGGCTGAACTCTTACTTCGCGGACTTCGCCAGCCTGCACCCGCGCACTCAGGCGATGCTGACATCGGCGGCAGGGGTGGACTGGACCGTCGTTGCCACGGAAGTCGAGGCCCTGCAGCTCGAATACTCCTGGATCAAGGAGTTCGATCCCCGGTTCAACGTCAAGTACCGGGACGACAAGAGCTATCCCTACCTCGCTGTCACCATGAGCGAGCAGTATCCGAGGGTCATGGTGATGCGCGGCGCCAAGCGCAAGGGCACGCGCTATTTCGGGCCGTACTCGCATGCCTGGGCGATCAGGGACACGGTTGACACCCTGCTGCGGGTATTTCCGGTGCGGACCTGCTCCGCCGGGGTGTTCAAGCGAGCCGGGCAGATCGGCCGCCCTTGTCTGCTCGGCTATATCGGCAAGTGCTCGGCGCCGTGCGTGGGCCGGGTGAGTGAGGCCGAGCACCGGGAGCTCGCGGAAGACTTCTGCGACTTCATGGCGGGCCAGACGGCGCGGTTCATCCGCCGCATCGAGGCGGAGATGAAGCAGGCCGCCGCAGCCGAGGAGTTCGAGCGGGCCGCGCGGCTGCGCGACGACATGCGGGCCCTGGAGCGGGCCCTGGAGAAGCAGGCCGTCGTGCTCGGGGACGGGACGGATTGCGACGTCATCGCGCTGGCCGAAGACCAGCTCGAGGCGGCCGTGCAGGTGTTTTACGTGCGTGGCGGCCGGGTGCGCGGCCAGCGTGGCTGGGTGCTCGAGAAGGTCGAGGACGTGACCTCGGGCGAGCTGGTAGAGCACTTCCTCGGGCAGGTCTACGGGGAGACAGCCGTCAACACGGCCGGGTCTGGAACCGCCGCCCCCGGTGGTGCCGACGGTGCGGGCAGCGGGGTCCCGCGGGAGGTGCTGGTGCCGGTGCTGCCTCCCGGGCCTGCCACGGTGGCAGAGTGGCTCGCTGCCAGGCGCGGCGGCCCCGTCGATCTGCGGGTGCCGCGGCGCGGCGACAAGAAGGCGCTGCTGGAGACCGTCGCACGCAACGCGGCGCAGTCGCTCGCGCTGCACAAGACGCGCCGGGCGAGTGACCTGACCACCAGGAGCCGCGCGCTGCATGAGATCCAGGAGGCGCTCGGGCTGGACGACGCACCGCTGCGCATTGAGTGCTACGACGTGTCAAATTTGCAGGGCACGCATGTCGTGGCATCGATGGTGGTGTTTGAGGATGGCCTGGCGCGCAAGGGGGAGTACCGCCGGTTCAGCATCCGGGGCGCTGACGGCACCGACGACATCTCCTCGATCTATGAGGTGATCACCCGGCGGTTCCGCCGCTACCTGGAGGAACGCGAGGAGACGGGGGAGCTGGACGTGCTCGGTGATCCCGGCGGCGCCGAGCAGGACCAAGAACGGGATCAGGCCGAACGGGACGCGGCGTTGCGTCAGCGCAAGTTCGCCTATCCGCCGAACCTGGTGGTTGTCGATGGCGGCCCGGCTCAGGCGGACGCCGCCTGCCGGGCGCTGAGCGAGCTGGGCATCGATGACGTCGCTGTCTGCGGCCTCGCCAAGCGCCTGGAAGAAGTCTGGCTGCCTGGCGAGGAGTTCCCGGTTATCCTGCCGCGCAGCAGCGAAGGGCTCTACCTGCTGCAGCGGGTGCGGGATGAGGCGCACAGGTTCGCGATCACCTATCACCGGCAGAAGAGATCCCAGAGCTTCACGGCGAGCGCGCTCGACGACATCCCCGGCCTTGGCCCGGCACGCCGGGCCGCGCTGCTGAAGCGCTTCGGGTCGGTACGCAGGATGTCGGCCGCGACCCCGGAGGAGATTGCCGCGGTGCCGGGCATCGGGCCCCGCCTGGCGGAGGTCATCACCGGGGCGCTGCGGGGCGGCGCCGACGTCAGCCCGGCCGCCGAAAGCACGCGGGGGACACGTTGAGGGAGCATGCCGACACTGACGAACAGAGCGCACCGGACATCGTTATTATCACCGGGATGTCGGGGGCTGGCCGCAGCACGGCCGCTAAGTCGCTGGAGGATCTTGGCTGGTTCGTCGTGGACAACCTCCCGCCGGGACTGTTGCCCACCATGGTCGATCTCGCGGAACGCTCGAACGGGGCGGTGCCCAAGATCGCGGCGGTGGTCGACGTGCGCAGCCGGGCGTTCACCACGGACCTCAAGTCCGCCATCGACGGCCTCGATGCCCGCGGCGTCGCCCCCCGCATCGTGTTCCTCGAGGCCGCCGACGACACGCTGGTCCGCAGGTTCGACAGCGTCCGGCGCCCGCATCCGCTGCAGGGCGAGGGGCGGATCGTCGACGGCATCGCAGCGGAGCGGGAGCTGCTTCGCGACGTCCGCGGCGAGGCCGACATCGTGCTCGACACCTCGTCGCTCAACGTGCATGAGCTGCGCGGCAGGATGCGTGACTTCTTCGGCGCCCGGTCCGCCAAGGGCCCGAGGGTGAGCGTCGTGTCGTTCGGCTACAAATACGGCCTGCCGGTGGACGCGGACCTTGTCGTTGATTGCAGGTTCCTGCCGAACCCGCACTGGATAGCTGAGCTGTCGCCGATGACCGGCCAGGACGCACCGGTCCGGGATTACGTGCTGAGCCGGCCGGGTGCGCAGGAGTTCCTCCGCGCTTATCTTGAGGCGCTGGATGTGCTGCTGGCCGGTGATGAGCGCGAGGGCAAGCACTTCGTGACCCTCGCGGTCGGCTGCACGGGAGGCAAGCACCGCAGCGTGACGATCGCGGAATATCTGGCGGCGAAGCTGGCCGAGACAGGATCAGATGTCCAGGTCGTCCACAGGGACCTGGGACGCGAATGAAGGCCATGACATGCATGTCGAGCGAGATGCCGCAGGCGCCGGGCCGCAGTACTACCGGCGCGCCTCCGGCACGACCGCACCCTGCTAGCCGGCGCGCCTCCGGCGCACAGCGCCCTACTGGCATGCGCCCGCGAGGGAGGCCGAAAAGATGACCGGGCCCAAAGTTGTGGCCCTCGGCGGTGGGCACGGACTGGCGGCGTCGCTGTCGGCGCTGCGCCGGGTGAGCGGGGATCTCACGGCCATCGTGACCGTCGCCGATGACGGCGGGTCGAGCGGGAGGCTACGGCGGCAGTACGGCGTGCTGCCGCCCGGCGACCTGCGGATGGCGCTTGCCGCGCTGTGCGGCGACGACGACTGGGGCACGACGTGGAGCAGGGTCGTCCAGCACAGGTTCGGCGGCGATAGCGAGCTCTCCGGGCACGCCGTCGGGAACCTGCTGATCATGGCGCTCTGGGAGCTGCTCGGGGACACGGTTGAGGGCCTGGACTGGGTGGGCAGGCTGCTGGGCACCCGCGGCCGGGTACTGCCGATGGCCTCGGTCCCCCTGGACATCGTGGCGGAGGTGGAAGGGGCCGACCCAGCCCGCCCGCATGAGATTTCCCGTGTGCGCGGGCAGCATGCCTGCGCGGCTACCCCGGGACGTGTCCGGTCGATATCGCTGCTGCCCGATGACCCGCCGGCCGTCCCGGCGGCGGTGACCGCGGTCATGGAAGCAGACTGGGTGGTATTCGGGCCAGGCTCGTGGTTCACTAGCGTGCTACCGCACCTGCTGGTACCGGAGCTGTCATCGGCGCTGCGGGGCACGCGTGCGCGCCGTCTGGTGGCGCTCAACCTGGCGCCGCAGCCAGGGGAGACGGGCGGGTTCTCCCCGCACAAGCACCTGGAGGTGCTCGCAGGGCACTCGCCGGGGCTGACGATCGACATAGTGCTCGCGGACAGCTCGGCGGCCAGAGACGGCTGGGGCACGGAGAGAACGGGGAGCGCGCCGGCCGACGCGGCGGCGCAGGCATACGGGGACATGACGGGAGAGGTACCGGGCGATGCGGTAGCGGACCTGGAGAAGGCCGCCGGTCTGCTGGGCGCCCGGCTCGTCCTCGCGGACGTGGCGGCAGCGGATGGGACGGCAAGGCATGATCCGCTGCTGCTAGCAAGGGCCTATGCGGATATTTTCGGGGGTTCCGGGGGGCCGTCCCCTGGGCCAGCACAGTCGGGGGTCAGCACTGTGAGGGGAAGTGACGCCGATGGCGATGACCGGCGTGGTGAAGGATGAGCTGAGCCGGGTAGCCGTGGTGAAGCCGTGCTGCCGCAAGGCGGAGGTGTCCGCGGTACTGAGGTTCGCAGGTGGCCTCCACCTGGCGGCGGGGCACATCGTGATCGAGGCGGAGCTGGACACCGGCGCAGCCGCCCGCCGGTTGCGGGCTGGCATCGGCGAAGTGTTCGGGCATGCCTCAGAACTGCTTGTACTGGCGCCCAGCGGGCTCCGCAAGGGCAACCGCTATGTCGTCCGGGTGCTCAAGGGCGGCGATAGCCTCGCCCGGCAGACAGGCCTGCTCGACAACTACGGGCGCCCGGTGCGGGGCCTGCCGAGGCAGATCGTGTCCGGCACCACCTGCGACTGTGAGGCCGCGTGGCGGGGCGCGTTCCTGGCCCACGGGTCGCTGACCGAGCCGGGACGCTCCATGGCGCTGGAGGTCACGTGCCCGGGCTCGGAGGCGGCACTGGCCCTCGTGGGGGCGGCGAGGCGGCTGAAGATCCAGTCGAAGGCCCGTGAAGTGCGGGGCGTGGACCGGGTAGTGATCAGGGACGGCGACGCGATCAGTGCCATGCTCACCCGGCTCGGCGCGTACGACAGCGTGCTGGCCTGGGAAGAGCGCCGGATGCGCCGGGAAGTCCGGGCGACCGCGAACCGGCTCGCGAACTTTGACGATGCCAACCTGCGGCGCAGCGTGCGGGCCGCGGTCACGGCGGGCGCGCGGGTGGAGCGGGCACTTGAGATCCTCGGCGAGGACGCGCCAGACCACCTGACGATGGCCGGGAAGCTGCGCATCGCCAACCGCCAGGCGAGCCTGGAGGAACTCGGCCAGCTCGCCGATCCTCCGCTGACCAAGGATGCGATCGCCGGGCGCATCCGCAGGCTGCTCGCGATGGCCGACCGGCGGGCCACCGAGCTAGGCATGCCGGGCACCGAGGCCAACCTCACTCCTGACATGCTCATGCCCTGAGCCAGGGGCAGGAGCGCCGTTCGTTCGGCCTGACTCTGGGCGCTTTGGTTGCCCAGGCGCCCGTGATCCCATATGGTCTAGACCATAGGCGGCCAAGGCCGCCTGCCGCGCCCCGCCCAGGACAGGCGCGGCGGCGCCGGATCGGCGCCGCCTCCGGGGGATCCCCGGAGGCGGCGTTCGATATGGTCTATTCAAAACGGCCGGCGACGACGGAAGGTCCCGGAGCGGCCGATGCAGGTGGCTGCGGCAGCAACCGCAGCGGGTCGTTTGAATAACGCGAACATTTGGATAAGGACACGGCTATCAACGAGGAGGATGGTGCTGTGACCATCCGCGTGGGTATCAATGGATTCGGCCGCATCGGCCGGAACTTCTGGCGCGCCGTCAACGCCGAGGCCATCGGCCAGGCCGGCCGCATCCCGCCGGGCGACATTGAGATCGTCGCGGCCAACGACCTCACCGATCCCGCCACCCTGGCGCACCTGCTGAAGTACGACACGGTGCTCGGCACGCTGCCGCTGGAGGTGTCCGTGTCCGGTGAGACCATCCGGGCCGGCGGCCAGGCCATCAAGGTGCTGGCCGAGCGGGAGCCGGCCAAGCTTCCGTGGCGCGACCTGGGGGTCGACATCGTGATCGAGTCCACGGGCCGGTTCACCAAGGGCGCCGACGCGCGCAAGCACATAGAGGCGGGCGCGAAGAAGGTCATCATCTCCGCGCCGGCCAAGGAAGAGGACATCACGATCGTGATGGGCGTCAACGACGATGCCTATGATCCCGGCAGCCACCATGTCATCTCGAATGCCTCCTGCACCACCAACTGCGTCGCGCCGATGGCGAAGGTGCTGCTGGATAACTTCGGGATCGTCAAGGGCCTGATGACGACGGTCCACGCCTACACCAACGACCAGGTCATCCTGGACTTCCCGCACAAGGACCTGCGGAGGGCCCGGGCCGCGGCGCAGAACATCATCCCGACCACCACGGGTGCCGCGAAGGCGACGGCACTCGTGCTGCCCGAGTTGAAGGGCAAGCTGGACGGGATGGCGCTGCGGGTCCCCGTTCCGGACGGCTCCGTGACCGACCTAGTGGTCCAGCTTGGCCGCGAGGTGCCGAAGGAAGAGGTCAACGCCGCGTTCCGCGCGGCCGCCGAGGGCCAGCTCAAGGGTTACTTGTACTACACCGAGGACCCGATCGTCTCCTCCGACATCGTGGGCTCGCCCGCCTCCTGCACGTTTGACGCCTCACTGACCATGACCTTCGGCGACCAGGTGAAGGTGGTCGGCTGGTATGACAACGAGTGGGGCTACTCCAGCCGGCTCGCCGACCTCACCGGCCTCATCGCCTCCAGGCTGTCGTAGCAACAGACGGGTGCAGTGGCAATAAGAATATGAAGACCATCGACGACCTCAAGGTCACCGGGCGCCGCGTCCTGCTGCGGGCGGACCTGAACGTGCCGCTGGACGTCTCGGACCCGGCGGGTCCGCGGATCACCGACGACGGCCGGATCCGCGCCAGCCTGCCGACGATCAGCAAGCTGTCCGACCGCGGGGCACGGGTGATCATCTGCGCGCACCTCGGCCGGCCCAAGGGCGCCGGCTACGCCGAGCGGGCTGCGGGCGGCCTCTCGCTGCGCCCGGTGGCACAGCGGCTCGGCGAACTGCTCGGGCGGCCGGTTGCCTTCGCGTCCGACGTGGTCGGCGAGGACGCGTCGCGGGTCGCGTCCGGACTCGGGGACTGCGACGTCGCGGTGCTGGAGAACGTCCGCTTCGAGCCCGCGGAGACCAGCAAGGACGACGCGGAGCGCGCCGCGTTCGCCGCCAAGCTGGCCGCCTTCGGCGAGCTCTACGTCGGTGACGGCTTCGGCGCCGTGCACCGCAAGCATGCCAGCGTCTACGACGTTCCCGCGCTGCTCCCGCATGCCGCCGGTGACCTGGTCCGCGCGGAGGTGGAGGTGCTCGGCAGGCTCACCTCCGCGACGGAACGCCCCTATGTGGTTGTCCTCGGCGGGGCGAAGCCGTCCGACAAGCTCGCCGTCATCGCGAACCTGCTGGATCGCGCCGACCGGGTGCTTATCGGTGGCGGCATGGCGTATACGTTCCTGGCGGCGCAGGGCTATGAAGTCGGCCGTTCCCTGCTTGAAGCCGACCAGATCCCGCAGGTCAGGGAGATCATGGCCGAGGCCGAACGGCGCGGCGTAGAGCTCGTGCTGCCGACTGACCTGGTCGCCGCCACTCGCTTCGCGCCGGACGCCGAGCACGACGTTGTGACGGTGAAGGACTTTCCCGCCGACCGGGAAGGCCTGGACATCGGCCCGGCAACCCGGCAGCTCTTCGCGGAAAAATTGGCAGACGCGAAGACCGTGTTCTGGAATGGGCCGCTCGGCGTCTTCGAGTTCGCCGCTTTCGCGGCCGGTACCCGTGCCGTCGCCGAGGCGATCGCCCACGTCAGCGGGTTCACGGTGATCGGCGGCGGCGACTCGGCGGCGGCCCTCCGGTCGTTCGGCATGCCCGAGGACGCGTTCAGCCATATCTCCACGGGCGGGGGTGCGAGCCTCGAGTACCTGGAAGGACGCACGCTGCCGGGCCTGACGGCCCTGGAGGCCGGTGACCCGGCATGAGCGAGCCGCAGGGGCGCCGTACCGCCTGGACTGAGGAGCGAGGGATGAGCGACGAGGGAAGGCGGTGCGTCAAGGCGCCCCGGAGGCGAGCGGGGGATACAGCATGAGCGGCCGGAAGGAACGCAAGCGGGGGCTGCCGCTGATCGCCGGCAACTGGAAGATGCACGGGAATCACCTTGAGGCTATCGCGCTCGTCCAGAAGCTGGCGTTCACCTTGTCCGACAAGGACTTCGACGCCGTTGAAGTGGCGGTGCTGCCGCCGTTCACATCACTGCGCAGCGTGCAGACCCTCATTGAGGGGGACAGGCTCCGTATCGGCTACGGCGCCCAGGACGTGTCAGCTCACGATCAGGGCGCCTACACGGGCGAGGTGTCAGCGTCGATGCTCGCCAAACTCGGCTGCGACTATGTCCTGGCCGGGCACTCGGAGCGCCGCCGGTATCACTGTGAGGACGACGCCCTCGTTAATGCCAAGGTAAAGGCCGCGCTGAGCCACGGCATCACGCCGATCCTCTGCGTCGGCGAGGACCTGGAGGTACGCAGGCAGGGGCGGCAGGTCGAGCATACGCTGGCGCAGGCCGACGGCTCGCTGGACGGCATTCCCGCCGAGCAGGTCGCCGGGCTGGTGATCGCCTACGAGCCCGTCTGGGCGATCGGGACGGGCGAGGTGGCGACGCCTGAGGACGCCCAGGAGGTATGCGCAGCGATAAAAGAGCGCATTTCTGTGGTTCACGGGCGCACGGCGGCCGATGGTCTGCGTATCCTGTATGGCGGGTCGGTGAAGCACGACAACATCGCGCCGATCATGACGCAGCCGGATATTGACGGTGCTCTCGTCGGAGGAGCGAGCCTTGATGCCGGTGAGTTCGCTAGAATCTGCCGGTATCGCGAGGTGGCCGGGGCGGCTGACGCCGCCCGCTGACCTGCGGCGGCTGACGCTGGCCTGCGGCCAGTTCCCGGTTGCCCGCAGTACTAGCCTGGGGGGTGACCCCCGGAACCCCCGGGTGCGGGATTTGCGCCCCGCGAACGGGAAGACCGTTCACGTGGCACCGTGAACCGGTATTTTGATTTTGGCCAGAAACAGGGAAGAAGGAACGAGCAGCGATGGTCATCGGGGTCTCCATCATCCTGATCATCACAAGCCTGGTGATGGTGCTGCTGGTGCTTCTGCACAAGGGCAAGGGCGGCGGTCTGTCGGACATGTTCGGCGGCGGAGTCTCCTCGACGCTCGGTTCCTCGTCGGTGGTCGAGCGGAACCTGGACCGCATCACCATCTTCTTCGGCGTTCTCTGGTTCCTGTGCATCATCGGGCTCGGCCTGCTGGTCAACCACTAACTGCCTTCTTCGGCAGGCTTCCCGGCCGGACGCAACGCAAGTGCGCTATTCAAGAGGTGATCTGTGAGCAGTGGCAACGCCATCCGCGGCAGCAGGGTAGGCGCTGGCCCAATGGGCGAGGCGGAGCGCGGCGAGTCCGCGCCTCGTGTATGGGTCTCTTTCTGGTGCGCTAACAGGCATGAGACGCGTCCGAGCTTTGCGAGCGACGCGGCCGTCCCCGAAATCTGGGAGTGCCCGCGGTGCGGGTGCCCGGCGGGGCAGGATGAGCAGTGCCCTCCGGCGCCGCCGCGCGTCGAGCCGTACAAGACGCATCTGGCCTACGTGAAGGAGCGCCGCAGCGACTCGGATGGCGCCGCCATCCTCGCCGAGGCGCTCGAAAGGCTCCGCAAGGGCGCCTGAGAGAAAGGGAAGCGCCCGCGCTCCCCTTTCTCATCCGGCCAGATGCCCGCCGCCGCGTTTGGTGCCCGGCGGTCGCCCCTAGTGCCTGAACGACTCGCGGTTATGGTGATCCTCCACGAGCGGGACGGGCGGCTGCGGGTGCGACTCCAGCACCTTCACCTGAGCCCGGATGTCGCTCAGCAGCATCCCTGCCATGTCCATGCTGAGGCCGTTCCGCACGACAATCCGCAGCACGGCGGTGCTGGTCAGGTTCTCAGGGAATGTGTACGCCGGCACCAGCCAGCCGCGCTGCCGCAATCGTTCCGAAATATCGAAGACGGAGTACCCCGTGACGCCGTCACGCAGCTTGAATGCGAACACCGGCAGGTCGGTGCCGTCAGTGAGCAGCTCGAACGGGCCGATCTTGGCGATCTCCCCGGAGAGGTACGTGGCCACGTCCTGGCAGGTCTGCTGCACGTCACGATAGCCGCTGAAGCCGAGCCGCAGGAAATTGTAGTACTGCGCCACGACATGCGCGCCGGGACGGGAGAAGTTCAGCGCGAAGGTCGGCATTTCGCCGCCCAGGTAGTTGACCCGGAATACAAGCTCCTCGGGCAGCGCCGACGGATCCCGCCACACCACCCAGCCCACGCCCGGGTACACCAGGCCGTATTTGTGCCCGGACGCGTTGATCGACGCGACGCGCGGCACCCGGAAGTCCCACTCCAGGCGGGGATGGAGGAACGGCGCCACGAAGCCGCCGGAGGCGCCATCGACATGGATCGGGATGTCGTGCCCGTGGGTTTCCTGTAGCTGGTCGAGCGCCTCGCTGATCTCTTTCACCGGCTCATAGCTGCCGTCCATGGTGGAGCCCATGATGGCCACGACACCGATCGTGTTCTCATCGCAGCGCTTCACCGCCTCCTCCGCTGTCAGGTGATACCGGCCTTCTGCCATCGGCACTATCCGCGGCTCCACCTCCCAGTACCGGCAGAACTTTTCCCAGCAGACCTGAACGTTGGCGCCCATCACCAAGTTGGGCCTGGACGCGTCGAGGCCGCCCGCTCGGCGGCGTTGCCGCCAGCGCCACAGCAACGCCATCCCACCGAGCATGCATGCCTCGCTCGAACCTGTGGTGGAGCACCCGCCGGCATCGGTGCCGGCCGGTGAGTGCCATAGATGGGCAAGGATGTTGACACAGCGCCGTTCAATCTCCGCGGTCTGCGGATACTCGTCCTTGTCGATCATGTTCTTGTCGAAGCACGCGGCCATCAACTGCTCTGCCTCGGGCTCCATCCAGGTGGTGACGAACGTCGCGAGATTCAGCCGGGCGTTGCCGTCGAGGATGAGCTCGTCCCGCACCACCTGCGCCGCGGTCCTGGGCAGCATCCCGTGCTCCGGGATGCGGTACCTCGGGACTTCATGGCTCTTCTCGCGTACGTAGACCGGATTGATGTCGAGTTCCACATCCTGGTCAGCAGCTTCAACTTGCCTGTGCAGCGGCACCATTGGCTCCCAGGGAAAATCGTGATCCCAGTTTCACCGGCCAGGCTATCGGGGGACAGCCATCCACCATCCGGTTGACCGGGGAATCCACCGTGGCCGACCCGGATTCCCAGCCGGACGGGCGATTCGCCGCCGGTGCCGCCGGGCAACGCTCGGGACATGGCAGTCATCGACGTGAAGGACCTCACCAAGCGCTACGGGGGCCGCGTGGTGGTGGATGGGATCTCGTTCGCCGTCGAGCAGGGCGAGATCTTCGGCATCCTCGGCCCGAACGGCGCGGGGAAGACCACGGTTGTGCGTGATGGCCTGCGCGGCATCCTCGAGGGCAGCCCGGAATTCGAGGTGGTGGCAGAGGCTGGCGGCATGGAACTCAAGCCGAAAGGTCATAGGGCCTGCTTGAGGCGGTCAGCCCATCCAGGGATCACGTCCTCTGCGGCAAGCCACTGTCCTGGCTGTGGGTTCCTCGCATCGGCCCGGTGCTCGAAGAAACCTGGCGAACTGTAGGCGACCGCCCGGACGCTCCACGACTGCAGGAGCTCTTGCAACTGCCGGCATCCGCTCACCTGGTGTGCGGCGTCAACAGCGGCTTGGTAATCAGCCAGGAAAGCCTCGCCGGCCTGCGCCGGGAGCATGGCAAGAATCCACTCGGGATCGCGGGGATCCTGGGCTTCATGGTGGACTGGCTCAGCAGCCATGGTGACCTCCTCTTCGCCCATGCTACGGTGCCACGCCCAGCGCGGCAGGAAACCTGGTTGCGTCAGATCTCTTTAATACAGCGACGTGACGCGGCTGTCCCGCCTCACGGCAGCCGAGACCGCTGTCCGCGGCCACGCAGCGTGCCGCTACTGCTAGATGCTCACGTTTCTCGCGATGTACCTGCACAGCAGGAAACCGTCTGCTTCAAGCACGTGTGCCAGCTCCAGCGGCATGCCGGGCATGCGCCCCTCCGGGCCTGCAGATCCCGGCAGGGCCGCCGGTGCATCTCCCGGACCGAGGCCGGCGACGATCCTTTCCGTGCCGGGACCCGCCAGCAACGGGGACACGGTTAGGCAGAGTTCGTCGAGCAGCCTGGCGCTGGCGAGCTGGCCGAGCAGGTGCGGCCCGCCCTCGGTCAGCATCCGGCGATGGCCGCGGGCGGCCAGGACGGCGAGAGCGGCGCTGAAGTCGACACTTTCCGCGCCGGCGACGATCACATCCGCATGCTTCTCCAGCTCGGCGCGCCGATCGTCCGGCGCCAGCCCGGTCGTGATGACGATCGTGCGCGCCTCTGGCGGCGCGGCGGTGAACAGGTGTGCCTGCGGATCAAGGTCGAGGCGGCGGGAGATCACGGCGATCGGCGGCGTCGCCGGGCGCCCGGCCCGCAGCTCCGCTCGTATATTCTCCGGCCTGGCCGGGCGGTATTGCTCGGTGCGGGCTGTCTGCGCGCCCACGATGATCACGTCGGCGAGGCTGCGCAGAACGGTGAACACCTGCCGGTCAGCTTCACCAGACAGCCCGCCTGACCGCCCGCGCAAGGTTGCCGCGCCGTCCGCGCTGGCTACCATGTTCGCCCGCAGCCAGGGCAGCCGGGGATAGGCGTAGAGCTCGGCCAGCTCACCGAGGCCGACATCGGTGCCGGCCGAGGCAGGTATCAGCTGCCGCATGTCAGTCCCGGACGTGAGCGGGGCGGGAACGTGCGGCGCGAGGGCCGGCCGCCCCGCCCGGCTGCCGGACCGTCACGGGGACACCGCCAGGACGTCATCGCGTTCCCGCGCGCTGCGGCAGCGCAGCACGATCACCGAGCGGCCGGTCGCCTCCACCTCGGCCTTGGCGGTCAGCACGGACAGTTCGCCGTTGATGGCCGGAATATGAGGGTCGGCCGTATCGATCACGACCTCCCACTCCGGCCCGAAGCCGGCCTCCGGCAGGGTGAACGTGACCGGCTCCGGCTGTCCGTTGAACAGCAGCAGGAACCTGGCGTCGGTGATGCGCTCACCACGCGGGTCCGGCTCGCTGATCGCCTCGCCGTTCAGGAAGACGCCCAGTGACCTGGCATCCCCGGCACGCCAGTCGTTCTGCGTCATCTCGCCGCCGGCCGGGGTCAGCCACACGATGTCGCCTGGGTCGTCGGACGTGGGCGGATTGCCGCGGAAGAACCGGCGCCGCCGGAAAACGGGGTGCTCGCGGCGGAGCGCGGACAGCACCCGGGTGAAGTCCGTCAGGTCCCGCTCGGCGGCCGCCCGCGTCCAGTCCACCCAGGAGACGTCGTTGTCCTGGCAGTAGGCGTTGTTGTTGCCCGCCTGGGTGCGGCCCATCTCGTCGCCGGCCAGAAGCATCGGCACGCCCTGAGAGCAGAAGAGCGTGGCGAGGAAATTGCGCGTCTGCCGGGCCCGCAGGTCGTTGATGGCCGGATCTTCCGAGGGCCCCTCGGTACCACAGTTCCAGGACCGGTTGTCGTCGGTGCCGTCCTTGTTGTCCTCGCCGTTCGCTTCGTTGTGCTTGCGGTTGTAGCTGACCAGATCGTGCATGGTGAATCCGTCGTGGCAGGTGACGAAGTTGACGGAGGCCACCGGACGGCGCCCGCTGGTCTCATAGAGGTCGCTGGAGCCGGTCAGGCGGGAGGCGAATTCCGGGAGCGTGGCCGGCCTGCCGCGCCAGAAGTCACGCACCGTGTCGCGGTATTTCCCGTTCCACTCACTCCACAGCGGCGGGAAGTTGCCAACCTGGTAACCGCCTTCGCCGACGTCCCACGGCTCCGCGATGAGCTTCACCTGCGAGACGACGGGATCCTGCTGCACCAGGTCGAAGAACGTGGAGAGCCGGTCGACGTCGTGCAGTTCGCGGGCGAGGGCCGAGGCGAGGTCGAACCGGAACCCGTCAACGTGCATGTCCAGGACCCAGTACCGCAGCGAGTCCATGATCAGCTGCAGCGCGTGCGGGTGCCGGACGTTCAGGCTGTTCCCGCAGCCGGTGTAGTCAATGTAACGGGATTTATCCTGATCCTCGAGCCGGTAGTAGGCCACGTTGTCGATGCCGCGGAAGGACAGCGTCGGGCCCATGTGGTTGCCCTCCGCGGTGTGGTTGTAGACCACGTCCAGGATGACCTCGATGCCCGCGTCGTGCAGCGTCTTGACCATCGTCTTGAACTCGCCCACCTGTTCCCCGAGCTGGCCGGCGGAGGAGTAGCGGTTATGCGGCGCGAGGAAGCCGATCGTGTTGTATCCCCAGTAGTTCGTCAGGCCGCGCTCGGCCAGCGCCTTCTCGGGCACGAACTGTTGCACCGGCATCAGTTCCACCGCCGTGACGCCCAGCCGCAGGAGATGCTCGATGATGGCGGGATGGGCGAGGCCGGCGTAGGTTCCCCGCTGCTGCGGGGGGACCTCGGGGTGCCGCAGCGTAAGGCCGCGGACGTGCGCCTCATAAATCAGTGTCTCGTGATATGGAGTGCGGGGCGACCGGTCGTTGGCCCAGTCGAAGAAGGGGTTGATGACCACGTTCTTCGGCATGCAGGCGGCACTGTCCGCGGTATTGCGTTTCCGCGGGTCGGCGAACTGGTAGGAGAAGAGTGACTCGGCCCAGGTGACCTGCCCCTGCACGGCCTTGGCGTAGGGATCGAGCAGCAGCTTGGACGGATCACACCGCAGACCGGCCCCCGGGTCGTACGGGCCGTGCACACGGTACCCATACCGCTGCCCGGGACCGATGCCGGGCAGGTAGGCGTGCCAGACGAATCCATCGACCTCGGTCAGATGGATCCTGGTTTCTGCGAGCGGCGCGCCCGCGTCCTCATCCGCGCCGTCGCCGTCGAACAGGCACAGTTCGACACCGTCGGCGACCTCGGAGAACAAGGTGAAGTTCGTGCCCCATCCGTCCCACGTGGCCCCCAAGGGGTATGGCGCACCGGGCCAGATACGCATCCGTCTCCTTCGCGTCACTCCCCAGCGCTACCGTCCGCTGGGTCTACCGCGTAAGGCTACAGCGTCGGACCCGTGTGCCGGTTCACGCCGTAAGCGTTGCGTAAGACCGCAGCCGCTGCGTCGCCATCGGCGAGCGCCTCGGCGTAGCGCTCGAGCACCACATCGGCGACCTCGGGGGCAGCGCCCAGTACGGGCGAGACCGCAGCCGCGCCAGCGGCGAGGCAGTCGCGGCGGATCTGGTCCGCGAAGCACCCGGGTGCGAGGAGATAGCTGGCCACGAGCACGCGCCGTGCCCCGCCGCGCAGCGCCGCGGCGACCGCCTCCGGCGGCGTTGGGGATGCCGCGGACGCGTAGGCGGGCAGGACCGCCTGCCAGCCGCGTGCGGACCGCCACCGGGCAGCGAGGCCGGCGATCACGGCGTTCGCGCCCGGGTCGCTCGAGCCTGCCGCCGCGAGGACCACCGCCGTCTGCCGCGGCTCGAGCCCGCCGGCCACCACGTCGGCTAGCCGCCGTTCCAGGGCGCGCAGCAGCAGCGGGTGGGGCCCGAGCGGGCGGCCGTAGCTGACGCCGAGCCCGGGCAGCGCTGTGCGCGCCTCGCGCAGCACCCCGGGGATATCTGCCTTGCTGTGGTAGGCCGCGGTGAGCAGCAGCGGGAGCACGACCGCGGGCCCGTCCAGCGTGCCGAGCGCCTGGCGGAGCGTCGGCGCGGAGTGACCGAGGTAGGCGGCTCGCACGTCGAGCCGCGCATACCCGGCTCCGTCAGCCCGGCGGCGGAGGATGCGCAGCAGCGCATCGACCGTCGCCGCCGCCCGCGGATCAGCGCTGCCGTGCGCGACGGCCACCAGCGGGGGCGCCCCGCCCGGGGGAGGCGCCCCCTGCGCGGGGACGGGCGCGGCCGCGCTCAGAGATGGATGCCGCACTCAGTCTTCCCCGTCCCGGCCCAGCGTCCGCTGCGCGGGTCGTCACCCGGGGCGACCCGGCGGGTGCATGTCGAGCAGCCGATCGACGGGTAACCGTCATACATCAGGGGGTTGACGAGGATGCCGTTCTCGACGATGTAGTCATCCACCTGCTTCTGCGACCAGCCGACAATGGGGTTGACCTTGACCATCTCGCGCCGGGCATCCCACTCCACTGCGCGGGCCCCGCGCCGCTCGACCGTCTCGTCCCTGCGGACCCCGGTGATCCACGCGTCGTAGTTCTTGAGTGTGCGCTCCAGAGGCTCCACCTTGCGCAGATAGCAGCACAGGTCAGGATTGCGGCCGAAGAGCCGGGGGCCGAGCTCGGCGTCCTGCTCGGCGACGGTGCGCGACGGCGTGACGTTGATCAGGTTCACCGGGTAGACGGCCGACACCGCGTCTCTGGTGCCGATGGTCTCGGGGAAGTGGTAGCCGGTGTCGAGGAAGACGACATCGATCCCTGGCCGGATCACCGAGGCCATGTGGATGATCACCGCGTCCGTCATCGACGATGTCACGCAGATGCGGTCCCCGAATGTTTCCGTGGCCCAGCGCAGGATGTCTTCTGCGGACGCGTCAGCCAGCTCGTCGGCTGCCTGCGCAACAACCTTCTCCATGCGGTGCGGTTCCTCCAGCACAGACTCCTCAACGCACACAGAACTCACAGGCCAGCTCCTATTCCGGCAAAGCGTAGCTGGAAACTGCGTGTGCAGCTACGGCAGTGCCATTCACCGTCGGCTGTTCCCTGCGGCTCGAGGTCTTCCTCACCGCAGTAAGGGCAGTAAAAAGGGACGGCCCGGCCGGTATGACTGGTCATGAGAGATCCTCGTCACTCGCACGGGCAGTCCATGCGGCGAATGTCTCGCCCGGCTCCCGGTTGACCGTGAATCGGCCGAGAACGCGTTCCACGTAGTCAGGAAGCTCATCGGCCGTCGTCTTGAGCCCCCTGACCTTCCGCCCGAAACCGGAGCCGGATCCGTCCCCGCCGCCGAGGCTGCCGCCGAGGTGAATCTGGAAGCCTTCCACCTGGCGGCCGTCGGGCCCGGGCACGAGCGACCCCTTCAGGCCGATGTCGGCCGTCTGGATCCTTGCGCAGGAGTTAGGGCAGCCGTTCACGTTGATGGTGACCGGTTCGGTAAAGTCCGGGAGGCGTCGCTCCAGCTCGCTGATCAGGTCCATGGCACGCTGCTTGGTTTCCACGATCGCGAGCTTGCAGAACTCTATCCCGGTGCATGCCATCGTGTGACGGCGGAAGACGCTGGGATTGACCTGCAGATCGGCGGCCTCAAGGTCAGTGATGAGGCCGCCGACCTTGTCCTCGGGGACGTCGAGGATCACCATCTTCTGCTCTGTCGTGGTCCTGACCCTGCCGCTTCCGTACCTGGCGGAAAGCTCTGCGATCACGTCGAGCGCATCGGCCGACAGCCGCCCCACGCGCGGGGCGAACCCGACGTAGTAACGTCCGTCCCGCTGCGGATGCACACCCACGTGATCCCGGCGCCCGCCGCGAGGCGATGCTGGCGCGGGTCCGTCCGGCAGGGCATACCCCAGGTACTCCTTCTCGAGGACCTCGCGGAAACGCTCCGGTCCCCAGTCGGCGACAAGGAACTTGATCCGGGCACGGTGGCGCAGCCGCCGGTAACCGTAGTCACGGAACACCGACGTGACACCCGCCCAGACCTCCGCCACCTGGCCGGGTCGGACGAACGCGCCGAGGCGCTTGCCGATCATCGGGTTGGTGGACAGCCCGCCGCCGACCCACAGGTCATAGCCAGGCTCGCCGTCGGGTGAGAGCACACCCACGAACGCCACGTCGTTGATCTCGTGAATCGTGCACTGAGCGGTGCAGCCGCTCATCGCTGACTTGTACTTGCGGGGCAGGTTGGAGAAGGCCGGATCGCCGATGTAGCGGTCGTGGACCGCTGCGATCTCCGCCGATGCGTCGATGACCTCATCGGCGTCGATCCCGGCGAGCGGGCAGCCCAGGATGACCCTCGGCGTGTCACCGCAGGCTTCCATCGTCGACAGCCCCACGGATTCCAGTGCGTCCCAGATGGCCGGGACATTCTCGATCTCTATCCAGTGCAGCTGGATGTTCTGGCGGTCGGTGACGTCGGCGGTGCCGCGGGCGAACCTGCGCGAGATGTCGGCGATCACCCGTATCTGCTCACTGGTCAGCTGGCCGCCGTCGATCCGGATCCGCATCATGAAGTAGCGGTCGTCCAGCTCCTCGGGCTCCAAGACCGCGGTCTTGCCGCCGTCGATGCCGGGCTTCCGCTGCGTGTACAGGCCATACCAGCGGAACCGGCCGCGCAGGTCGGCGGGGTCGATGGAATCGAATCCCTGCTTGGAGTAGATATCGATGATCCGCTGGCGAACGTTCAGCCCGTCGTCGTTCTTCTTGCTTTCCTCGTTCTTATTGAGCGGCTCGTGGTAGCCGAGCGCCCACTGGCCTTCGCCGCGCGCACGGCGCGGGGTGCGCTTGGTAGCAGCCGCCTGGCTGGTGCCGGTCTGACGGGCGTCGGCGGCGGGAGGTGGCATGCGGCTCTCGTCCTTCGGTTCTCAGGGGCGCATGCGGCGTGACGGGGCGAAGGTGCTGAAGGGATACGCCCTTCCCGGACCGGCCTGGCTACGCCCTAGGCCGCCGGCTGTTAGCCGGCCGCCGGAAGGCTCACTCAGAAATGCACGCCCGGGTTCTCGCGACACGCGCCCGGTCTAGGTCACGGGCAGTGGTCAGCGGGCGTACAGACAGATCGCGCTGCGGACGCGGAGGAAGTCGACGTGCCTCCGCACGACGAGGAGGGGATCCGCGGCGCTCATACCTTTAGCATCACACGCGGCAGCGCAACCTGTCCAGGCGGGGTCCGGCATCCGGACAGTGGCCCGGGCCGCGCTCAGGCGTGACCTCATGCCGACGTCAACGCAGCCCAGGGGCGCGCTTATTCCGCCCGGGGTCAGCCTTGGCGGATCCAGCCCAGCGATGGCTCTACCGCCTCCCGTGGCGGCAAGTGCTGGCAGTCACACCAGGTGCCGCCGGGGCAATCCTCGTGGCGGCGCTCACGGCATGGGACGCAAATCATGCCTCAATACTCCCGCGTCCCGCAGGTCATGCCGCATCCTGGTAGGAACGGGCCACGGCGGGTAGGGGAATGCCAGAGCCGCGGGCGGCTGGCAGGAAAGGCGCCAGGCACCCGATCAAGGTGGTGGTCGCATGACTGAGGAAGCGTATGGCGCCGTGACGCTGCCGTTCCCCGATCGGCGTGCGGCCGGGCGCCTCCTCGGCGCCCGGCTGAAGCAGAGGCTGGGCCGGGAAGGCAGCAGGGGCGACGCGTTGCCCACGCTGGTGCTGGCCCTGCCCCGCGGCGGGGTGGCCGTGGCGGACGAGGTCGCGCGGATACTGCAGGCCCCCCTGGATGTGCTCGTGACACGCAAGATCGGCTATCCGCCGCAGCCCGAACTCGGGCTCGGCGCGATCGCCGAGGGCGCCGAGCCCGTTTACGATGCCGAGTTGCTGCGAAAACTAGGTCTTGGGCCCGCCGACCTGGCAGAGGTGGCTGAACGGGAGCGCGCCGAACTTGCGCGGCGGGTGCGCGTCTACCGCGGCGGCCGGCCGCAACCCGACGTCACCGGCTACCAGATCGTGCTGATCGACGATGGCCTGGCGACCGGCGTTACGGCCCGTGCCGCGCTGCGCGGGCTGCGCGGCAGCGGTGCCGCGCGTACCGTGCTGGCCGTTCCGGTGGCTCCCGCGGTGTCGGCCGAGGAGATGGCAGATGAGGCCGACGAGGTCGTCACCCTGGCCACACCCGCGGATTTCCGCTCCGTAGGGGAGTGGTATGTGTCCTTCCCGCAGCTCACCGATACCGACGTGCTCGACCTGCTGGCACACTCCTGGGCGGACGAGCTGCGGCCGTGAGCCCCGCGGGCACTCAGGCGGCGTTGGCCCGGCGCATCCGGCGGCGGCGTTCGGCGGCCCGCTCTTCCTCGTTCAGGCCGCCCCAGACGCCGTACTTCTCCGGCCGGGACAGCGCGTAGTTGAGGCACTCGGCGCGGACCGGGCACCCGGCGCACACCGCCTTGGCCTTGCGC
>DASQVO010000468.1:0-29662 GCA_035640715.1 Streptosporangiaceae bacterium
CGCGGAGAGAGGCTTCTTCAACCAGAGCTAGCGGACAATCAGTGATGGTGTGAATGCAGATCAGTGACCCCGCCATGCGTGAGGGTAGGCTAGGCCGATGGGCATCCTGAAGATCGTCCTGTACTATCTGCTGACGATCTACCTTCTCATACTCGTCGGCAGGATGATCATCTCCTGGATTCAGACGTTCGCGCGTTCCTGGACCCCCACGGGGGTCGTGCTACTGATCGCGGAGAGCATCTTTACGGTAACTGATCCTCCACTAAAATTTCTGCGACGCTACATCCCCATGCTCCGCATAGGTACAGTAGCCATGGACCTCAGCTTCATGGTGCTGGTGCTTGTGGTCGTGATTCTGCTAGACGTAGTCGTGCCGCTGATCTGATCAGGTACCGTGCTGAGGTACACAGTCCAGGCACGCCGAGGAGACGAGATGCCGTTGACGCCCGCGGATGTGCGGAACAAGCAGTTCAGTACGACCAGGCTCAGGCCCGGCTACGACGAGGAAGAAGTTGACGCCTTCCTCGACGAGGTGGAGGCCGAGCTCGACCGGCTCATCCAGGAGAATGAGGAACTCCGGGCGAAGCTGGCCGAGTGCCTGCGCGGAGGAAAGTCGGCGGTGCCCGCGCTGAGTTCCCCGCTGGCGGAGTCGAAGGCTGACATGATGGCGCCCGAGCCGCCGCGCCCCGAGCCGGAGCGCCGGCAGCCTGAGCCGGTCATGATGGGCTCGATGCCTCCGGCCGAGGACAACATGGACACGGCCGCCCGCGTCCTGTCGCTCGCCCAGCAGACCGCTGACCAGGCGATCGCGGACGCTCGCCGGGAGGCCGACGAGACGCTCGGCCGCGCGCGCCGCGAGGCCGACGAGACGCTGACCAAGGCCCGGCGCCAGGCGGAGCAGATCACCGGAGACGCCAGGGCGCGGGCGGAGAGCCTTGAGCGTGACGCCCAGGAGCGGCACCGCCAGGCCATGGGTTCGCTTGTCCAGCAGCGCGAGGAACTCGAGCGCCGCGTGGATGACCTGCGGGCATTCGAGCGTGAGTACCGGAGCAGGCTCAAGGCATACCTTGAGGGACAGCTTCGTGACCTCGAGGCGGGAGTCGCCGACAGTGGGGCCTTCCCCACGATGGGTTCCGCGCCGAAGCCGCCGGTGCCAGCCGGGCTTGGCCAGGCCAACGCTCGTAATGGCGGCCAGGGCACCGGCCAGTACCCGATGCCCGAGGTCGTGCAGCACGCGGGGAGTTTCCACGGGGGCGACGGCGCTCCCGCGCACGACCGTCGGTAAGGGCTCGTCTCACGGCCGCAGCTGAGCCGCGGCGTTGTTGAGCGGGCGCCGCAGGCCCGCGGGGCTGAGACGCCCCGCGGGGCCGCCGCGAAGGTGGCGGCCGGGGTGGCCGCGCGCTCTGTGAGAGGACGCTTGTGATCCGGTTCAGCGCTTCCCTGGTCATCGTGGCCATCGGGCTGCTTGCCGCGGGAGTCGTCACAAGCCAGTTGGCGCTCGTCTACCTCGCGATCGCTGTGGGCGTCGTCGCCCTCATCGCTCTGGTCATCGGGGCTGTGCTGAAACGGGGGGAACTGTTCGGCCAGCCGGCTCAGGACGCGCCGGGCGGCGTGACCGGACCGGGCTTCGCAGCCTCCCGCGAGGCGGTCCCCGTGGCCGCGGGCACGGTCGCCGGGCCGGACCGGGAGCGGTCTGCGCGGGTCGGCTATGGGCCAGCCCCCGGCGATGAACCGCCCTACCGGGACGACGCCGAACCGCGCCACCGCGACAATGCCGCCCATCATGATCGGCCCGCCTACCGCGACGGCATCGGCTATAAGCCGGCCGCTTCTGACTGGACCGGTTACCAGGAGCCCGACCGGGCCGGTTACCAGGAGACCGGCGACCACATGCGCGAGTTCTATTACTCCGGGCGCGGCGGTTTCGCGGGGCCGGGCGGCGGGCAGGCGGGCGGCGGGGCCGCTGGCGGGGTGGCTCCATCCCAAAGCCTGGCCGAGGGACACGGCGGTCCTGCCGAGGACACTGCAGAGCGGGGACCGGATTCACCGGCCTCGGCTGAGAGGCCTGCCGCATCCGCCGAGGCCGACGGCGCCGGTCCGGGCGAGGGCGCCGGTCCGGGCGAGGGCGCCGGTCCGGGCAAGAGCACGGGTCCGGCCGAGAGCGCAGCATCGGCGGAGCAGACCGTCATTGTGGTCCCCGGTGTTCCCCGCTACCACCGCGCTGAGTGCATCCTCATCCGGTTCATGGGTGAAGACGACCTGGAGCAGACGCCGCTGGAAGCGGCGAGGGAGGCCGGATGTACTCCTTGCCGTGCCTGCCAGCCCGACGGTAAAGCGGCGGTGTGAGCCCGAGGGGACGACCCTGTGCTGGCCCGGGGGGACGACCCCCCGGAACCCCCCGTCAGCTTTCCCGGGTTGGGGTCCGACACACCGGCCGCTCGCCGGGCCTGAAGGCCCGGATTCGCTGGGCCGGTGCGATCGTTTGTCCGTAGCCCGCTGTGGTGCTCGCTGATGGGAACCGGCCGCTCGCCGGGCCGGAGGCCCGGACTCGCTAGCCGGTACAAAACGCCTGTCCGTAGCCCGCCGTGGTGCTCGCCGATAGGAACCGGCCGCTCACCCGGGCCTGGCTGCCCGGGATCGCTGGGCCGGTCACCACGCTCTCGTTCGGCAGCCGGCTAACGCCTCGCTTACGCCTTCCGGAGCCAGAACCTCAGCCCGAGCCCGGTGTCGGCATGCTCGTATGCCGGGGCCTCGCCCGGTACATCGGCCGGGGGCGGCCCCGCCTGGTAGCCGGTGGCGAGCACCTCGCCCGCGATCAGCCGCCCATGTCCTGTGAGAGCGGCGGAAAGCTCCGGGTCGCTCGTCTCCCACCACAGCGATATCCGGTCGGTGACATCGAAGCCGTCTGTCTTGCGCGCATCCTGGATGAGCCGGATGGCTTCTCGTGCCAGTCCCTCGCGGCGCAGCTCCGGGGTGAGGGCTACCTCCAGCGCGACGGTCTCGCCCCCGTCGGCGGCGACCGTCCAGCCGGCCTTCGGCGTCTGGATCACGATGACCTCGCTGGAGCCGAGGGAAACAGGTTCCCCGTCCACCGTGATCACCGCCGTCCCGGCGGTCCGCAGTTCCTCGGCGAGCGCGGCCGCGTCCGCTGCCGTGATCGCCTTGGCGACCGCCGGGGTGCCCTTGCCGAACCGGCCGCCCAGCGCCTTGAAGTTCGGCTTCACCGTATAGTCCACGAGATCGATGTCGACAGCTGCGAGGCTTTCGAGCGCGTGGACGTTCAGCTCCTCGGCCACCTGCGTGCACAGCTCCCGTGGCAGGGACGCGAAGCCCTCAGCACCGACGAGTGCGCGGGCGAGCGGCTGCCGGGTCTTCACCGTGGCCGCGGCCCGGGCCGAGCGGCCGAGTTCCACCAGCCTCCTGGCCAGTGCCATGTCCGCCGAGAGATTCTCGTCGATGAGCGAGGAGTCGGGCTCGGGCCAGCTAGCGAGATGCACCGATTCCGGGTCGTCGTCGGTGCGCAGCACACCCCACACATAGTCGGTGAGGAAGGGCGTGAACGGCGCCATCAGCCGGGTGACCGTCTCCAGGCACTCATACAGCGTCGCGAACGCCGACGCGGACTCGGGCGTCTCCGGGCCCTGCCAGAACCGGCGGCGCGACCTGCGCACATACCAGTTGGACAGGTCATCGGTGAAGCCCGCGATGCGCCGCCCCGCGGCGGCCGTGTCGAAGCCCTCGAGCGACGCGGTCACGTCACGGATGAGAGCGTGCAGCTCGCTGAGTATCCACCGGTCGAGGATCGGTCGCTCCTCCGGCGGCGGGGCCTCACCGGTCCGCTCCGGGCCCCAGGCGTTCCCGTCGGCGGCGGCCGCGTTGGCGTAGAGGACCAGGAACGAGACGGTGTTCCAGTAGGTGAGGAGCACCTTGCGGACGATCTCCTCCAGAGCCGCGTGCCCGACTCGCCGGGTGGACCACGGAGAACCGGAAGCGGCGAAGAACCAGCGCAGCGCATCAGCGCCGTGGGCTTCCATCAGCGGCAGCGGCTCCAGCACGTTGCCGAGGTGCTTGCTCATCTTGCGCCCGTCCTCGTCGACGACGAGGCCGAGGCACACCACGTTCTCGTAGGAGTTCCGGCCGAACACCATCGTGCTGACCGCCATCAGCGAGTAGAACCAGCCGCGGGTCTGGTCGATCGCCTCGCAGATGAACTGGGCCGGGAACGCCCGCTCAAATTCGGCCTCGTTACGCAGCGGCGCGCCGAGCCGCGCGAACGGCATCGAACCGGAGTCGTACCAGGCGTCGATGACGTCGGGAACGCGGCGTGCCTGCGCCCCGCACTCCGGGCAGCCGAACGTGACCTCGTCCACGAAAGGCCGGTGCGGGTCCAGGGCGGACAGGTCCCGGCCGGCCAGTTCCGAAAGCTCCGCCCGCGAGCCGACGCACGTCACGTGCCCGTTCCCGCATTCCCACAGCGGCAGCGGGGTGCCCCAGTACCTGGTGCGCGACAGCGCCCAGTCCACGTTGTTGCGCAGCCACTCGCCATAGCGGCCGTGCTTGATGCCCGGCGGCTGCCAGTTGGTCTTCTCGTTCTCCTCGAGGAGCTGCTCCTTGACGGCCGTGGTGCGGATGTACCAGGACGGCAGCGCGTAGTAGAGCAGCCGCGTGTGGCACCGCCAGCAGTGCGGGTAGCTGTGCTCGTACGGCTCGGACCGGAACAGCAGCCCGCGGTCGGCGAGGTCCTGGATCAGCCGCGGGTCGGCGTCCTTGAAGAACATCCCGCCCACCATCGGGATGTCGTTCTCGAACCTGCCGTCCGGGCGGATCGGGTTGACGACCGGCAGCCCGTGGGTGCGGGACGCTTCCATGTCGTCCGCGCCGAACGCGGGCGCTATGTGCACCAGGCCGGTGCCGTCCTCGGTGGTAACGAACGATCCGGGCACCACCACGTGAGCGTCCGGGATATCGATGAGATGAAATGGCTTGGAGTATGTGGCGCCGAGCAGTTCGCTGCCCTGGACGCGGGCGGCGACATGCCATCCTTCGCCGAGCACCTTCGCCATGAGCGCCTCGGCCATCACCACCCGGTCGCCGTCGCGCGATCGCCGGGCCACCACGTAGGTGACCTCGGGATGGACGGCCACCGCGGTATTGGACACCAGGGTCCACGGCGTGGTCGTCCAGACCAGCAGGTCAGCGCCGGCCAGCTCGGGGTGGGCCCCCTCGGGCAGGGTCTTCAGCGGGAACCGGACCGTGACCGTCTCGTCGATGACCGTCTGGTACACGCCGGGCTGGCCCATCTCATGGTCGGACAGGGGCGTGCCGCAGCGCGGGCAGTACGGGCTGATGCGGAAATCGCGTACCAGCAGGCCACGTTCGTAGATGACCTTCAGCGACCACCAGACCGATTCGATGTAGCTCGGGTCCATCGTCTGGTACGCCTTGGACAGGTCGATCCAGTAACCCATCCGCTCGGTCAGTTCGGTGAACGCGTCCACGTGCCGGAGTACCGACTCACGGCACCGCGCGTTGAACTGGGTGATCCCGTACGCCTCGATTTCCTTCTTGCCGGAGATGCCCAGCTCGCGCTCGACGGCCACCTCGACCGGCAGGCCGTGGCAGTCCCAGCCGGCCTGGCGCGGCACGTGGAAGCCCTGCATGGTCTTGAACCGCGGGAAGATGTCCTTGAAGACCCGGGCCTCCACGTGGTGGACACCCGGCATACCGTTGGCGGTCGGCGGTCCCTCATAGAAGGTCCACGGCAGCCCGCCTTCGGTCTGCTCCAGCGAGCGCTCGAAGACCTTCGAGTCCTGCCACCGGGCCAGCATCTCGTGCTCGATCGCGGGCAGGTCGATCTGTGCCGGCAGCGCGGGGAAGCGCGGCGAGTCCGGCGCGGTGTCGTTTACCTGCGGCATCGTAGGGTGGCCTCCAGCAAGTCGGGATGAATTGCGCTGGAGGGACGAGGCGTGCCCGTGCGGCTGCCCCGCGGTACCACCCTCCTTGGCCGCCGGGGCCAATGGCCTGCGGGGACCCTCTCGATGGTCACTGCTGCCGGTTCTACTTGGCGTGCGGATCCTGGCCTCTGGGTGGCCTGGCGCCGGGCCGTTCTTCCGGCGGCTCCGGGGTGATCTGGTCCGCTGGGCCTGCCCCCGGGCTCGCACCGTCTCCGGGTCGCTCATGGCCACTACCAGCGGCAGCTGTCCCCATCAGCGCCGTGCAGACTGCCAGGATATCCGACGCCGTCCGGCGCGCCGAACGCATTTGGCGTATCTGGCGCAGCACACGTATGAGGGCCGAATGCATAGTTTGCTCATAGATGCCATGGCGACCTATCCTCCGGTGACTACATGCATCCATGATCATCTATAACCTGTGGTGGGAGGCGCGGAATGGCCACAACCCCGCGTTCCGGTGCCGCTGCTCTTCCTGTCCGGCCTGGGGAGGAGCACTGGACCGACTCAGAACTTGCTGACGTACGGGACCAGCTTAAGTTGGAGGCTGCGGGACTGCGCGCCGACATCGCGAAGGCCGAGTCGGAGATCGCCGACAGACTGGAGGACGCGGTCGGGGATGCCGGGGATGATCAGGCCGACGCGGGCGCGAAGACATTCGAGCGCGAGCATGAGTTCGCCCTGACGCATAATGCACGTGATCTGCTTGAGCAGAGCGAGCGGGCGCTGGCCCGGATAGATGCGGGAACATATGGAGTGTGCGAATCTTGCGGGCAGCCAATCGGAAAGGCGCGGCTGATGGCGTTTCCGCGCGCAATGTTGTGCGTGACGTGCAAGCAGCGCGAAGAACGCCGCTGACCGCGCAGCCGGGATCGTCGCCGCAGGACGCCCAGCCGGGAGCGTCACCGCAGGACGCCCAGCCGGGAACGCCTCAGGCCGCGACGCGGCAGGAGCCGGTCGGGCCTGGGCGGTGGAAGCTGGCCGGCCTGTTCGGCGTGGCGCTGGCCGTGCTCGCCCTGGACCTCGCCTCCAAGGCCATAGTTGTCGCTGTGCTGCCCAACCGGCCGCCGGTCCGGCTGCTGGGCGGGCTGCTGACGCTCCGGCTGCTGCGCAACAGCGGGGCTGCCTTTAGCATCGGGACGTCGATGACGGTCGTGTTCACGTTCATCGCGGCCGCAGTGATCTTCTATATCCTGCGGGCGGCCCGCCAGCTCCAGAGCCTGCCGTGGGCGATCACGCTCGGCCTGCTGCTCGGGGGGGCGACCGGCAACCTGGCCGACCGGATCTTCCGCTCGCCAGGGCTGTTCCGTGGTGACGTGGTGGACTGGATCGAGCTGCCGCACTGGCCGGTGTTCAATCTCGCCGACTCCGCCATCGTCTGCGGCGGGGCGCTGGCGGTCCTGCTGGCCAGCCGCGGAGTGCGTCTCGACGGGACCAGGGAGCGAGATAATGGCGGGGACGATGGCGCGGATGGCGGGGATGACAGCGCCCGGTCAGCGTTACCTGCCGGTCCCCGAGGGCCTTGACGGCGAGCGGCTCGATGCCGCCCTGGCCCGCATGTTCGGTCTGTCCAGATCCAGGGCCGCCGAGCTGATCGGTGACGGCATGGTCCTGGTCGCCGGGCGGCCGGCCGCCAAGTCGGACCGGGTGACAGCGGGCGAGCCGCTGGAGGTGACCCTGCCGCCGCCGCGCCCGGTAGCGCCACCGCGCCCAGTCGAGGGCCTGACGGTCGTCTATGAGGATGACGACATCATGGTGGTGGACAAGCCGATCGGGGTCGCGGCGCACCCGGCACCCGGCTGGACCGGCCCCACCGTGATCGGCGGCCTGCTCGCCGCAGGCCACGCCATCGCCACCAGCGGTGCGGCCGAACGCCAGGGCATCGTGCACCGGCTCGATGCCAACACGACCGGCCTGATGGTCCTCGCCAAGAGCGAGGCGGCTTACAGCGCGCTGAAGCGGGTGTTTCGCGAGCGCGAAGTGGAGAAGCGCTATCACGCGCTTGTTCAGGGACACCCGGATCCGCTGCGCGGAACGGTCGACGCGCCGATTGGCAGGCACCCGTCCGGCGACGGCAGGTTCGCGGTAGTCGCGGAGGGACGCCCCAGCGTCACCCACTACGACACGATCGAGGCGTTCCGCGGCGCGAGCCTGATCGACGTCGATCTGGAGACCGGCAGAACCCACCAGATCCGCGTGCACATGGCCGCGATCAGGCACCCGTGCGTCGGTGACCTGCTATATGGCGCGGACCCCGTGCTCGCCCAGCGGCTGGGCTTGCGGCGGCAGTGGCTGCACGCCGGCCGCCTTGCGTTCCGCCATCCCGCGGACGGCCGCTGGGTGGAGTTCCGCAGCGAGTACCCGCCCGATCTCACCCGGGCCCTGGATACCCTGCGGGCCGAGGGCTAGCCAGAGCCCGGAGACCGGGGAGGAGTCCTGTGGCCGGCCTCATGAAGCGGCTTGCCCTGGGCAGCTACGTCATCATCTCCGTCGGCATCGGCCGCCCGGTCAACGCTGACCGGTTCAGCCGGATCTAAGTAACGCGTCACACCTCCACGGCGGCGAGGTGGGTGTACGTCTCCGGGCGGCGGTCACGCCACAGGCGGGCCCCCTTCGAGCGCGCGTGCGCGGCGTTGATCCCGCCGGCCACGTCGATGTCGGCGATCGCGAAGGACCCTTCCGAGGCGGCGCCCGTCTCGGCCACCACCTGGCCCAGGGGGTCGATGATCTGGCTGTTCCCGAAGAAGGACAGGCCGCCAAGAGGGCCGGTGAAGTTGGACGAGACGAACCACCGCGCGTTCTCCACCGCCCGCGCCTTCCCGAACAGCAGGTAGTGCTCGACGGACAGCGCGCCCTCCGGCGTGGCCTCGTCGGGACGCAGCGACCACGCGGTCGACATCACCATCAGTTCCGCGCCCTGCAGGGCCAGCTCGCGGCAGGATTCTGGCCATGCCTGGTCGTAGCAGATCAGCATGCCGATCCGGCCGAGCGGAGTGTCGAAGACCGGCCACTGGTGGCCGCGTGACCAGATGACCTGCTCGGTGATGCCGACATGGACCTTCCGGTACACGCCGAGGACGCCCTCCGGGCCCGCCAGGACGGTGGCGTTGAAGATCGCTCCCGGCCGGGACCCGCGTTCGGTCATCCCGAAGATGACATGGATGCCGAGGTCGCTCGCGGCCTGGGTCAGCTCAGTGACCCGGGGCCCGCCGAGCGGCTCGGCCGTCTCGTAGGTGGCTTGCAGTACTGCGGGCTCGTCGCCCAGGGCGAGGATGGCCGGGTATCCCTGCAGGCTGGTCTCTGGGAAGACCACCAGTTCCACGCCGGCCCGGGCCGCCTCCTCCATCCCGGCCAGGTGATTCTTGATGCTCATGTCGATGTCGTAGGTACCCGGGAACGCCCAGGTGGCGATGACGGCCATGGTGCTCCTTCCGATCGCTGCGGTGCTGGCGGGCTAGTGGGTATCGAAGATGTGCTGATAGGCGGCCACCGCGGCGTGCACCCGGTCGGTCTCGCCTGGGTCCGGGCGGGCGGGGTCGGCGGCTGGCGGGAGCACGCCCAGCTTGAGCAGGGCGGCGAGCAGCAGGACGCGAGCCTTGGTGGCTGTCAGATTGTTGCCGGAGATGGCCCACGGCTCCTGGCGGGGCGCGAAGCCGGCCGTGTTGCCGCGGCCGCATTTGACCACCGGCACTCCTGACATGGCCGCGGCCTGCAGGGCGGCGTCCGTGGCCGGGTCCATGGAACCGTAGGGGTTCGCGCCTTCCGCCACGATGCCGGCCAGCTGGTGCGAGCGGCGGGCGTGGTCGAGCCAGCCAGTGATCCCGGCGGGGCCGCAGCCGTCCGTGTAGCGGCCATAGGTGACGATGGTGACCGCGGGCATCGCGCCGGGCTCCAGCCGTCCCTGGCCGTCCTTGACGGCCACCTCCCCGCGCAGGCCCGGCACGGAGGAGGGCAGGGCGGGAAGCCGCAGCTCGCTGCGCCAGGTGTGCCGGGCCTGCGGCCGGAACGTCACTACCGGCCGGCCCGAGCCTTCGATGCTCCCGACGATGCCGCCGAACCCGCCGGTCGCGACGTAGTTGCCGGGCCGGGCGTCGGTCTTCGCGACCTGTCGGGCAGCGTAGACGACCTCGTCGACGATCATCACCGCGCCGATGTCGTCCCGCCCCGCCTCGTCCGCCCATACCCGGCTGACCAGATACCGGACGCCGTCGACGATGTTCCGGTCGCCGTCGGCCGACAGCGTCCCATGCGGCCGCTGCGCGGAGTGCCCGACTAGCGGGACCGTGATGTCCAGGAGCAGGCTGAACCAGTACAGCGATTCTTCCGTGGTGGGGCTGCCCTCCAGCCACTGGCCGCCGGTGAACTGCCCGGAACCGAGCGTCTCCTGCAGCAGGCTGGTGGCCCGGGCCAGCGCCGCCACGTCCGGCTCCGTCCGCAGGTGCCGGGGGAAGTAGCCGAAATAGTCGGTTCCGCGCCGTTCGGGAGCGATATCCGACGTCGCGCGGGCGGCACCGTCCGGCGTGAGCTCGTGGTCGGTGCGGAGTGCGCCGGCCAGGCCCTTGCGATACCCGCCGGACGGGATGGCGCGGAAGAACGCGAAGCGGGCGCGGCTGGACAGCAGGCGCCCGCCGCCCTCGTTGTCCACGCCGAACCGGTCGATCTCCTCATACAGCCGCGAGGCGTCTGGGTAGAAGGTCTGCCGCTGCAGTTCCTCGGGCGCGCCATCGGTCAGCCCGGAGCCGGGCCACTCCGTGTCGCCGCGGGCCCGGGCCGTGTAGGGGAGCAGGAACGGCCCGTCCGCGGGGTCGAGGACCACCCGCAGGACCGGGCGCCAGCCGCGGTCCACGGCCTCTGGCGGGTGATCCCCCGGCCCGGCCGGGTGAAAGACGCCGTCCGGGCCGAGGTAGCCGTCGGGGGGCGCGTACAGGTCAGCGCTGTCGCTCTCCAGCGGGTGGCCGCTGAACTGCTCGACGTAGACCACTGCGGGGGCCGCCAGCCGCTGTGCCCGCAATGTGTCCGAATGGTCGCCTGTGCGGTCGCCGCCGATGGCCAGATCGTCATCGCCGTCGGCCACTGGGCCCCGGGTGGCCCGGGTACGCAGGGGCGGCGTGTTCTGGATGGTGGCCGTCGGCCCCGAGAAGACCGCGATCAAAGGAAGCTCGCTCATGCTGTGTCTCCCGCTCGCTTCCGGGGCGCTTTGAGGCGCCGCCTTCCCTCGCTCGTTCCTTGCTCAGTCCAGGCGGCGCCGCGCCCCTCCAGCTCGCTCACGCGACCTCTCCCTCGGGGACATCCAGCGAGGACGCCGCCAGCCTGGCCGGCATGCCGAGCTGGACGCGGTCCGCGGTGCCGGGCGCCTTGCAGCTGTCGTGGCAGTCGCCGTCGGTGCTGCAGCACAGCGAGCAGATCAGGCCCTCGTGATGCGGGCAGCCGGCCATATCGATCCGGTCGTAGGTTCCATGGCACTGGACGCAGAACAGTTCCGCGCCGTCGGGCAGTTCGCTGGCCCGGGCGATGTAGTACTTGCCGCGGGTGGCCCAGGCCACCAGAGGCGGCAGCACCAGGGCGACGCCGAGGGCGAGGAACGCCGACACGGCCTTGAGGGTGGGCCCGAACGCCCCGAAGTACGCGGCGAACGACACCGCCGTGGCCACGATCATCGACCCGAAGCCGACCGGGTTGAAGTTGTACAGGTGGGCCCGCTTGAACTCGATCAGCGGCGGGCTGAGCTTCAGCAGTTTCTTGTTCAGCACCAGATCGGAGACGATGCAGCCGATCCACGCGACGGCCAGATTGGAGTACACGGCGAGGACCTTGTCCATCTCGGCGAAGATGTTGGCCTCCATGATCACGAGGCCCAGGCCCACTTGGAGAAAGAGCCACACCACCCGGCCGGGATGGCGGTGCAGCAGCCGGGAGAAGAAATTCGACCAGGAAAGCGAGCCCGAATAGGCATTCATGATGTTGATCTTCACCTGGGACAGGATGACCAGCGCGCAGGCGATGACCAAGGCGATCTCGTTGTTCCCGAAGATCCTGGCGAAGGCCTGGTCGAACATGACCACCGGCTGGTCCGCGGCCGCCGCCCCGACACGCGGCAGGGCGTAGCCGGTGAGCAGCAGGCCCGCGAGGAACGCGAAGATGAAGATGAAGATCATGCCCGGCCCGCCGAAGATCACCGAAAGCCACCAGCTGCGGCGGTTCTCCGCTGTCCGGTCCGGCATGAATCGCAGGTAGTCGCCCTGTTCACCGGACTGGGCCGCACCGGAGAGCTGGGCTGCGGCCACGGCGAACAGGCCCAGAGCCGTGAGGCTGCCCGCGGTGCCGGTGGGGTGGAGCCGGGTCACCACGTGCACGGAACCGGGCGCCACCAGCACGGCGATGATCCCCATGAACAGCAGGGCCAGCCAGACCGGCTGGCTCCACGCCTGGAAGCGGGCGGTGAACCGCATCCCGTAGATCACGAGCGGGATGATCAGCACGCTGACGATCACGTAGCTGATCCGGATCGGTATATGCGTGAGAGCGGTGACCGCCTGGGCCATGATGGCGCCCTCGAACGCGAGATAAATGAGCGTGAACGTCGCGTACACGAGCGACGTGATCGTCGAGCCGAGATATCCGAATCCCGCGCCGCGGGTCAGCAGGTCTATATCAATATTCTTATCCGCGATGTGATACGCGATCGGCAGAGCGGTGAGAAAGATAATGGCACCGGAAAGGACGAAACCTCCGATCGCGTTCGGGAAACCGAAGCCGAGGGCGAAACTGCCGGCCAGTGCATAACCCGCCATCGCGGCCAGGCTGCCGATAGCGGTGATCCATACTTGCCAGGGGTGCCATTTCCGGAACGCGCTGGGCGTATACCGGAGGGAGTAGTCCTCCTTGGCCGGGTCGTCCGCGAGTCGCATCGCCTCTTCCTTCCTCGTAGGGGGCACGGCACGAGGGAGCGAGACGATCTTCGGGACGGCAGATCACAGAGATGTTACTGCGACGTAGGCGGCCAGTTACGCCACTCCGGAATTATGCAGGCACCGGCGTTACTGGGAAAATCCGGCCGACCGGGTAAGTTACGCTGCTTAGCGGAAGATGTTATATATGTGAAATACTCTGTTTACCGGGCCAGGTTGTACTGGCGGCAATGGCCAGTATTCATAGCAGGGCACAGCGGGTGTCGTTGATACGGGACTTGCTGCGCGAGTATCTTCTCCATGGCGGACCGCGGCTGGGGCAGCGACTGGCGCATGAGTACACGCTCTGCCGGGAACTCGGCTGCAGACGGAACGTACTCCGCGAGGCACTTTCGCTGCTCGCCGCGTACGGGCTCGTCCACCGTGAGCGCGGCCGCGGGACCCATGTCCTGACCACGAGCCCGGCGATCCGTATCGACCAAGGGCTCGACCTGATGGCCGCGCTCCGCGCCGAGGCCGACCAGCCTGCCGCCGGGACGCCGGCCAGGGGGACGCCGACGACGGCGCGGCGGGTCAGCAGGGGCAGCGGGTCAGCAGGGGCAGCGGGTCAGCCGCGCATGTTGACCGCGTTCACCCGCACCGGGCGGATGGTCACCTTGACCCGTGACTGGCCCGGCAGGTCGTGCTCGCGGAGATCCGCCTTGTACTTCGCGCCGACCTGGTCCGCGAAGGAGTAGTCGTCGTCCGGCGAGATCTCGGCGTCGCCGCGGAGTTCCAGGTAGCGGTAGGGGACGGCCAGGTCGAGGATGAACAGGCACGCCGCCGGGTTCGCGAGCAGATTCTTCGTCTTCTGCCGGGCCGTGTTGAGCGAGATGCTGACCGTGTCGCCGTCCGCGAGGAACCAGACTTCCGACAGTTGCGGCCGACCGTCCGGGCCGACCGTGCCGAGGGTCGCGACCTGGCTGTCGAGCAGGTCGCGATGGGAAGAGGGGATCGCTGGCATGGGTCTCCTTTGCTCCCCGCCAGGCTAGCGGCGTCCCCGTATCCGAGGCCAGGGATTCGCGCTCAGGTCATGCCGGTCCCGATCACCAGAACCCGTGCTATGGAACCCGTAGCTCGCCCCTCAGATCGGGTAGGTGATGGGTCCGGTGGTGTAGGTGCGGCCGGATGGGGTGGTCCATGTGTGGTAGCCGACGCACATCAGTTACTGCACAGTCTTTCAGCTTGTCGTTTAACCTGCGCGTTCTCGCCGTGCCTTGAGCGTGAGTTCTCTCTTCGTCGTTTTCCCCACGTCGTGGCGGGGTGCTGGGCGGCGGTTCTTCGATCCTGGCGGGCGTCCGGGGCCGGGCTTGCCGGGTTTTGGTGCACCAGCGGGCTGGGTGGCCTTCGCGCGGATGTTCCTAAACCCCCGGCGGACGCGGGCCGGGGTGAGCCGCCCGGGCGGCGCGGGCCGTTCCCAGGGGAGGCGCAGGTCGGTGGCGAGCGGGCGGGCGAACCGGAGCTGGGCATGGCAGGTGATAGTTGGGTCGGACCGGGGCGCCCTGCCGGGATTGCTCCCGGTGGGTTTCCCCGGCCCGCCCGCCGCACCCGGCGTGCGAATTACTCCGCACCGGGCGCTCCGCGCGTCTTACCCGCTGGTCAGCTACCGGTGGCGGTGGCTGCCGGTTTCGGGGTCCACGGGGTCGGGATGTTGCTGCCGCGATGCCGGTAGCGAGTCACCGCGACGCTGGACGCGCCGGTGAACACGACCCCGTTGTGGGCGAATCTCCACCCCTTGTCGCAGAAACGACGTCGGAGTTCCTTCATCGACAGCCCGGTTCTGCCCGCGTACTTGGCGCGTGTCCAGCGCATCAGCCTGCTCCATGCGAAGTAGTCGATGGCGTAGAACACTGCCTTGGACACCCCGTGCCTGAAGTAGTTCGCCCATCCGCCCAGTAGCCTGTTCAGGCTGCGGATCACCTGGTCCAGGTTCATGTGGCGGGTTGACCTGTACGTTTTGGCCTTCACCTTGTCCTTGATCGACGCAATGGCCTTCTTGGACGGTGTGGTGTAGACGTGATACTTCGACGACCCTCGCTTGCGCATCCTGCGGATGTCAAAGCCGAGGAACGTGAAGCCCTCGTGTTCGATGTGGACCACCTGGGTCTTCTCCGGTGCCAGCCGTAGCCCCAGGGATGCGAGCACGGCTGATACCTCCTCGCGCAGGGCCTCGGCATGGTGCCGGTCGCCCGCCACCATGAGGACGAAGTCGTCGCAATAACGGACGAGCCGCCAGTTTCCTTGGCCGTTCTTCTTGCGTCTTTCCCGCCGCCATTTTGTGCCCATCTGTTGCTGCCATTGCTGGTCGAAATGGTCATCCAGCGCCGACAGGGAAATGTTGGCGAGCAGAGGTGAGAGAATTCCGCCTTGTGGTGTTCCGGTAAGTGTCTCTTCCCTGCTTCCGAGCTCGGTGAAGATCCCGGATTTCAGGAACGCCTTGACCAGTGAGCAGATGCTTTTGTCCTTGATCCTCACCCGGAGGCGATCCATCAGTGCCGTATGTGAAATCTCATCGAAACAGGCTTTGATGTCACACTCCAGCACCCATTCGTACTTGTTGGTGCCGAAGATATGAATCTCGGAGATGGCATCTTGCGCTCGCCGGTTGGGGCGGAACCCGTATGAGCACGGCTTGAAGTCCGCCTCGAAAATGGGTTCGAGCACCAGTTTCAGACTTGCCTGGACCAGCCGGTCTGCGATAGTTGGAATACCGAGGCGACGGAGCTTCCCATTCGCTTTCGGTATCATCACTTGCCGTACTTCGACCGGAACTCGCCCGACTTCAGCGAGTTCCGGATCTGGTTCAGGAAAGCCTCGACCCCGATCCCGGTCTCGATCTGGGCCGCGGTGGCCTTGTCGATTCCCGGAGTCTTCGCGCCCTTGTTGGCGGACACGCGTTCCCACGCGGCCACCAGGAACGCCGGGTCGTAGACGAGGTTGTACAGGTCACTGAACCGGCGACCGGGTTCTTGGGTCGCCCAGTGGTGCAACTTGGTCTGCATCCTCCGTACCGTGAAGTGGGCCGAGTCAGCATCCGGCCAGTTCACGGCGCCGGTATTCACCAGCGCATCTTCGGACATTACTTTCCCTCCTTGTCGGACACGCTGCCGCCCTTCCCCGCGTACGCGGCTCTCCCGCGCTCTGAGTACTACGGCGACTCCGCCCCATCCGCGCCTTCGGCAGGCATCGCACCTATCCACCGCCTATCACCTCTGGCCGAGGTGCGGCGATGGAACGCACGCGGACGGTTCCCACGTTCACTGCTGTCCGGTTGACGAGTTAGGCATCCGGCTCTACCCCTGCGATATCGCCATGACTACTGTCGTAGACAATTCACCATGGCCTCCAAACCTAGACCTCATAGACCCGATCTGGAGTTCCCCACCCGCTATAAGGAGTGGGTGCGCACCGCGAACCAGCCCGAATCCACCGGGTTAGAGCTGGCGGACCTTCAAGGGGCGTAACAACACCGGTTTCTCGCGTATACCTTCCCGTCTCGCTCACCGCGCCCGGCCCATCCGGCAGTGCTAGGCCGACACGACTTTGCCGGGGCTGCTCCCGCCCTTCCTGGCGATCCCCAGGTTAGGCTGCCTCCAGCTTTACTCTGCCGCTACGACGGCATCGAAATGGACGGTCTTCCACCTCCATCCGGAAATAACAGCAGCGCCTCGTGGCGCACATCAGCCAGGTCCACCGGTCAGCAGCCTCAGGTTCGCGGATCTTTGGGACGGTCCACCCGAGGACCTGCTTAAACAGGCGAAAAGTATGTTCCAGGTCGAAACGGCGCAAAAATGCCTGCCACAGCCGGTCCACCTCACCTGGGGCGGCGCCGGTGCGGGAGCACCACAGCCACACCGGCTTGGGATCCCGGTCACCGGGCAGATGGTCCACCTGCAGGCGGATCAGGGTCCCTTCGATCACTGGCAGCGGGCCGTTGTGGCCGAGCCAGGCGGAGCGGTGGGTGAGCCGGGGGTGCAGCCGGTCCCAGGCATGCGCCACCGCCGTGCCGTACCGGGTGGTTGCCGTGGTGGTGATAACCGGCGGGGCCGGCCAGGTGGCGGGGTCAGCGTCGAAGCCGCCTGCCGTGAACGTGCTGCCCGCTCCATCCACCAGCACAAAGACATCATCCGCCAGCACCGCGGCGACGGCGAGTGCACCGTCACCGAAACCGCCGCCCGGCTCGGCGTCAAACCGCCCCGCATCTACGCCTGGATCAAGGAAGGCATCCTGCCGGCCCGGCGCGGACCAGGAGCCCGCCTGTGGATCATCCTGACACCGGAAACCAAGGCCACCTGCCTCAATCACGTCACCACAGCCAGCCCAGGAAAACCATCCAACGCCTGAACCGGAGGGCACTATGAAGCAAGCTTCCCGGGCTGATGCTGGTTGACTCGCCACCCGGGTGCTTGTTTTTGCAAGTGATGGTGACGGCAGCGGGCCCGAAGTCGCTGCCAGGCCGGTGACCTGCCGGTCATCCCGTCCCCATGCCCGCACCTGTCCTGCTCCTGATCAGGCGGGGCGGCGGTCGGCTTCGCCGGTGGCGAGTGCAGCGTCATGCTTCCGCCGGAACCGGGACAGGCCGGACCCGCTGGTGACCAGGTCCTCGGATTCTCGGTCGGCGAAGCTTTTGTCGCCGATGATGGTCAGCCGGGGCAGCGCGCCCGGCACGGGCGGTCGTCGATTTGTATCTGCAGCCCGGCCCGTGCGGCGTGGCGATCGAGTCGCAATGTGGTGGCCCATCCTTCGTCGAGCTGGCGGGCCAGTATCCGCTCGCTCGTCCGCTCGGCCCTGCGGACATGGCGCTCAAATGAGCGAGCCGTGATCATGCGGCCACGTGTCCGCTGGCTTTCACGGGCTTCGGTGGCGGCTGCATCGAGCCACACCAAGTGGGCTGTCCGGCGGCTCAGCCGGGCCAGCCTGGTTATCGCGCGGCGGAGACGAGCCGATGTTGCGGGCAGGTGCACCACAACGGCCGGCGATGGCCCGAGCGATAGGCACACCACGCTGGCCCGGTGGAGCAGGTGCACAGCCGGCCGGACAAGCCCGTAGCGGGTGCTGCAGGGCAGCAGGGGGAGAACCGCGGTGCGCAGCTGCTCGGAGTCGGAGACGCGTAGCGTGCGGTCTGGGTGCAGTGTGCGCATCAGCGTGGTCTTGCCTGCGCCGGGAAGCCCGGCCACCAGGACCAGGCTCCTCTTGGACACGGGCAGCCGGGCCGGGTGAGCAGGCGCCGTGGCCTGCGTCCGCGCGGGTGCCTTCGTGACCTCTACGCCTGCACCGGCGGTGCCTGCCGGCCGCGGGGAGGGCTGGCTGGCCGGGGCGGGGACAGCTTCGCTTCCGCCTCCTGCGGGGCCGGGAATCGCGCGGAAAGGCGCGGCGAGCGTTGGCAGGATGTGGCGGTGGTTGCGGGCCAGCGCGGCGACGGCGATGCCACCGTAGATGGCAGCCAGGGCATACCGCGCGGCCTGGCCCGGCAGCGCGTATTGCGCGGCGAACAGCACGAGCAGAGTGAACGCCAGCCAGCGCGGAAAGCGCAGGGTCAGCAGCGCGGCCACTCCGAGCAGGGTCTGGGCGGCGGTCAGCAGGAACTCCTCGATCTGCCGGGCGTCCAGCATCAGCGCGGTGCCGCCGCCGCCGGCCAGGTAGGCGACCGGCAGGCTGCCGACCAGCAGTGTCCACTGGTTGACCTTGCTGGAGATCAGGGTGCCGATGGCATCGGAGCCCTTGCCGTGGACCGCGAACAGGATGGCCACGATGAACTCTGGTGATTCGGAGGCCAGCGGGGCCACCCACTGCACCAGGAGAAATCTGTCGATCCCCAGTTCGGTGCCGGTGGTGATGAGCGAGTTGGCGAACGGCTCGGCCGAGGCCACGATCACGGCGGCGGCGAAGATGAACAGCCCGGCCACCAGCAGGCGCCGGCCCCGGGTGGGCAGGCTGCCGATCCGGGCGGCGGTCCCGGCAAGCTCGGGGTCGGACGTGGCGGCCTGTGAGGCCTTCCATAGGTAGAAGACGAAGAAACCGAGCAGCGCGAAGCCGAGGATCAGGCTGATCTGGCCCGACAGCGGGACCACGAGCGCGGCGATGGAGGCGATGAGCAGGAACCCCAGCTCGACCCGGTACCCGGACTGCAGCACCAGTTCCCGGACGCTGTGCCCGGACCGCCGGGACGCCACCGCCAGGGCGGTGATCACCACGACCGGCCAGCCCAGTCCCAGCAGGAGCCGGTTTGATCCGGTCATGTTGGCCGCCGCGTATTGCACATAGCCCGGGTCGTGTCCGGCGGTGTAGGAGAAGTACAGGTCCACCGCGTACTCGGGAAGAACCGCGATCACGGCCAGGATGGCGATCGCCAGCGGCCCGGAGATGTCGACCCGGGCTGCTTCGGCGGCCCAGGCCAGCAGGAATGATGCGGCGACCACGGCCGCCCCGAACACCACCAGCCCGGGCGCGGCGGCAGGGTGCACGCCGCCCAGGCGAAGGAACAGGGCTGGGATAGTCAGCGCGGCGCACAGCGCGACCGGCCGCGCCAGCTTCAATGACATGACGGCCCTCCGGGACGGACGCGCCGCCGGGACCGAAGGGACCAGGGCCACCTCGGCCAGGCGACTCAGCTGGCCGAAGGTCTCGCCCGCCCTGGGTCGGGCCCTGCCACCGGAGGGCCATGGAGCCCTCGGTATGTCGACGGCAAGTTGCCGGACTACTCCCCTTCAGACACCGGCCATCATGCCATGATTTTGTTAATTGCGCAACTGACGATGTATATCGTGATGGAGGCCGCCTTTGGCGTATGCCGCACGAGCGAAGCAGACTGGGACAATGCTGAACGCGCCCCCGCCACCGGGGCCTCCGGACACCACACGGGGGACGGAACCCACTCAGCCTCAGCTGCGTGTGGCCGCGGCGACGTTCGCCCTGCTCGCCAGCCCGCCCCGGCTGCATCTGGCGTGGCTGATGGCTCACGAGAGGTCAGACGTCGGCACCCTTGCCCGGCGGGTCGGGCTCAGCATCCCCACCACCAGCCAGCACCTGGCCAAGCTGCGGCTCGCCGGGATCGTGTCCGCCAGCCGTGAAGGCCGCCACACCTACTACACAGTCGAAGATCCGCACGTGCTGACCATGATCGACCAGATCTTCAGCCACATCGCACCAGATGGCACACTGGCACCCGACCCCTGACCAGGCCCGATCATCGCAACAGGCCCAGGTTCGCTACCGCGCGCCCAGTCGAGGTCGGTGATTTTCCGAGCGTAATCCGGTTGCGGGAGGCAGGGTGAGCATCATCGTGGTACCGCGTCCTTCGGTGCTTGCGACGGTCAGCTCGCCGCCGTGCGCCTGGGCCAGCTCAGCGGCGATCGCGAGGCCGATGCCGCTGCCGGAGGTCTGCGCCACGCCCTGACCGCGCCAGAACCGGTCGAAGATGCGGGGCAGGTCCCCGGCGGGGATACCGGCGCTGGTATCGGTGACCTGCAGAACGGCGTTGGGGCCATCCGGCCTGGTCACGACGGTGACGCTGCCGCCCGGCGGCGATGTCCGCCAGGTCGCACCGGCGCCGCGCCAGGTGCAGGACGGCAGCGTCGGCGGCGGCCAGCGTCTGCAGGTCGCCGACCATGCGCGCCAGCCGCAGCATCTCGTCACGCAATGAGGACAGCTCCCCAGGGGTGGGCTCGGCCACGCCTCGCCTGCACCCGCAGCACCAGTTCCCTGGGACTGAACGGCTTCGTCACGTAGTCGTCGGCACCGAGTTCGAGGCCGCGGATCCGGTCTTCCTCACCGCTTTTCGCGGTGAGGAAGAGGATCGGCGTCGCCGCTGCCGTGGCCGCCTTGGTAGCCGCCGCGCGGAGCTCGCGGGCGACCGTCTCGCCCCGGCACGTCGGGCAGGCCGAGGTCGAGGACCACCAGATCGGGTGCGGCCTCGGCCGCCATGGTGATCGCCTCGGCACCGGATCCGGTCGACAGCACGGTGAACCCGGCACGCTCTAGGTACGACCGGATGAAGTCCCGTAGCTTCCGCTCGTCCTCAACTACCAGCACCGTCGCGGCCATCGCGCAGTCCACACCTCTCCGCCGGTTCATCCAGCTCTCATGATCCCGCACGGACCAGGCCGGACGCCGGCGCGTGGCTGCGCCGTGCCTGGCTCCGGGCTGGAGCCGGCTGCGCGCTCGGCGCGCCGGCCGCGGGCCTCCACACCGTCACCACGGCAATTTCACCGGGCGGGCACTGCCGCCGGGTGCACTGGTACCGAACAGCGACCGGGAGGAGGACAGCGCAGATGACTAGGAGTAACCTGATCATTGCGGCACCGTGGATCGTCTTCGGTATCGGGCTGTCGGTCCTGTGCATCCGGCTGCTCCGCTCGCACCGATGAGGAGCATGATGCGCCGAGAAGAACGCCGCGACCACAGCCCGTACTGGAGGGTGCTCCTCGAGGAGCGGTGGCAGACACGCCTGCAGGAGGTCACCGAACTGTCCCTGGCCTACCACGGCGCGGTCGCGGCGGGCCAGCCAGGGCAGCAGAGCCAGCATGAGAGGCAGGAGACGCGACGGCTACTGCGCCGCGCGGTCGCCGCCCGCCAGAAGCTGGCACACACCGAAGAGGCGCTGGGCCGCCTGGCGAGCGGGGACTTCGGCCGCTGCGAGGAGTGCGGTTCGCTGATCCCTGTTGGGTTGCTGCGCGCGATCCCGGAGTCCCGGTACTGCCCGCGGTGCACCGCCGAGCCCGCTCCGGCAGCGCAGCGCACGGGCGCAAGCTAGATGCACGGTGGCCAGCCTGCAGGTTGACGCGGCGGTCTCGTACTTCATCGCATTCATCATTCCCGCGCTCGACGTGATCTTCCCGGTCCTGCCAAGCGAGACCGCCGTCATCGCACTCGGTGTGGCGACCGCCGGAAGCGCCGATCCGCGCATCGCCCTGCTCGTCGCCTGCGCCGCCGCCGGGGCCTTCCTCGGCGACAACCTCTCCTATTTTCTCGGCCGCCGCTTCGGGCCCGTCGTGGAACGCAGGTTCTTCTCGACCGTGAAGGGCAAGAAGGCGCGGGCGTGGGCCGAACGGTCGCTGAACCGATTCGGGATGCAGCTCATCATCGTCTGCCGCTTCATTCCCGGCGGGCGCACAGCGGTCACCCTCACGTGCGGGCTCACCGGCTACCCGCGCCGGCGGTTCATCACCGCAACCGCCGCGGCCGGCATCATATGGGCCCTGCACGCGTTCTTCATCGGCCGCCTCGGCGGCAAGGCGTTCGCGGACAACCCCTGGGCCGGGCTGCTGATAGCGTCCGGCTCCACGATCGTGATCAGCGCGCTGATCGAAGCCGTCCGGCGGATCAGGTCCCGCCGGCAGCGAGCGCTCACGGACTGAAGCCCGGCAGGTCACAGCGTGACGCCGGACAGGTTGAGGCCGACGACACCGGCAAGAATCAGGCCGATCGACACCAGCTTGGCGGCCGACACCGTATCGCCGAGGAAGACCATGCCCACGGTCGCCGTCCCGGCGGCACCAATACCCGTCCAGACCGCATAGGCGGCCCCCACCTCGAGCTCGCGCAGCGCCACGGTCAGCATGCCGAAGCTGATCAGGGCGCAGACCGCGAACCCGGCCGTCGGCCACGGCTGCGACATCCCGTGGCTCAGCTTCAGGAACACGGCGAAAGCCATCTCGAACAAGCCGGCGGCGACAATAGCGACCCACGCCATCACGGCACCTCACATTCCGTTTTTCCGGAGCTGGTTCGCAGCGCGTTCCAGAGCTCGTCCGGGGCGCGTTCCGGGATCTCGTTTCTAGCCCCGCGGCGAGGAGCCCGCATGCGCGGGTTTTGGAGATCCGATGGAGGTGCACCTCCATCGGATCTCCATCCGCCGCGCGCCGCTTCTGCACACGGGTGGCCGAGTCTGTTGCTGTCTCACCGAAGGAAAGGCTGCCATGCTGAAGAACGGCACACCGATGCTGAACCCGATCAGCGCCGCCTGGAACACCGTGGTGCGGTACGACGACTACCAGGCCGCCCAGCGCGCGGTCGACCGGCTTTCCGATGACGGCTTCCCCGTCGAGAAACTCGACATCGTCGGCAGCGACCTGCGGCTGATCGAGCGGGTGACGGGGCGGCTGACCGCCGCGCGGGCCGCGGGCGCCGGCGCGTTCAGCGGGCTGTGGGCAGGCCTGCTGATCGGCGTCCTGATCGGGCTGTTCACAACCGGGCACGCCTGGCTCGGCGTTGTCGCGGCAGCCGCCGGGTTTGGCGCTCTGTGGGGCGCGGTCTTCGGGTTCGTCGCGCACGCCGCGACCCGCGGCCGGCGAGACTTCAGCTCCGTGCGCGCACTTTCGGCCGCCCGCTACGACCTGATCGCCCGCGAAGGTACCGCGGACCAGGCCCGGCGCATGCTCGGCGACGCTGGCCTACTGCCGCAGACAGGCATGTCGGCGACGGGCTGATATCCCGCCGGGGAGCGGATCTGCAGCAAGGGCTGACGCCTGCACGTCGTCGCGCCCCCGCTGCTCTTCCTTCTGATGCTCATCGAGATCAGCGACCTGATCTTCGCCGTCGACACGATCCCGGCCGTCTTCCCCGTCACCGGCGAGCCGTTCCTCGTGCTCATCCCGGACGCCTCCGCGATCCTCGGCCTGCGCGCGAACGCGTAGCGGTCATACACCGCGTGGTCAGCCAAGACGCGGTGGAATCGGTTACCGGGCACTGACCTGGAGTTCGAGATGCGCTGCGTAGCCGGTGACCTTCTCCACGATGCCGCAGACCTATTGGGAGCGGGAGGCTCCGCTCCTTCATCGCATCAAGTTAAGCGTTGCGGCGGCTCCGGTGTCCGCTTCCCGTTGGCCAGCGTCAGGAAACTGCCTGATACGGTGCCCAGGTGATGAGCCGGGTACGGGACAGTGCGGCGCACCCGGGTCGGGAGGGACGGCATCCCGGCCCGCACCGGAAGGCCGACGAGCACGAGCCGGGCCACCCGTGGTGGCAGGTCGTCTGCCTGACCGGCGTCGACTACTTCTCCACGATCGGCTACCAGCCCGCGATCGCGTTCCTGGCCGCGGGGGTCGTCTCGCCGCTGGCCACCATCGTGCTGATCCTGGTCACACTGTTCGGGGCGCTGCCGGTGTACCGGCGGGTAGCGGCCGAGAGCCCCCGCGGTGAGGGCTCGCTGGCCATGCTCGAGCACATCCTCTCCTGGTGGAGCAGCAAGGTCCTGGTCCTGGTGCTGCTGGGCTTCGCCGCCACCGACTTCCTGATCACGATGACCCTGTCCGCGGCGGACGCGTCGGCGCACCTGCTGGCGAACTCCTACGCGCCGCACTTCCTGCACGGGCACCAGTTCGCGGTCACCCTGGTGCTCCTGGCCGCGCTGGCGGCGGTGTTCCTGCGCGGTTTCAGCGAGGCCATCGGGATCGCGGTTGTGCTGGTCGGGGTGTACCTGGCGCTGAATGCCGTGGTGATGGGCGACGCGCTGGTGCACGTGGCGACCGGATCAGCGCACGTTACCGGCTGGTGGTCGGCGCTCACCCATGAGCACTCCAGCGCGCTGGCCGTGATCGGCGTCGCGCTGGTCACCTTCCCCAAGCTGGCCCTGGGCCTGTCCGGCTTCGAGACCGGCGTGCTGGTCATGCCGCAGGTCGCCGGCGGGACCGGCACGGAAGGGCAGCGGCTGGCCCGGCGGGTCGCCAGCACCCGGCGGCTGCTCACCACGGCCGCCGGCATCATGGCAGCGCTCCTGCTGACCTCCAGCTTCGTCACCGCCGTGCTGATCCCGGCCCGGCAGTTCCAGCCCGGCGGGGCGGCCAACGGCCGGGCCCTGGCCTACCTGGCCCACCTGTACCTCGGCAACGGCTTCGGCACTGCCTACGACATCAGCACCATCGCGATCTTGTGGTTCGCCGGCGCGTCGGCCATGGCCGGGCTGCTCAACCTGGTGCCCCGCTACCTCCCCCGGTACGGGATGGCCCCGGCATGGGCGCTGGCCACCCGGCCGCTGGTGCTGGTGTTCGCCGCGATCGCGTCCCTGGTGACCTGGATCTTCGACGCGGGAGTCGACGCGCAGGCGGGCGCGTACGCGACCGGGGTGCTGGTGCTGATCACCTCGGCCGCGTACGCGGTCACCCTGTCCGCCTACCGCCGCCGGGACCGGATGACGTGGGCGTACGCGCTGATCATGCTGATCTTCGCGGTGACCACTGTGACCAACATGGTGGAGCGGCCGGACGGGCTGAAGATTGCGGGCTGCTTCATCGCCGCCATCCTGATCGTGTCGCTGGTTTCCAGGGTGAGCCGCTCCTACGAACTCCGCGCCACCAGCGTCACCTTCGACGAGACCGCGGCCGGGTTCCTCCGCGCGGCGGTCCGCGGCGGGATCATCAACGTCATCGCCAACGAGCCGGATGAGCGGGACCAGCATGAATACCTGGCCAAGTGGCAGGAAGAACGGGAGGTCAACCGGATTCCCGGTGACCAGCCCACGGTGTTCCTGGAGGTGTCGGTGGCCGACGCCTCGGAGTTCGAGTCCGGCCTGGAGGTCAGCGGAGAGGACCGGTTCGGCTTCCAGGTGCTGACCGTGAGCAGCACCGCGGTGGCCAACGGCATCGCCGCGATCTGTCTGGCCATGCGCGACCAGTTCGGGCTGATACCGCACGTCTACTTCGACTGGACCGAGGGCAGCCCGCTGGTCCATTTCCTGCGCTTCATGCTGTGGGGCTACGGCGAGGTCGCCCCCGTCACCCGCGAGGTACTGCGCCGCGCCGAGCCCGACCGGTCCCGCCGCCCCCACGTACACGTCGGCTGACGCCGGCCTGACCCGGCGGGGCGGGAAGCGGTCCCGGGTGCCAGGATGGCTGGGTGCCCGCTCCGCCGCGCGTAGTGCCTGGCGTAATCCGGCCACCACATCCCGTTCGGTATGAGTTCGGGAGGAACGGCCGGAAACCCGGGCCATTTCCTCTCGCGCCGGCGTGTGCGGGCCGGGGGATCCGGGGCGGCGATGTAGGCTCGGATCACCGGGTCGGCGCGGTCGCCTGAGGCGAAAGTCGCCAGCGCGGAGGCCTGCTGCGGAGGCAGTACGGAGCTTCACGCGTAGGTGCGGCTCGCGCCGCCTTCCCCCCGGAATATCGTTCGTCCACGATGACGCGTGCCCGCGTAACCTGGCCAAGCGGCCGGCTCCCGGGCCTCGCGCAGCATGCCCGAAGGAGGCGGTTCAGTCCCATGGCGGAACCCGCGGCCCGTCAGCGTCAGCCGTTCGCGCACCTTCACGTGCACACGGAGTACTCCATGCTGGACGGCGCCGCCCGCTTGAAGGAGCTGTTCGCGGAGGCCGGACGGCAGGGCATGACCCATATCGCGATGACCGACCATGGCAACATGTACGGCGCGGCCGAATTCCACCGCCAGGCCAAGGACGCCGGGATCACGCCCGTGATCGGCATCGAGGCGTACGTGGCCCCGGAGGCCAGGGGCAACACCAACCGCATCCTGTGGGGCCAGCCGCACCAGAAGAAGGACGACGTCTCGGCCAGCGGCGCCTACCTGCACAAGACCATCTGGGCGCGCAACAAAGAGGGCCTGCACAACCTTTTCAAGCTGTCCTCCCGGTCCTATGCGGAAGGCTGGCTTGTCAAGTGGCCGCGGATGGACAAGGAGATCATCGCCGAGCACGCCGGCGGCCTGATGGCCTCCACCGGATGCCCGTCCGGTGAGGTGCAGACGCGCCTTCGCCTCGGCCAGTTCGACGAGGCGCTCAAGTCCGCCGCGGAGTACCAGGACATCTTCGGGAAGGACAACTACTTCCTGGAGCTGATGGACCACGGCCTGGAGATCGAGAACAGGGTCCGGGACGGGCTGCTGGAGATCGGCCGCAAGCTCGGCATCCCGCCGGTCGTGACCAACGACTCCCACTACACCAGGGAGCAGGATGCGCAGGCGCACGACCTGCTGCTGTGCATCCAGACCGGTAAGACGCTGGCCGACGCCGACCGGTTCCGCTTCGAGGGCACCGGCTACTACATCAAGTCCGCTGGCGAGATGTACGCGATCGACAGCTCCGACGCGTGGCAGGAGGGTTGCCGCAACAGCCAGCTGCTGGTGGCCGACCGGGTCGACACCTCGGGCATGTTCGACTTCGTCAACCTGATGCCCCGGTTCCCGATCCCCGAAGGCTACGAGAGCGAAGAGGACCTGTTCCGGGCCGAGGTGTGGAAGGGCATGGAGCGCCGCTACCCCAACGGGTACGACGAAGCCCGGAGAAAGCAGGCCGAATACGAGATCGGCATCATCTGCCAGATGGGGTTCCCGGCCTACTTCCTGGTCGTGGCGGACTTCATCATGTGGGCGAAGAACCACGGCGTCGCGGTCGGGCCGGGCCGCGGGTCGGCCGCCGGGTCGATCGTGGCCTACGCGCTGGGCATCACCGACCTGGATCCGCTCCAGCACGGCCTGATCTTCGAGCGGTTCCTCAACCCCGAGCGCGTGTCCATGCCCGACATCGACGTGGACTTCGACGAACGCGGGCGGGCCGACGTCATCCGGTACGTGACCGAGAAGTGGGGCTCAGACCGGGTCGCTCAGATCGTCACCTACGGCACGATCAAGGCCAAGGCTGCTATCAAGGACGCCTGCCGGGTCCTCGGCTTCCCCTACGCGCTCGGCGACCGGATCACCAAGGCGTTCCCGCCCGCGGTGATGGGCAAGGACATCCCGCTGTCCGGCATCTTCGACTCCAGCCATCCCCGGTACTCCGAGGCGGGGGAGCTGCGCGGCCTGTACGAGGCCGAGCCGGAGATCAAGCAGGTCATCGATACTGCCAAGGGGATCGAGGGGCTGATCCGGCAGCCGGGCGTGCACGCGGCCGGCGTGATCATGTCGGCCGAGCCGATCACCGGGCACATACCCGTGTGGACGCGGCACACCGACGGTGCCGTCATCACGCAGTTCGACTACCCGACCTGCGAGGGCCTCGGCCTGCTCAAGATGGACTTCCTCGGCCTGCGGAACCTGACGATCATGGCCGACGCGGTCGCGGCGATCGAGAAGAACCGGGGCATCCAGCTCAAGCTGCTCGACCTGCCGCTGGACGACAGGCCCACCTACGAACTGCTGGCCCGCGGCGACACCCTGGGTGTGTTCCAGCTCGACGGCGGCCCGATGCGGTCGCTGCTCCGGCTGATGAAGCCGGACAACTTCGAGGACATCTCGGCAGTGATCGCTCTGTACCGGCCCGGCCCGATGGGCGTGAACTCCCACACCAACTACGCACTCCGCAAGAACGGGCAGCAGGAGATCACGCCGATCCACCCCGAGCTCGAAGAGCCGCTGCGCGAGGTGCTCGAGCCCACCTACGGCCTGATCGTCTACCAGGAGCAGGTGCAGAAGGCCGCCCAGATCCTGGCCGGGTACTCGCTCGGCCAAGCGGACCTGCTCCGCCGGGCCATGGGCAAGAAGAAGAAGGAGATCCTCGACAAGGAGTACGTCCCCTTCCAGCAGGGGTGCCGCGAGCGCGGCTACTCCGACCGGGCGATCAAGGCCGTCTGGGACGTGCTCGTCCCGTTCGCGGGCTACGCGTTCAACAAGGCTCACTCCGCCGCGTACGGCCTGGTGTCCTACTGGACCGCCTACCTCAAGGCCAACTACCCGGCTGAGTACATGGCGGCCCTGCTGACCTCCGTCGGCGACGACAAGGACAAGTCGGCGCTGTACCTGAGCGAGTGCCGCCGCATGGGGATCAAGGTGCTCCCGCCCGACGTCAACTCCTCGGTGGCCACGTTCACCGCGGTGGGCAACGACGTCCGGTTCGGCCTGGCGGCGATCCGCAATGTCGGGAACAACGTCGTCGACGCGATCGTGGCCACCCGCAAGTCCAAGGGCGAGTTCACCAGCTTCTCCGACTTCTTGCGCAAGGTGCCCGCCGTGGTCTGCAACAAGCGCGTCATCGAGTCGCTGGTCAAGGCGGGGGCGTTCGACTCGTTCGGCCACCCGCGCAAGGGCCTGGTGCTGGTGCACGAGCAGGCCGTCGACGCGGTGATCGACATCAAGCGCAATGAGGCCATCGGGCAGGACTCGCTGTTCGGCGGGGACGCCGAGACGGAGGCCTTTTTCGACGTGCCGATCCCCGAGGGGGAGTGGGACAAGTCCACCCTGCTCGCGTTCGAGCGGGAGATGCTCGGCCTGTATGTCTCCGACCACCCGCTGCTCGGCGTCGAGCACCTGCTCGCCAGGGAGACCGACTGCTCACTCGCCGACCTGGTTACTTCTGGGGATGAAGCCGAACGAGGCCGTGGTGACCGCGGCGACGGGGTGGTCGTCAAGGTCGGCGGGATCCTCTCCGGTGTGCAGCGCAAGGTAACCAAGCAGGGCAACCCGTGGGCCGCGGCCACCCTGGAGGACCTCGCCGGCGCGATCGAGGTGCTGTTCTTCCCCGCGACCTACCAGCTCTACGCGACCTCGATCGCCGAAGATGCGATCGTCGTGGTGAAGGGCCGGATCGACCGCCGCGACGACGTGCCGAAGCTGATTGCGATGGACGTGACCGTCCCTGACATGTCGGCGGGCGATGGCGGCCCTTTTGTGGTGTCGATGCCGGTGACGCGATGCGTGCCGCCCGTGGTGGAGCAGCTCAAGGAGGTCCTGCTGACCCATCCCGGCACCACGGAGGTGCACCTGAAGCTGCGCGGGCCGCAGCGGACGACGGTGGTGCGCCTCGATGAGAAGCTCCGGGTCAGTGCATCCCCGGCCCTGCTCGGCGACCTGAAACAGCTCCTCGGCCCCGCCTGCGTCAGCTAGGAG
>DASQVO010000469.1:0-6927 GCA_035640715.1 Streptosporangiaceae bacterium
GAGCGCCGCCTTGCTGATGGCCCGGGCTGCGAGGCGCCGGTCGCCGCAGGCCCGGGCGGCCGCTCGTCGGCCCACCGCTCGACCGTGTAGCTCACCGTCGCCGCGACCGGGCGGAGCAGCGGATTCGCGGCCGCCGCGAGATAGGTCAGCGCGGTGAACAGGTAGTGATGACCCGCGGTGTGCGCGCGCTCATGCTCGAGCAGCACATCGCGCTCGGCGGGCTCGAGCGCGTCGAGCATGCCGGCGGTGACCACGATGCGGCCCGGCCAGCCGGGCACCGCATACGCGTCCGCCGTGCCGTCCGGCACCACGACGACCTGGCCTGAGCCGGGCAGGCAGCGGCCCTGGCGGGCCGCGGAGACCAGCGCGCGGGCGCGGCGCCACCCGGCACGGCAGGCGGCCGCGGTGACCGCCGCGAGCAGTGCTCCGGCCGTCACGGCGGCGGTCAGCGACGCCGGATCGTGGCGCCGGATCACCTGCGCGGACATGTGGCCGAGATCAGCCACCAGCGGGATGCGGAGAACGGCGGTGAAGGCGAGCAGCCCGAGTACGGCCGTGCTCAGCCCGGCGAGAGCGATCGCGGCGGCGGTCAGCAGCCAGGTCGCGGCCTGCGGGGGGAGCCGGCTGGCGATGGGCCGTGCGCACGCCGCAGCCAGGAGCGGGACCGCGAGCGGCAGGTAGATGAGCACATGCACGGGCGTTGGTTCCCCTCAGTTCTGGCCGGCTTCCCCGGCGTCGCCGGCGTCGGCGAGCATCCGGCGCAGCAGTTGCTCGTCCGAGCGGGACAGGCCGGACACAAACCGGGCCAGCACGGCTTCGCGGTCGGGCTCCGCGGCCAGCACGTTCGCCATCCGGCGCGCCGCGAGCCCCGGCTCGTCGGCCACGGGGGCGTACAGGTAGGCGCGCCCGGCCCGGGCCCGTTCCAGGACGCCCTTGGCGTGCAGCCGGGAAAGGATCGTCACCACCGTCGTGTAGGCGAGATCGCCGCCGAGGCGCTCACGCACGGCGCCGGGCGACAGCGGCGTTCCCGCGGCGTGCAGCAGGCCCAGCACCGCGCTTTCCAGCTCGCCGGCGGCCCGCCGCGGGCCGCCGTCAGCCGGCCCGTTGTCCGTGTTCATCGCGTGTTATGCTCCAGGGCCCTTCCGCAAGGCTGATGCGGTAACATCTACGTACTTGTAGAAGTTCTACGGATGCGTAGAGGATCTCCCAGAGGAATTCTGCCATGCCAGGGCCGAATGCCGGTAACGGCAGCGTCCACGTACTCCCGTCTCCGGGCCCCACCCCGCCCCCGGGCCCGCGGACGGCCGCATGACCGCGGCCCCGGCGCTGCCTGGCATCCTCGCGGCGATCGCGCCTTACCTGGCCCACTACGGGTATGTGGCAGTCGGGGGACTGCTGCTGGTGGAGGACTTCGGAGTGCCCGTACCGGGGGAGACGGTGATGATCGCCGCGGCCGTGTACGCGGGCACGGGCCGCATGAGCATCGTCGCGGTCGCCGTTATCGCGCTGATCGCCGCGATCACCGGGGACAGCATCGGCTGGGCGATCGGCCGCTACGGGGGGCACCGGCTCCTCGCCCGCTTCGGCCGCTACGTGCTGCTCACGCCGCCGCGCGTTGCCCGGGCGGAAAAGTTCTTCGCCCGGCACGGGACCAAGATCGTGCCCGTCGCCCGCTTCTTCGACGGCCTCCGCCAGGCCAACGGGATCATCGCCGGCATGTCCGGCATGCCGTGGCCCAGGTTCCTGGCGCTGAATGCTCTGGGTGCCGCCCTGTGGGTCGGCGCGTGGACCACGGCCGGTGACCTGGCCGGCCACCACATCGGCACCCTGTATACGGTGATCACCCGGTACGGGACCTACGAACTGGCCATACTGGCCGTGCTCGCCGTCGCGCTGTGCGTACGCTTCGCGGTGCGCCGTCTGCGGGTGCGCCGCCGCTGCAACACTTGATCAGCCGGACATCCGCCGGCCGGGACCCTGACCACGACATCCAGAGGAAAGCGAGCACATGCAGCACTTCATCGCCACCTACGGCTACCTGGCCATATTCCTGCTGATGCTGTTGGAATCGGCGTGCATCCCGATTCCGTCGGAACTGACCATGGCCTTCGGCGGCGCGCTCGCCGCGGGGGCGGTGGCCAGTACGCACCTCAATCTCGTTCTTGTGATCGTCATGGGTGTGGCCGGGAACGTCGTCGGCAGCTACATCGCCTGGGCGGTCGGCCTGTACGCCGGCCAGGCGGCGCTGCGCCGCTGGGGACGCCGGATCTGGCTGCGCGAGCACGACATCGACCGCGCGAACGCCTGGTTCGAGCGGCATGGCCCGATGGCCGTACTGATCGGCCGCCTGCTGCCGGTCGTGCGGACCTTCATCTCGCTGCCGGCCGGGTTCGCCGGGATGCGCCCGCTGAAGTTCGGTGTGTACACCACCATCGGCTGCATCCCGTGGACGGCCGCGATCGCCGGGGCCGGCTACGCCGTCGGCGCCAACTGGCAGTCGATCGCCAACGGCTTCCACGGCCCCACCTACATCATCGCCGCCATCGTCGTCGTGGGCGTGGTCATCGCCCTCTGGCGCTGGGGCCGCAAGCGCCGGGCCGAGTTCCGGGCTGAGGAAGAGGAAGGCCGCAGCTCAGCCAGGCACGCGAGCCCGGCCGCGGACAGGTACCGCTGAGGGCCGGGATGGCCGCCTCACCCCGGCGGCACGGGCGGGGCCACGGGCGGGGGAGCGCCCGGGGCCTCGCCCCGCAGGAACTGGATGTACCGCCCGGCTGAGCTTTCCAGCACGCGGCGGGCGTCCCGCCGGATCGCCGGCTCCCACCAGCCGCCATAGATCCGGTCGAACTGGTATGGGCGCACCGCGCCGATGACGGCGCGGACCGACGTCTCCGGCAGCGGCAGCCGGTTCGGTGCGCTCCACACGAACGTGATCCGGTCCTCGCCCGGCGTTACGAAGATCGTGTCGCCGGTCAGCAGCACCCCGGCGCCGCCCGCGCCGGCGGCCCAGTGCACGACGGCGCTGCCCGGGAAGTGCCCGCCGCACTGGATCAGGGTGACGCCGGGCAGGACCGCCAGCGTGCCCGACCAGATCCGGACCGAGGGACTGGGGCGGGTGATCCACGAGGCATCCGCCTCCGGCACCAGGATGTCCGCGCCGAAGGCGTGGCCCCACTCGGCCATCGCGCCGTAGAAGTGCGGATGGCTGGCGCTCACCGCGCGCAGCCCACCTGCCCGCCTGACCTCGCTGATGGCATGCTCGTCGAGGAAGCCGGGAGGATCCCACAGCAGGTTGCCCTCGGGCGTGGTCACCACCAGCGCGCGCTGGCCGATGCCGACCGGGGGGTCCACCCCGACACCGAGGAGGCCGGGCTCCACTTCGCGGATGTCGCTGCGATGCCCGGCGGCGGCCAGCTCCGCCAGCGTGGCCCATCGCTGCCCGGCCGGCGGCACCCACTGCCGCTCGTCCGAGCAGATCACGCAGGACGAAGGCGGGGAATCCGTATCCGGATAGTGGTTACCGCAGGTGACGCAGATCCAGACAGGCAAAGCGCTTCCTCCCGATTCCCTCGATCCGGCTGGTGGATAACGCTCACTGATGAAAATGCTGAATGAATAGATGGTGGCAGTCTGGGTAGGGCAACGCCACCAGGGGACTCCTGGACGGCCTGACTGCCGTCCACTGCCTCGTCACTGAACTGCAGGGAACCGGGACACCGGACTGGGGGCCGCGCTTCGAGGCCAAGCCACGTGTAAGAATGCCGGGAGCGGATAGCCGCGGTCGGCCGGTCCGGACGCGAACCGGATGAACGCGTCCGGACAGTCCGGTACGTCCCCTAGCCTGGGATTATGTCCCCTGCTCTGACGTCTGCCCTTGCAGTGCCCGCAGGCGCTGTCGGCCCCGTCACACTGGTCGAGGGCAGCACATTCTGCGCTTCGGACGGCACCGGCGACATCCGGCCCGGCGGCGGCCCGAACGGGCTGTTCTACCGGGATGCGAGGATCATCTCCCGGTGGGAGCTGCGGCTGGATGGGCATGCCGCGGACCCGCTTTCCGTCCGTTCCATGGAAGCTTTCGGCGCGCGGTTCTTGCTGCGCCGTGCCCCGACGGCGGGCCGGGCCGATAGCACGGTGCTGGTGATCCGCGAGCGGCTGGTGGGCGACGGCATGCGGGAAACGGTGACGCTCGAGAACCTCAGCTGGGAGACGACTGCCGTCAACCTTGCGCTGTACGTCGATGCCGACTTCGCCGACTTGTTCGCGGTTAAGGAGGGCCGGACGGCCCGTGGCGGTGCGGATGCCACGGCGGCTGGGACCGAGCTGATCCTCACGGCCAGATCCGACGGCTCACGCCGCCTCTCGGTGACCGCGACGGCTGAACCGCTGGTGCTGCCGGGGGCACTGAACTGGCGCGTCGTCATCCCGCCCAGGCAGCGCTGGACAACCCAGATCATCGCGGTGCCGACGCTGGACGGCCAGCGTGTCCAGCCGCAGTTTCCCAGCGGCGAACGGCCGGAGAGCAGCGGGCCGGCGCGGAATATCGAGGCGTGGCGGAGCGAGGCAACGACCATCTCGACCGAGGACGCCGTCCTTAACCACGTGCTCCGCCGCACCGAATCCGATCTGGGGGCACTGCGGGTCGAGGACCCGGCGAAGGGCGGTGGGCCATTCGTGGCCGCCGGGGCACCCTGGTACATGACCCTGTTCGGCCGCGACAGCCTGCTGGCATCGTGGATGGCGCTGCCGCTGGCGCCCGGCCTGGCGCTGGGAACCCTGCAGACCCTCGCAAGAATGCAGGGTCGCCGCGTCGATCCGCTCACCGAAGAAGAGCCCGGGCGAATCCTGCATGAGCTCCGCTCAGGCCCGGACAGCTCCCGTGTCCTCGGCGGAACGCATTACTACGGCACGATCGATGCCACGCCCCTGTTCGTGATGCTGCTCGCGGAATGCTGGCGGTGGGGAGCCGATGAGGCCGCCATCCGGGAACTGCTGCCCGCGGCCGACGCGGCGGTTTCGTGGATGGGCAGCTACGGAGACCGGGACGGCGACGGGTTCATCGAGTACCAGCGGGCCACCGACCGCGGCCTTGTCAACCAGGGCTGGAAAGACAGCTTCGACGGCATCAACGACGCCGCCGGGCATATTCCCGGCGGCCCCCTCGCACTGTGTGAGGTGCAGGGTTATGCCTACGCTGCCTACCTCGCACGCGCCGACCTGGCGGAGGTTTCCGGGGATGTGGCAACCGCGGACCTCAGCCGGGCGCTCGCGGCGGACCTGCGGCAGCGCTTCGCCGAGTCGTTCTGGCTGGCCGACCGTGGCTGGTACGCGGTGGCGCTCGACGGCCGGAAGCGTCCCGTGGACGCGCTGACCAGCAACATCACCCACTGCCTGTGGACCGGCATCGCCGCTGACGAGCACGCCGCGGTCATCATCGAGCGGCTCGCCTCAGCTGAGATGGACACTGGCTACGGTCTGCGGACGCTGGCTGCCTCCATGGGCGCGTACAACCCGATGAGCTACCACAACGGTTCCGTGTGGCCGCACGACACCGCCATCGCCGTAGCTGGCCTGCTCCGGTATGCGCACCTCGAGGGCGCTGTGGAACTCGCGCACCGGCTGGCCGCGGGACTGCTCGACGCCGCGGCGGCCTTCGGCGGCCGCCTTCCCGAGCTGTTCTGCGGCTTCTCCCGCGATGAGTTCAGCCCGCCCGTGCCCTACCCGACGTCGTGTTCCCCGCAGGCATGGGCCAGCGCGGCTCCGCTGCTGCTGGTGCGTTCGTTCCTCGGGCTGGAACCGCACTGCCCCCGCCGCAGGCTTGCCGTCCGGCCGAACCTGCCGGCCAGCTGGGGTGAGGTCACGCTTGAGGGCCTCCGCCTCGGCGAGCTCAGCGTGCAGCTCACTGCCACGGGCCACGAGGCCACGGTGCAGGGCCTGCCGGGTAACTGGGCACGCCCGATGACGGCAGGCAGGCGAAGTCTGCCGGCGTGAACTCCATCTAAACCCGAACGTTCCGTTCGGCAGCAAGGGAGCCGGTGTCGTCACTGGGCTCCTGCCCATACGGTGCAGCTTGACCAACTGGCGCACGCTCCACTCCGCGCATGGTGCCGGGCAGTTCCACTATGGAGCCAAGCCGCGCAGGATCGTGTCAAGCAGGCGCGCCGCCCTGACCCGATGCTCGATGTCCGGTTGTTCCGCAACCCGCGGTTCAGCGCGGCCAGCGGGTCGATCGCGCTGGCCTTCTTCGGCCTGTTCGGGTTCATCTTCCTGATCACCCAGTACTTCCAGGTCGTGCGCGGGTATGACCCGCTGCGCGCCGGCGTGGCGACGCTGCCGTTCGCGATCGTCACCGGGGCCGTCTCACCGCTCGCGATCATGCTCATGAAGCGGATCGGCACCAAGGTAGTGGTGACGGCGGGCCTCGCGCTGATGAGCGCCGGGTTCCTCATCGGCGCGACCACGCCGATGGATGCGTCCTACTGGGGCAAGATCGTCACCGCGATGACACTGATGGCGGCGGGCCTCGCGCTCACGGCGAGCCCGGCCACCGACGCGATCATGGGCGCGCTGCCGCCCGCCAAGGCGGGCGCAGGCTCGGCAGTCAACGACACGACCCGCGAGGTCGGCGGCACCCTCGGCGTCGCGATCATCGGCTCGGCGCTGAACTCCGCCTATGGCAGCCACGTGCTGGCCGCTCTGACGCATCTCGGTGTGCCCCGTGCGGTGGCGTCAGACGCCGGTCAGTCGATCGTGGCCGGCCTGGTCACGGCGGCGCACTTCCCGCCCGCGCTGCGGGATGCGGTCGCTACCGCGGTGAAGCAGGCATTCATGACCGGGCTGCACCAGGGCTCGTTCGTCGCGGCCGTCGTGACCGCGGCAGCGGCGCTTGTCGCGCTGGCTTTCCTCCCGTCCCGTGCCCGCGCCCCCCACACG
>DASQVO010000470.1:0-7205 GCA_035640715.1 Streptosporangiaceae bacterium
GCGGCCTCAGCCGGTGTTCTGCAGGCCGGCGGCGACGCCGTTCACGGTCAGCAGCAGGAGCCGTTCCAGCCGCTCGCGCTGCGCCGGGTCATCCGGGCCGGGCCCGCGCAGTGCCGCAAGCGCCCGCAGCTGCAGGTGAGACAGCGCGTCCACGTACGGATCGCGGAGCGCGACCGCGCGCGCCAGGACCGGGCGGTCGGCCAGCAGCCGGTCGTGCCCAGTGACGGCCAGCACGAGCCGCCTGGTCAGGTCGTACTCGCCGAGCACCAGGCGGGACAGGTCGTCCCGGCCGCCCAGCGCGAGGTAACGCTCGGCGATCCGGCGGTCGGTCTTGGCCAGGCTCATCTCCGCGTTGTCAAGCAGCACAGCCAGCAGCGGCCACTCCCGGTAGGCCCGGCGCAGCTCCTCCAGCCCCGCCGGGCCGGTGCCGTCCCCTTCCGGGCCGGCACCGGCGACGGCCGCCAGGCCGCTGCCCAGCCCGTACCAGCCCGGCAGGTTCACCCGGGTCTGCGACCAGGCGAATACCCACGGGATCGCACGCAGATCCTCCAGGCCGACGGCGGACCGGGCCAGGCCGCGCCGGGCGGGGCGCGAGCCGATCCGCAGGCCCCCGATCTCCTCCAGCGGGCTGATCCGCGCGAACCATTCGGCGAAGCCCTGGGTCTCCACGAGGGTGCGGAACGCCCGGCAGGCCGCCGTATCGATGGCGTCCGCGACGTGCCGAAACCGCACGGCCGCCTCGCCGTTGCCGTCTATGTGCCCCGGCGAGGAGGCCAGCAGCACCGCCGAAGTCACCTGCTCCAGGTGCCGTCTGGCGATGGCGGCCCGGCCGTACCTGGCGAAGATCACCTCTCCCTGCTCGGTGACCTTGAACCGGCCAGCGACCGACCCGGGCGCCTGGGCGAGGACCGCCCGGCCGGCCGGCCCGCCGCCGCGGCCGAGCGCGCCGCCGCGGCCGTGGAAGATGGTCAGCCGGATGTTGTGGGCATCCGCCCACGCGGCCATGGCGGCCTGGGCGTCGAACAACCGGAGCGTCGCGCTGGCCGGGCCGAGTTCTTTGGCCGAGTCGGAGTAGCCGAGCATTACCTCGAGATGCCGGCCGCCCTCCGCGAGCCGCTGCGCGACCGGCGGGAGGTCCAGCATCTCGGTCAGCACCCGGGGCGCGTTGGCCAGGTCCTCGCCGCTCTCGAACAGGGGCACCACATCCAGCACGAGCGCAGCGCCCTCAGGCAGCGCGTACCGTGCCAGCTCGTAGACGGCGGCGATGTCGGCGGCCGATCTGGTGAAGCTCACCACGTAGCGCCGGCACGCGTCGGCACCGAACCGCTGCTGGATCCAGGCCGCGACGCGGAAGGTGGCGAGCACCTCCTCGGCCTCGGCCGACGGCGCTTCGCCGGCCGGCGACGGCCCGCCGGTCCCGGACGGCGCTGCGGCGCGCAGCTCGGCCAGCACCCGCGCGTGCACCGCGCTGTGCTGCCGTATCTCCAGCTCGGCGAGGTGGAAGCCGAATGTCTCGGCCTGCCAGATGAGGTGCTGCAGCTCACCGAACGCCTGCTGGGGAGCGCCTCCCGCGGCCAGCGACTCCTGGACGAGGCGCAGGTCCGTCAGGAACTCCGCCGGCCCCTGATAGGCGAGATCGGCGTGGCGCCTGCGGGTCGCCTCCAGCCGGGCCGCCGCGTACAGCAGGTAGGTACGGTAGGGCTCCTGCGGCGACCGGGCCGAGATCTCGGCCAACAGTTCGGGGTGCGCGGCGGCGGCCAGGTCGAGGGCACGCCGGAGCCCCCGGCCGGGCGGGGTCGTGGCCTCGTGCAGAGTCAGCGCCCTGCCGATCCGGTCGGTCGCCCGCTCCAGCGCGAGCAGCACATGCGCGGCCTGGATGGTCGCGGCCTCCCTGGTGACCCGCGCGGTCACGTAGGGGTTCCCATCCCGGTCCGCGCCCACCCAGCTGCCGAAGCGCAGGAAGGCCGGCACCTCCGTGGCCGCCTGCCCGCTGTCCGGTCCGGCCAGGGCGTGGTCCATCGACCGGTACAGGGCGGGGACCACGCGGAAGAGCGTCTCGTCGAACGCGGTCATGACCGACCGGACCTCATCGATCGGATCCATGGCCTTGACCCTGAGCTGCGAGGTCCGCCACAGCACGTCGATCTGCTCGCGCAGCCCGCGGAGCACCTCGGCCCGGTCTCCCGCGGGGGTCCGCGGGTCGTCCAGCGCGTCGACGAGGGTGGTGATGCGGCGCAGTGCGGCGACGACAGCGCGGCGGCGGGCCTCGGTCGGGTGGGCGGTGAACACCGGGTGCACCCGCACGTCGGCGATCAGTTCGCCGAGCTTTACCCCGCCCTGCCCCTGGCGGATCTGCTGGACCGCGGCGGCCAGCGACTCGGCCAGCGGCTCGGCGCCCGTGTCCCGTTCGCGCAGGGCACGGATCCGCTGGTGTTCCTCGGCGAGGTTCGCGAGATGGAAGTAGACGGTGAAAGCGCGCGCTACCTCCTCCGCGCGCTGCAGTGGCCACGAGGCGACCAGCCTGGCGATCTCGTCCAGCGGATCGCCGGAGCCCGGCTCCGGGCCGGCCGCCCGCCGGGCGTCGATGACCGCGCGCCGGAGCTTCTCCACGTCCTCCAGCAGATCCTGGCCGCCCGCCTGGCTCAGCACCTCGCCGAGCAGGCTGCCCAGCAGCCGCACGTCATGCCGCATCGGCTCGGGCATTCGCAGGCGGTCGCTGTCCCGGTTCACGGTGTTACGTTCCACTTCGCCAGCGTAGCGAAACGCGATGCGGTATTTATCCAGGCGACCCCTGATTCATCTAGGACATCCGTGCTTGCCGGCCGGTATCTGAGTAACGCTCACGGTGCTCGCTACTCTTGGCCCATGACGAGCGAAGCCCGCGCCGACGCCGGCCCCCAGCCTGACGACCTGCACACGACCGCCGGGAAGCTAGCCGACCTGGAGCGGCGGCGCCAGGAGGCCGTCCATGCCGGCTCCGCGCAGGCCGTGGAGAAGCAGCACGCCAAGGGCAAGCTGACCGCACGGGAGCGGGTCGAGCGGCTGCTGGACCCGGGCTCCTTCGTGGAGTTCGACCAGCTCGCCAGGCACCGGGCGACCGACTTCGGCATGGCTGCCAACCGGCCGTACGGTGACGGCGTGGTCACCGGGCACGGCACGATCGACGGCCGTCCGGTCTGCGTCTTCAGCCAGGACTTCACCGTATTCGGCGGCTCGCTCGGCGAGGTCTACGGCGCCAAGATCGTCAAGGTCATGGACCACGCGCTGAAGACGGGCTGCCCGGTGATCGGCATCAACGACGGCGGCGGGGCCCGGATCCAGGAGGGCGTGGTCGCACTCGGCCTGTTCGCGGACATCTTTTACCGGAACGTGATCGCGTCCGGGGTGATCCCGCAGATCTCGCTGATCATGGGCCCGTGCGCGGGCGGGGCGGTCTACTCACCGGCCATCACCGACTTCACGCTCATGGTGGACGGGACCTCCCACATGTTCATCACGGGCCCCGACGTGATCAAGACGGTGACCGGCGAGGAGGTCAGCTTTGAGGAGCTCGGCGGCGCGCACGCGCACGCCGTCCGGTCGGGCGTTGCGCACTATCAGGCCAGGGACGAGGAGGACTGCTTCGACTTCGCCCGCGAGCTGCTCTCCTACCTGCCGTCCAACAACCTGGAGGAGCCGCCGGTCAGCGGCGCGCCCGCCGACCCCGACGCGGTGGTAGAGAGCACCGATGCCGACGCCGAGCTGGACACGCTCATCCCGGACTCACCGAACCAGCCCTATGACATGCACGCGGTCATCGCGGGCGTGCTGGACGACGGCGAGTTCCTGGAGGTGCACGCCGGCTTCGCGCCGAACATCATCGTCGGCTTCGGCCGGGTGGAAGGGGCATCGGTCGGAGTGGTGGCCAACCAGCCGATGCATTTCGCCGGCTGCCTCGACATCGATGCCTCGGAGAAGGCGGCGCGGTTCGTCCGGACCTGCGACGCGTTCAGCGTCCCGATCCTCACCTTCGTGGACGTGCCCGGCTTCCTGCCCGGAACCGACCAGGAATGGGGCGGGATCATCCGGCGCGGCGCCAAGCTCATCTACGCCTATGCCGAGGCGACCGTGCCAAAGGTCACCGTCATCACCCGCAAGGCCTACGGCGGCGCCTACGACGTCATGGGCTCCAAGCACCTGGGCGGCGATGTCAACCTGGCGTGGCCGACGGCGCAGATCGCGGTGATGGGCGCGCAGGGCGCGGTGAACATCCTGTACCGCCGCGAGCTCGCCGCCGCCGACGATGCCGACGCGGTGCGGGCCCGGCGGGTGGCCGAGTACGAGGACACGCTGGCGAACCCCTATGTCGCGGCCGAACGAGGCTACCTGGATGCCGTCATCCGCCCGGCCGAGACCCGGATCGAGGTGACCCGCGCCCTCCGCGCCCTGCGGACCAAGCGCCAGACCCTTCCCCCGAAGAAGCACGGCAACATCCCGCTGTAGTGCTGGATCCCCGGCGGTCAAGTCATCACTGAAGCCGAGGGCGTACCACGGTGATATCCGTCGCGGCGAAGTCGTCGCCGGTGCACAGCACGGGGTGCCCGGTCCGCTCGGCAAGCGCGTAAGTGAAGCAGTCGCCGAAGTTGAGCCCGGCTGGATGCCTCCCCTTGCCGTATCGCCGCCAGCCGCTCATCGCACGCGCGGCCAGCTCCGCATCGACGGGGACGATGTCGACCTTTGCGTCACGAAGAAACCGGTCGACAACGTCCTGCCCGGCAGGCCACAGCCGAGCTTCGAGGACGATGCCCAGCTCGACACGGATGGCGGCCGGCATCAGCCGGGTGAGGGCGTCCTCAAGGTGTGCGGCAAGTTCTTCGCTCCCCGGCTCGCCGAGGATGACCGCCACGGCCGCCGACGTATCGACGACAAGGCTCCTCCGAGTCGGCTGCGTCAACGCGGCAGGCCAGCGTCGTCGTAGCCGATGATCTCCTCTGGCGTCCTGCCGTCGGCCACCCGCAGGGCCGCCACGTCGGCCGCCAGGCGCCTCAGCCGCGTACGCATGCTGGCCGCATGCCTGGCGTGCTCACGGTCGAGCCGCTCCCTGAGTGCAGTCTCGACGGCCTCAGTCAACGTCTCACCCGTCTCGGCAGCCAGCTCCCTGGCGAGCCGGTCCGCCTCGTCGCTCTTGATACTCAGCGCCATGGAGGAAGTATAGAATTCTTAGCAGAATTCTTCCATCGGCCATGGCTCTATCCCGATACCGTGACCGCGCTCATGAGCAAGCTCATCCGCGAGCACAACAAATCAGTCACGGCCAAAGGCGAGGCACTACCTCACGCCCGCCTGCATGATCTTCGCCACCTGCACGCCACCACCCTGCTCCTGGCCGCGGTCCCGGTACACGTCGTGGCCGCACGACTAGGCCACGCCGACCCAGCGGTGACGCTGCGGGTCTACTCCCACGTGCTCCGCGAGCATGCCCTCGGCATCGGGGACGTCTTCGCCCAGGCCGTGAAGGGCTCCGTTAGCAAATCCGTTAGCAAGCCCGGCCAGCAGAAGTGATCAAGTCAGCGTTTGTGCTGCTCATAGATGGTGGTCAGGGGCGGGGTCGAACCGCCGACCTTCCGCTTTTCAGGCGGACCGCCGTGCCTTGTCCTGCCGGAGGTGCTCGAGGACCTTGGCGAAGTGGTCGCCCATGGCTTCGGGCACGTGCTGGGACATGGCCTGAGCGAGCATGGCGTCGACGGCCGTCTGAGCCAGCGGCCGCAAGCGGCGGGCGATGGCCGCCACCTCCGCGATGTCCTCCCCCTGGAGCAGCCCGTCCCGCAGGTGAGCGGCGAGCACGTGGCTCGTCACGGTGTGCGCCAGGTCGGCCGCGGCGGCGTCCACGTGCTCCCGCAGCCTCGCCGCCAGGCCGAGCACCACGCCGAGGCTCATGCCCGCCGCGGTCAACTCGGCGCCCGCGCTCAGCAGCCGGGGGCTGGGCACCCGGAACCGCGCGCCGTCGGGTTCCAGCAGCCCGAGCGAGATGGCCCGGTCCAGATTCTCCGCGGTGACCGCACCGCCGAACATCTCGCGGAGCCGGTCCACGGTGACGTGGGCGGGTATCTCATCCGACCACGGGTGTCCCACGGCCGACTCGAGGTCGAGGATCTCGGCGAGGTCACCGCCGCGTTCCCAGACGGTCAGCAGCTCGCCGATGTTGGCGAAGGTGTACCCGCGCTTGAGCAGCTGGCCGATGAGACGCAGCCGGGCCAGGTGCGCGTCGGTGTAGATGCCGACCCGGCCGTCGCGGCGGGGCGGGGCGAGCAGCCCGCGATCCTGGTAGACGCGGACATTACGGACAGTTGTCTGGCCCAGCCGCGCCAGCTCGTCGATCCGGTACTCACCCATGAGACAACCTTTGCAGATCGCTTGACATCATTCCCCCGGCCGCAGCGCGGCGTGTCGGGCCAGAGCTCCCCAGGCCGGAGCTTCCCGGGGGAAGCCTGCCCGCGCGGATCTCAGTCGCCAGACACTTCCCGTTGTATTGAGACAATATTCATTGTAACGTTTTTACGTCCCGGCCATCTATGGAGACGCCGACAGCGGACGCCAGGAGACAAGGAGACACCGTGCCTCGCGAGACTCTGCGCAGCCTCTCGTCCCGTTCGGCGTTCACCGGGCGTACGGCGATCGTCACGGGCGCCTCGGGCGCGTTCGGCTCGGCGACGCGAAAGTGCTCCGGTATCTCGGCGCCCACGCGACCGGCATCGACATCACACCCGCCAAAGGGGTGCTGGCCTGCGACGTCACCGACGACGACCAGGTCCGCGCCGTAGTCGCCGAGGCCATTGAGCGGCTCGGCGGCCACCTGGACACGCTCGTCCACTACGCGGGGATCGGGCCAGCGACCGATATCGGGCACGCCCCGGGCTCCGACGTACGGGAGGCGCTGGAGGTCAACCTGCTCGGCACGTGGCGGGTTACGGCCGCTGCCCTGCCGGCTCTGCTGCGTGCCCGCGGGCGCGTGATCGTCACCGCGTCACTGCTGGCGGGGGGTGACCATGCCGTTCACCGGCGCCTACACGGTCTCCAAGCGCGCCCTCACCGCCTACGCCGACGTCCTCCGGATGGAGTACGGCACCCACCTCAGCGTGACCACCGTCTACCCCGGTTACGTCAACACCCCCATCCACGACCGGTCGCGCGCGGCCGGCGTGTCCCTGGACGGCCTCGTGCCCGCG
>DASQVO010000471.1:0-5312 GCA_035640715.1 Streptosporangiaceae bacterium
CCGCTGGCCGCTGAGCCGATCCGGCTGGTCTGCCGCCCGGACCACCCGCTGGCCGGGCGCACGTCGGTCGCGATCAGTTCGCTGGGGAAGGAGGGGTTCGTCGATTTCCCGGTGGGGTTCGGCTCCCGGGCGTCGGTTGACGTGGAGTTCGCCCGGGCCGGCGTCGAGCACCTGGTCAAAGTCGAGGTACCGGACCTGACCACCCTGGTTGAACTGACCCGTGCCGGGATTGGCCTGGCGACCCTGCCCTTGTCGCTGCTCATGGGCCAGGGCCGCCTTGCGGTAGTGGACCTGGAGCCAGCGCCGTCCTTCGAGGTCGCCCTCGCGCTGCCCTCAGGCCGGCCGCTGAAGGCAGCGACGCAGGCGTTCCTCGATCTGGTAGCCGAGATGTGCCCGGGCACGAGCCTCGGCCGCTAGCGCGTCCTCAGACAGTCCCCGGGTGCAGGGCGATGTGCTTGTACTCGAGGAAGTCCTCAAGCGCGGCGAGCCGTTCAGCCTGCCCTGGCCGCTCTCCTTGTAGCCGCCTTCCTCGAACTCGTCGTACACCTTCGCCCAGTCGTTGACCCAGACGGTGCCGGCCTGCAGTTCCCGGGCGACGCGCAGCGGCTGGTCCACGTCGCGGCTCCAGACGCTCGCCGCCAGTCCGTACTTACTGTCGTTGGTGAGGGCGATCGCCTCGGCCTCGGTGTCGAACACTTGCATGGTCAGGACCGGACCGAATACCTCCTCCTGGACGATGGACAGGCTGTTATCGTCCACTTCCCCGCTCACCTCCATGAACAGCCGGTTGATCTGCGCTGTCTGCTCGGGCATCTTCACCACGGCGGTGCATCCGGCGGCCAGCGCCGGGGCCAGCGACCGGATGGTCAGGACGACCGGTGAGTTCCAGGGGGTGATGACCCCGGCCACGCCCATGGGCTCCCGCAGGACCAGCGAGACACGCCCCGGCAGTACCTCCGCTGCCCGGCCAAGCCGGTCATGATGGCCCCGGCCAGCGCCGTGGCGGTCGCCGCTCCCTCGGCGAACGCCGCCAGCAGCTTCTCGGGGTACCAGGCCGGGTCGTACAGGTTGGGGAACGGGCCGATCGGCCCGAGGTTGGCGTACCGCGACACCAGCATCATGGCCAGCGCGCTGGCCGCGACCGCCAATCCGGCCAGGTAGCAGACCCGGCGTCCGGTGGCGATGACGGCGGCCGCGACCAGCAGCGCCGCCGCAGCCTCGGCCCGGAACAGCACACCCTCGTTGATCGCCCCGCCACCTTCGGCATAAAGGTGGGCCAGGTCCAGGTGAACATAGGCGTCGATGGCCAGGCCGGCCGCGGTGACGATCCGCGCTGTCCACAGCACCCCGTACCGCGCCACTTGCCGCCGGGTCATCGCGTGGCTCCCTGGCCATCTCGTGCGGGCTGCTTGCCCGCGCTGATTGTCACCAGATTCCTGGTCGCCGTGGTCACCTGGAGGCTGGCGATGCCGGACGGCAGCCAGGAGGCACTAGCGGGGATGCTCACCGGGCCGTTCTGCCAGTCATTCCAGGCACCGCTGACCTCAGCCCGGCCGGCCCGGGAGCGAACGACCAGGTGGCACTCCACGTTCTGCGGGAGACCGCGGACCTGCAGCTGGATACTCGTTCCCCAAGACGTAGCCGTGAGGGTCGCCGTCGCACTGACGTGCGTGGCCGGGTTCGCCCCGGCGAACGTCAGGGCAGCCGCATGCTGCCCGCCGGCGCTGGAAGAGAGCCAGAACCCGCCGCCCGCGGCCGCCGCGAGACAGGCGGCCGCACCCACGGCCCATCGCAATCGGGCGCCGCCGTGCGGTAGTGTCCGCGCTGGCGGGGTGGCTTGACGGCCTGGCGCCCGGGCGGGTTCGCGCATGTGCTCCGGGATGCCCGCGAGCAGGCCAGGCAGCGGCGCCAGCCGCCTCAGCTCTGCCTGACATGCCGGGCAGGACGGCAGATGGGCCTCCAGCCGCTGCCGTTCCGCGCTATCGGCCGCGCCCAGCACGTAGACACCAAGTGACATCATGATCGGGCAGTTCATGGCCGGGTGACCCCTTGCTTTTCCAGCGCCGTGCGCAGCGCTCGCAACGCGTAGAAGCAGCGCGACCGCACGGTGCCCTCCGGAATGCCCAGCAACTCCGCCGCCTCAGCCACCGTCCTGCGGTGATAGAACAGCTCCGTGATCACGGCCCGGTGAACAGGGCGGAGCGAGCTGAGGGCGGCGCCCAGCAACCAGGCATCGGATATCCGGTCCACACCGTCGTCGGTGTGCGGCAGCGTGTTCTCATCGAGCGGCACTTCCCGGGGCCGGGCGCGCCGTCGGCGGTGGTAGGCGGAGATGGCGATGTTGCGGGCCACCGCGTGCAGCCACGATCTAGCCTGCTCGGGCTTCAGCTCGGTTGAATGCTGCCAGCCCCGGAGCATGGTTTCCTGCACGACATCTTCCGCCGCCTGCATATCCCCGTTGACCAAGGGCAGCACGAAAACCGATCAGCGGCGCGCGGTGAGGACCCAGCCAGGCATCCGTCTCCTCGCATCTCGAAATCGCCATGACACTGATACGCCGAACGGTGCCCGAGCGTTCATTTTGATCTTCAAGTCCGAGAACCGCGGGACCGCTCGCCGTATCGGCCCAGTCCTGTCATCGCGCTGACAATCGGCGGCATGAGCGGTTCCGCCCGGACTTCACTTGTCATAGCGGAACGATGACGGAGGTGGTGCCGTGCTGCGTGCGGTGTGGAACGGGGTGGTGCTGGCGGAGGCGCCGCGTACCATCCGGCTGGAGGGCAATCACTACTTCCCGCCCGGCTCGCTGAACCGCGAGTACTTCACGGCCAGCCGCACCAGGTCGGTGTGCCCATGGAAGGGCCTGGCCAGCTATTACACAGTGGTCGTGGACGGGCAGGCCAATCCGGATGCCGCCTGGTATTACCCGCATCCCAGCCCGCTGGCTCGCCGGATCAAAGATCACGTGGCGTTCTGGAACGGGGTACGCGTCGAGGGAGAACCCGAACCGGAACGGGGCAATGGGCGGTCCGGCAGCTGGTGGCGCAGGCTCATCGGTCACCGCTCCTGAACCGCCGAGCCGCCTCTGTGCCGCGGCTCAGAGGTCCGGGTGTGCCCGCGCGGGCTGGGCGGTGCGGCCGCCGTAGCTGCCGAAGAACTGGGCGGCGGCCTGCTGGACGGCCAGTGACCAGGTGGGGTAGGCGTGGGTTGCCTGGGCGAGGCGGCCGGGCCGATGAGCTTGCCCGCCAGGGCGCCGAAGAGGCAGCCGCTCAGGCAGTCGGCAACGAATGGGGCCCTGGCGCCAGCGACATCTACGGGAGGCTTCTCAGCCGGGCTACGGATGAGCCCGGAGAAAGGGACTCCAGCTGAGTGCTGCTGGTGCGCTCTGGTTGTGCTGCGGGACATGGGGACCCGCCTCAATGGTCCGGTGCGCTGGCTCCTGTTCCCGGGCCGGAAAGACCTGAGGACAGCCAGCCGCGTCACCAACCTCTCCGGCAGAACAGGGGTCGCCGTTGAGGTTATTGACGCCGATCAGTCTCGCGTTGGTTTCACCGAGTGCGGGATTCCTCGCTGGAGGAGTTCAGCCGGTCCAGGAGCTCAGTTAGATCCTGTCGGGCGACGTGTGCCGGGCGGTGATCGTGCGGAACTGGGCCACCATGACCAGGTCAGTGGCGGGACTGGCGGCGGCAGCGGCCATGGGACCGGCGAAGTGCGGCCAGGCCCGCCGGCTCCAGCCATGCCTGAGGAGGCAGTGATGGCGCGCACGAGCACGCGGAGACGCAAAGGCTGCGGACTTTGCAAGCCGTGGAAGCACGCTGGCCACGGTGACTCGTTCCGGCAACCGCCGCGGGCGCAGAGGCAGTATGGAAGCAGTCGGCGATGGAATCGTCACGACCTGCCGGGGAACGAGTGATGGCTCGCTTGCTGCGCCACGCCAGGGAACGCCCCGTCGATGAAGCGCACGACGACGAGTTGCGCCGCGACGCTGCGGTGACGCGGCGACACCAGCGCCACCACGAGAAGCATAAGTTCCGCCGCGAAATCGCGGGCCACCTCGCCTGGGAATCGCCTCGGAGAACTCGGCCCGTGCCCGATGCCGAACTTGGCCACTACGCACATGCTCTGGCACCGAAGACGCGCACGAGGTGATTCAGGCATCGAACATGGCCTTATCCTGTCGGCCTGAAAGACCGCGACTTGTCCTTGCCATGCGACTGGATGACCATCGCCGTCGTCAATGACGCTGCTATTGGGAACCTAATTGCCGGAGACGCCTTGAGTTGTCGGCTGGCCTGAGCTCGGCTTGGTCTTTGAGAGCGACGCGACGGCCGGTCTCGTGCCGGTAGTTCACGAGGCCTTTCCACCGGCCATCTGCCCCTCGCTGCCATTCCAGCAGGAATCCGTCTACCCATGTCCCGCCCGACCGGACCTGGCATGGCTTCGCTCCCGGAGGGACGTTCTCTGGGAAGCAGTGGAAGCATTCACCGAGCCCGGCAGACATGGCAACTGACAGCGGGACAGGCTCTGCAGGGTGGGTCTCATGGCCGTAACGCTCAGCCATGCGATGTCCCTCGAGCAGCGCTTGGCAGGTCGGCTTGCGGTGGTACGCGCTGCCAGCAGGCTGCGTGAGCATGCCACCGGCGGAGACGACCATGCCCGGCAATTTCTGGCTGAATGGCCGGACTGATCATGACCCGATGGCGGGCGCACCCGTGTGCGCTCTTGCTTGCCTAGCTCGACTTGATGTGCGACACGCGACTTTAGTCCGAAGTTACTTGGCGACGGTACGCCACCCACGGTGCTGACCTGGGCCTTCGCGTGCTCCAACGTCATGTCTTCTGGCTACATGGGCTGACCAGCGCAAACTCCCATCATCGTAGCCGGTCATGGTCGGGAATCTTCTGTGCAGAAAAACCTTGCCCTCTTCGATGTTCTCGCAGGTCAGGGCAGGAATATCTACACACAGTGACGGTAACTTCGGGCTAAGGAGTGCGCCTGATGGGCGGCCGAATGAGACTGGAATGAGACTAAACACAACCCAGGCCCGCAGCCGAAGCTAGCCGGTGCCGGGTTCTGCCTGGTAGCGCTGGCGGAGGATGCGAGATTCGAACTCGCGAGGGGTTGCCCCCAACACGCTTTCCAAGTCTGCGTCCTCGGACCCCTTCGGTGGCGGCGTCATCCTGTCGTTGACGGGCAGCGATTCAGGTGTGAAGGCCGATCTCGATGGCCTGCTCGGAGGCCTCGTGCAGGACAGCGGCACTGTGGGTCAGCGCGTCGCGCTCGTGCGCGGTCATCGCGGGTTCGTGCATGTG
>DASQVO010000472.1:0-2644 GCA_035640715.1 Streptosporangiaceae bacterium
CGGATGATCTCCGCGCCCAGCGACCTGGCCCGGTGCTCCAGCAGCCGCTCAGTGTGGTACTGCGGGGTGACGAGAGCGAAGGGGAACCGGCTAGGCAACCGGGACAGGTCGAGGCTGAACGCCCCGGACAATCCCAGCCGGCCCAGCTTCTGCCCGTGGATATCAGACACAGCAAGTCTTATAGAAAATGAGATTCATTATCAGTTAGAGTCGCGTCGGACAGCCCTGCTGGCCCAGGAACCTGAGAAGAGGCCGCCCTGGTCCAGGAACCTATGAAGAGGAGAGAGCGATGACCACCGCCGATCGCGACTCCCGGGTACCCGTCACCGTGCTGACCGGGTTCCTGGGCTCTGGCAAAACCACCCTGCTGAACCGGATTCTCACCGAGGAGCATGGCCGGCGGATTGCCGTGATCGAGAACGAGTTCGGTGAGGTCGGCGTGGACGATGCGCTCGTGCTGGATTCGCAGGAAGAGATCTTCGAGATGAACAACGGCTGCATCTGCTGTACCGTGCGCGGCGATCTCATCCGGATCCTCGGTGCGCTGATGCGCCGCCGCGATTCCTTCGACCGGATCATCGTGGAGACGACCGGCCTGGCCGACCCCGCGCCGGTGGCGCAGACATTCTTCGTGGACGAGGAGATCAGCGCGCAACTGCGGCTGGATGCGATCATCACGCTCGTGGACGCCGCCCACGTACTGAGCCACGTGGAGGAGGTCAAGCCCGAGGGAGTGGAGAACGAGGCCGTCGAGCAGATCGCCTTCGCCGACCGCATCATCCTGAACAAGACCGATCTCGTCAGCGACGCCCGCCTGGCGGACATCCGCGGCCGGGTGCGCGCGATCAACGCCGCCGCGGAGATCATTACCGCTGCCCACGCGGACGTTGACCTCGGCCGGATCCTCGACGTCGGGGCGTTCGACCTGACCCGGGTGCTCGAAACCGATCCGGCGTTTCTCAGCGACAGCGAGCACCAGCACGACCAGACTGTCTCCTCCGTCGGCATCAGCCTGCCGGGCGAGATCGATGTCGAACGGCTCAATAACTGGCTGGGCGAGCTGCTGGCATCCAAGGGTGCCGACATCTTCCGGTCCAAGGGCGTTCTTGCCCTGGCCGGCTCCGACCGGCAGTACGTTTTCCAGGGCGTCCATATGCTGTTCGACGGCGGGAACGGCCGCGCCTGGCGGGATAGCGAGCGCCGGGCCAACCGGATGGTCTTCATCGGCCGGAACCTGGACCGGGCGGAGCTCGAACGCGGTTTCGCCGCGTGCCTGGCCGGAGTCCCAGCATGACAGCCACCGCCGGCACCGGCACGTCCTGGCAGACCACGGTCGATGACGCGCCCGTCGCCGTCGCAGCAGGCGGCGGCCTGCTGGCGATCGGCGGTGCGGCGGGGACGGTGTGGGTGATCGATGCGGCGGACACCCGGCCGGCCGGCACGGTCACGCTGCCCGGAGGCCTGCTCGACCTGGCATTCTCGCCCGGTGGCGGCCACCTGGCGATGACCGGGCCACTGGGGTACGGGCTGTGGCGCGCCGCCGACGGCCACACCGTGCTCGCGGCCAGCATGCGCTGGTCGGCGCGGGCCCGCTGGGCCGGACCGGATCGCGTCGCCATCGCTGACGGGCGTACCGCGGTCGTGCTGGATGCAGGCGGCCGCGAACTGTGGCGCACCGGGGAGGCACCCAGCACCGTCACCGATCTGGCCTGGCTGCGCGACGGGCGACGGCTCGCCCTCACCGCCTACAACGGAGTGCGCTGCCACGAGCGCCACCAGCCCGGCCCGGTCGCCACCTACGCCTACGTGGGCTCGCACCTGGCCGTCGCGGTCCCGCCAGACGGCCGCTGGATCTGCACCGGCAACCAGGACGCCTCCATCCACATCTGGCGCGCCCGCGACGCCGCCGAACTGACCATGTCCGGCTACCCGGGTAAGGTGTCGCGGCTGGCCTTCGACGACTCCGGGCGGTGGCTGGCGGCCGACGGCGCCCCCGAGGTCTCCGTCTGGGACTTCGCGGGAAAAGGACCCGAAGGCAGCTCGCCGCGCATGCTCCGCGCCCACGATGCGGTAACCGCCCTCGCCTGGCGGCCCGGAGCCGGGGCGATCCTGGCCACGGGAGGCACCGAGGGCACGGTGGCGCTCTGGAACGTCCAGGCCGGCCGGCCTGGACGTTCCAGGACCACCACCGCAGGGTGGGACCTGCGGGACGAGGTCGCTGCACTGGCCTGGAACGGCCCGGACACGCTCCTGGCTGCCACCCGCGGCGGGATCGTTCGCAGCCTGGCACCGGGCACGTGAGCCCGCCCGGACCGGAAACCGCCGGGAGATGCGCCGGGCGTCCCGGTTAGCCCCGGCGGTACCCGGACGAGATCACGCCTGCCGGTGCGGCCTCAGGCCTCCCCCGCGTGCCGGATCGCGTCCAGGACGATGTGGGCGACATGGTCGTCGGCGAGGGAGTACTCGATCTCGCGCGCCTGGCGGCGGGCGTTCACGATGCGGGAGGCGCGCAGCACGCGCAGGTGCTGGGAGACCAGCGGCTGGCTTACGCCCAGCGCGGCCACGAGCTCATGAACGGGCATGTCGCGGGTGGCCAGTTCCCGGACGATCCCCAGGCGCACCGGAGAAGCGAGGGCCTTGAGCA
>DASQVO010000473.1:0-14038 GCA_035640715.1 Streptosporangiaceae bacterium
GGCCGCGTGCCCTCGAGGTGCTCCGGCGGCTCCATGCGCGGGCCGGCGGCCGGCTCGTCCTGATCGCGGCCGGCGGCATCGAGACGGCCGACGACGCATGGGAACGCATCGCCGCGGGCGCCACCCTCGTCCAGGCCTACACGGGGTTCATCTACGGCGGCCCGCTGTGGCCCCGCCGCATCCACCACGGCCTGGCGCGGCGAGCCCGCGAGGCCGGGCTGTCCTCGGTCAGCGAGGCGCGCGACACCGCCGTCAGCCAGCGCCCGTGACGCCCTCTCCCCTATGGGCACGCTCCCGCCTGTCCTGTATGGGTCTGTCCCGTACCGGCACGTTCGCGCTTGCCCTGTACGGGCGGGCTCGCGGCTGCCCCGTGCGGGCACGCTCGCGGCGGCAGGAGGCTCAGCGCGGCTGGAAGCGGGCGGGGGCGTACGGCGCCATGTCGAGCGGCGGGGCCTCGCCGCAGCTCATGTCCGCCGCCATCGCGCCTACGCAGGGACCCAGGGTGAGCCCGGTCGCCCCGAGCCCGGTCGCCAGCCACACGTTTTCCAGGCCTGGCGCACGGCCGAGGACCGGCAGGCGGTCGAGAGCGAACGGCCGGAAGCCCACCCGTGTCTCCGCCACGGTGGCCGCCGCCAGCCCGGGTGCCCGCGTGAGCGTCGCGGCGAGCAGTTCCGCCTGGCCGCCGGCGGTCACCCGGTAGTCGAAGCCGGTGCCGTCTTCCCGCGTGGCACCTGAGACGATGCGATGCGGCGGGAACGCGAGCAGGTACGGGTCGCCGGGGCCGGTAATCACCGGCCAGCGGGAGACATCGGTATCGGCCCCGGGCAGGTCGAGGTGGAGAATCTGGCCGCGCTGCGGCGCCACCGGCACCGTGGCTCCCAGGTGGGCCGCCCACGCGTCATCCCAGGCGCCGGTGGCCAGGATCACCGCGTCCGCCGTGATCAGGCCGACGGCGGCCTTGACCCCGACGGCCCGGCTGCCGTCGACGGCAAGCTCGGCCGCCGCCCGCCGCACCTGGCCACCCCGCCGCCGCGTGGCCTGCTGCAGCGCGTCCCGCATCGTCCGGCCGTTCACGCGTGCCACACCGGACAGATGAAGGGCGCTGGTACCCGGGGCAAGCGGCGGGAACAGTTTCTGCACGTCGGCGCCGTCGAGCATGGTCAGCTCGCCGATGTTCGCCACGCCGGCCTCCCGGCGTTCCCCGATGAGCCGGCGCGCGGCGGCCAGCCGCTGACGTTCGGCGTCGTCGGTGGCGATGATCATCCCGCCCGGGACCGCGTAGCCGGTGTCCGCGATCCCGTCCTCCGCCAGGCTCGCCAGGAGCTCCGGATAGTACGCCACCGAGCGGAACGCGAGCGGGTACCACGCGGACGGCTCGTCGAACGAGTCCCCGGCCGAGACGATGCCCGCCCCTGCAGCGGTGGCATGCCCCTGGTCGGCGCGGTCGATGAGCGTGACGCTGACGCCCCGCCGGGCCAGCCGGTACGCGGCGCTGGAGCCGACGATGCCGCCCCCGACAACGATGATGCGTTCTGCCATGCCTGCCATCCTGCACCGTGTGGCGGGCCGGTCAGGATTCGGGCGCCGGATCGACGGCCACGTCGGCCAGCAGTTGCCCGAACGGTGTGACCGTCTCGGCCGGGGCCTGCGCACGACGCCGGGTGTGCCGCCATCCCGCCCAGGGGCAATTGTTGACAAACCCTATAGGTTAAGTAGTCTATTTTCTATGATCGCCGTTCACCTCGCGCGCCGCCAGTATGTCGATCTGTGCCGCGTCGCGAGCGGGCTGTGTCCTGCCGCCGGCTGACCCGGTAATGGTGCCTCAGCCTGGGGCCCGGTTACCCGCCATCCCGCCCCGGCACGGGGCGCGGTCAGCCCGCGAACCCGTAAGCCCGCGGCGCGAAGGAGTCACGCATGCCCCCGGACTCGGCCGCCCTGGCCCCTGTGCGGCGTCAGGACATCAGGCGGACGACGGACTGCCGCCAGACATCCAGCGCCGCCGCCGTGCTCCAGGCGGCACTGGACCACGGTCCCGTGGCCCGGAGTACGGTTGCCCGGCTGGCCGGCCTCAGCCCGGCGGCGGTGAGCAGGATGTGCGCCGACCTGGTCAGGGCGGGCCTGCTGCGCGATGCCCCCGAGGCGGCCGCGAACACCGGCGTGGGCCGTCCGCACGTCCCGGTCGACGTCGATACCAGCCGCCGGGTCGCCTGCGGCCTGCACCTCGCCGTCCGGGAGGCGACGCTGGCCCTGGTGGATCTCCGCGGCCGGGTCATCGCATGCGAGCGCATCCCCCACGCCGGCCCGCAGCCCGGGCCGGTGCTCCGCCGCCTCGCCCAGCGCATCCCGGGGTTCATCGGCGAGCACGCCGGTGGCCGGGTGCCGCTGGGACTCGGCGTGGCCGCCGGTGGATGGGTGGATCCCGACGACGGCGTCATCGTGGAGCACCCACTGCTGGGCTGGCGTGGCGTGCCGGTGCGCGAGGTCATGACGGCCGCGACGGGCCTGGCCGTGCAGGTCGACAACCACTCCCGGGCCCTGGCGCGCGCGGAGCGGATGTTCGGCGACGTGCGTGCCCGGTCGAGCATCGTGCACCTGTTCGTGGGGAACGTGGTCGACGCCGCCTTCGCGACCGGTGGCACCGTCCACCACGGGCCTCAGTCGGCGGCCGGGGCAGTTGCGCACCTGCCCCTGGACGGGTGCTCCGAGCCATGCCTGTGCGGGCGGCGCGGGTGCCTCCAGGCCGCGGTGTCGAGCCGCGTCCTGGCGCAGCGGGCGGCCGAGGCGGGCATCATCGGCGTGCCGTCGCTCCCCGCGCTGCTGGCCGCGGCGCGGGCCGGGGACCGGCGGGCCGTGAGCGTGTTCCGTGACCGGGCGCGGCTGGTCGGCGCGGCCGCGGCGCTGCTGCTCGACCTGCTCAACCCGGAACTGCTCGTGGTCACCGAGGCCGGAACCATGCACCTGCCGGAGTGCCTGGACCTGCTGCGCGATGAGGTCCGCTCCCGCTCGACGGTGGCCGGGGATCCGGGCCGCTCGGTCGTCACGACAAGCTTCGGCACCGACGTGCTCCCGGTCGCCGGCGGCGCCGTCATCCTGGACGGGGTGTACGCCAGCCCGCTGCACCGTCCGGCCGGGATTTCCGTGCCTCATGATGATGCCCACAGCAGACTTAATTAATTTCCGGAGTTGCAAATATTGACATCGGTCCGGTCATTCTGGATGATCACGATATGACAGGATTCCGGCGAACCAGGAAACCAACCGTGCACCGGCCCGCCATTTGTTAGATTCCGCAACGAAAGGCCCGTGACCGGATCTTAGAATCGCGCATTGCCTTCCTGGCCGTCGCGTCAGTAAGCTCACGGAAAAATCACCGGGAAAGTATTTAGCCATTACCTGTTACAAGGAGTCTTAAGGGTTTTCCCTACTATTTTGACTGGAAAACATGGCTTACGCGGATCTGACCAAGAGGAGCCGACCCTTCCATCTCCCCGGACGTTATGAGGTGACTTATGAAAGGACCAGTTCATGACCGCGATTGAGGATGCGAGTCGCCCGGCTATGGGGCGCCGCGCTTTCCTGGCCACGATGGCCGGCGTCGGCGCGCTCGGGCTCGCGGCGTGCGCGGCCGACGCGAACAGCGCCGTCACGCTGAGCCTGACTTCGCCGCTGCCGGCCACGGTGCCCCCCAAGACCGAGCTGGCGATCTCGATCATCACGACCGAACTGCAGCTGCAGGCGTCGGGGCAGCTCAGCAAGCTGCCGTTCAGGGTGTCGAGCTGGCCCAACCTCCACGCGGGCCCGGACATCATCGAGGGTTTCCGGGCGCATTCGATCGACATCGCCAACAATGCCGGCATACCACCGATCCAGGCGCACGCGACCGGGGTGCAGGCGAAGATCGTCGCGGTGCAGCTGACCGAGAAGCCGGGGTATGAGTTTGCCACGGCACCAGGATCGGGGCTCCACTCAATCGAGCAGTTCCGCGGTAAGAAGATCGCGTTCTCTCAGGGCCAGGCGCAGGGCGTGGTGGTGCTGCGCGCGCTCAACCAGGCGGGCATCTCCACCAGCGATGTCCATCTCGTCCCGATGAGCAGCACTGAGTTCCTGACCGCGCTGGAGGCCAAGCAGGTGGACGTGGCGCCGATCGGGGAGCCGACGCTGACCGAGTATCTCAACGGATTTGCCCGCAACGGCGCGGGGGCCATCTACACCACCGTGGTGGACCTGCTGTCCATCCTGTGGGCTCCGGTCGCGGTGCTGGAGGACCGGGCGAAGGCGGCGGCCATCCGCGCATTCATCCCGTTCTGGGCCCGCGGTCAGGTATGGGCCTACGAAAACCCTGCGCAGTACATCCAGGTGTACTACGTGAACAACCAGCACCTGACCACCGCGCAGGGCGAGCTGATCGCCAAGGCAGCCTCCAAGCCCGTGTTCCCGGTGAGCTGGGACCGGGCCATCGCCTGGGAGCAGCAGACCGCGGACCTCCTGGCAGCCGGCGGCTACGACCCGAAGATGGACGTCAGCGTGCTGTTCGACCGCCGCTTCGAGGGCCTCGCCGCCAGCGCCGTACCCGCTGAGTACCGGGGGTGAGAAATGTCTGAGGCACAGTTGCGAGCGGCCGATCTGGCGGTGGCCACGGCCCGGCCGCAAGCCCCGGCGGCTGTCATCGACGCCAACCAGCCTTCCAGCCCGGCGGCGGCCGGGCCCTGGCCGCAGGCCAAACGCCGGCGCCGGCTCGGGCCGGGCAAGCGGATCCCCTACGGGCGCGTGCTCGGCCCGGTGCTGCTGCTCGGCCTGTGGAGCCTGGCCTCGGCGACCGGGCTGCTTGACCCCAGGATCGTGTCCGCGCCGTGGTCCGTCATCGCCACGGCGGCCCAGCTCAGCGCTCGGGGCGAGCTGCAGGCTGACCTCCTCATCTCCGCCCGGCGCGCCCTGATCGGCCTCGGCTTCGGCGTCACGGCCGGCACGCTGCTTGCGGTACTGGCCGGCCTGAGCCGGGTCGGCGACGCCGTGGTCGACGGCGCGATGCAGGTCAAGCGGTCCATCCCGGCGCTGGCGCTGATCCCGTTGATGATCCTCTGGCTGGGCATCGACGAGAAGATGAAAATCGTCACGATCGCGATCTTCGTGCTCGCGCCCGTCTACATCAACACCTACGCGGCGCTGACCGGCATTGACTCGCGGTACGTGGAGCTGGCCGAGGTCGTCGGGCTGAGCCGGTGGCAGTTCCTCCGGCGGGTCGTGGTTCCCGGCGCGCTGCCGGGCTGGTTCGTGGGCCTGCGTCTCAGCGTCACCGGCTCCTGGCTGGCCCTGATCGTGGTCGAGCAAATCAATGCCACGAGCGGTATCGGCTACATGATGTTCCAGGCCCAGCAGTACGGCCAGACCAACGTGATCCTGGTCGGCCTGCTCGTCTACGGGCTGTTCGGGTTCATTACCGACGCCCTCGTGCGCCTGACCGAGAGGAGGGCGCTGGCATGGCGGCGGACACTGGCCGGCTAGCCGGCCCACCCGCGGTGCGGGTGACCGGGCTGGTGCGCCGGTTCGGCCCCCGGACGGTCATCGACGATCTTGACCTGGAGATCGCGGCGGGGGAGTTCGTGGCGCTGCTCGGGCACAGCGGCTCGGGCAAGAGCACACTGCTGCGAGCCCTCGCCGACCTCGACTACGACGCCGAGGGCTCCGGCAGCCTGTACGCCCCGTCGGCGCTCTCCATGGTCTTCCAGGACTCGCGGTTGCTGCCGTGGCTGCGCGTGCTGGACAATGTCGTGCTCGGCATGCGCGGGGCCATCGACCGCGGCCGGGACGCCTTGGCCGAGGTGGGGCTCGCCGGACGCGAGCGGGCCTGGCCGAACCAGCTGTCCGGCGGTGAGCAGCAGCGCGCGGCACTGGCACGCTCGCTGGTGCGCGAGCCGCAGCTGCTGCTTGCCGACGAGCCATTCGGGGCGCTGGATGCGCTCACCAGAATCCGGATGCAGCGGCTGCTGCGCGAACTGTGCGATCGGCACTGCCCAGCCGTGCTCCTTGTCACCCACGACGTGGACGAGGCCGTGCTCCTGGCCGACCGCGTGGTCGTGCTACAGCACGGGCGTGCGGGGCTGGACCTGCCTATCGACCTGCCGCAGCCTCGATCACCACGTGACGTCGACTTCCAGCGCTACCGCGAGCAACTTCTTGCCGCATTGGGAGTAACCGCCGATGGCGTGGTGTGAGCGACGGCACCCGGCCGAATGGCGGTCTGTCGACCGAATTAATTTCAGAAGTTGCAAATATTGACGTCAGCTATCACCCGTCAGAAAATTATAAATGAGAGCAGTGGGCATTATTCAAAACCGGCCGGTGCAGCCTGCGGCGACAGTAGCTACAGCGGATCGTTTGAATAACGCGGACTTTGAATAGGACACACTAAACGCGGGGCGAACGGCTGGCATGTTCGCGTGCTAGCACATTCCAGCGGAACTGCAGAGGAATGAACGCCCGGCCCACCTATTTACTCGGGAAACCGTATCCCGGCGGAACCCAGGAAAGGGAGTAGTGTCATGACGGCTATTCAGGACGAGGTGGCGGCCCCAGCTGCGGCGGTCGGGGTGCGGCCGGTGGCGGGGCACATCGGCGCGGACATCACGAGCGTGGACATCTCGAAGCCGCTGAGCGAGGAGCAGGTGAGCGCGATCCGCGACGCGCTGCACCGCTATAAGGTCATCTTCTTCCGCGGCCAGGATCTGGACCACGCCGCCCAGATCGCGTTCGGGCGGCAGTTCGGCGAGCTGACCTACGCCCACCCGCACGACGACGCGCCACCGGAGCAGTACCCGGAGATCTTCACCGTGGACCCGCGCCGGTACGAGCAGCGCTACGGCGACGGCTACCGCAAGGAGACCAGGCGCCGCCAGTACAGCTACTTCACCGGCTGGCACACCGACGTCACCGCAGCGGTGAACCCGCCGTCGGGGTCGATCCTGCGCGCCGAGGTGGCACCGGAGATCGGCGGCGACACCACCTGGACCAACCTGGTCGCGGCGTATGAGGGGCTGTCGGAGCCGGTCCAGCGGTTCGTGGAGACACTGCGCGCCGAGCACCGCTACGGCGGCCCGGACGCGGTGAGCGCGAGCGCGAACAGCAGGTACGCCAAGCGGATCAACGACAACCTGCTGGTGGCGATTCATCCGGTGGTCCGGGTGCACCCGGTGACCGGCGAGAAGGCGCTGTTCGTCAACCCGGGCTTCACCAGCCATATCGTGGGCGTGTCCGCCCGGGAAAGCCGGGCGATCCTGGACCTGCTGTACTCCGAGATCACCAGGCCGGAGTACACGGTGCGGCTGCGCTGGGAGCCGGGAACTGTGGCGTTCTGGGACAACCGGGCCACGGCGCACCTGGCCCCGCGGGACATCGAGCACCTCGACGTGCAGCGCACCCTGCACCGGGTCACCCTGGTCGGCGACGTGCCGGTGGGTCCCGACGGCCGTGAGTCCGAGCTGGTCGCCGGGCAGCCGTTCACCGCCAAGCACACGGTCGTGGTGGCCGATTAATGCACTTCAACCTGTTCATCATCGACACCGGTCACCACGAGGCATCCTGGCGGCTGCCCGGGAGCGACCCGCTGGCGCACATCGATGTCGAATACCACGAGCGGCTGGCCGGGATCGCCGAGGCGGCAAAGTTCGACTCGGTGTTCCTGGCCGACAGCCCGGTGCTGTGGAACGACCCCGGACGGCGGCCAAGCGGGCGGCTGGAACCGATCACGTTGCTAACCGCGCTGGCCCGGGCCACGCAGCGGATCGGGCTGATCGCGACCGCCTCGACCAGCTACAACGACCCGTACAACCTGGCCCGGCGGTTCGCGTCGCTCGATCACATCAGCGGTGGCCGGGCCGGCTGGAACATCGTCACCACGGCCGGCGACGACGCCGCCCGTAACTTCGGCCTCGACGCCCAGCCGGCCCACGCCGAGCGTTACCAGCGTGCCGCCGAGTTCGTCGAGGTCTCCCGCAAACTCTGGGATAGCTGGGAGGACGATGCGGTCGTCGCAGACGCCACCCGTGGCGTGCACGCGGAGGCCGACCGGGTGCACACTATCGATCACGTAGGGCGCTTCTTCCGGGTCCGTGGCCCGCTGAACCTGCCCCGCTCCCCGCAGGGCCATCCCGTACTGGTGCAGGCCGGATCGTCGGAGGACGGCAAGGAGTTCGCGGCCGCCTACGCCGAGGCGGTGTTCACGGCGCAGCAGACTCTGGCTGAAGGCCAGGCGTTCTACGCCGACCTCAAGCGACGCGCGGCCGCGGCCGGCCGCGACCCGGACGGGGTGAAGATCCTGCCGGGCATCGTCCCCGTCCTCGGCTCCACGGAGGCGGAGGCCCAGGCGCTCGAGGCCGAGCTCGACCGGCTGATCGTCGCCGAGCATGCCCGTAACCGGCTGGCTGCTCTGCTGCGCGTGGAGCCGGAGCGGCTCGCCCTGGACCGCGAGCTCCCCGACGACCTGCCGGCCGAGGACGAAATCGAGGGCGCGAAGAGCCGCTACACCCTGATAGTGGAGCTGGCCCGGCGGGAGCGGCTGACCGTGCGGGAGCTGATCGGCCGTCTGGGCGGCGGCCGCGGCCACCGCACATTCGCGGGCACGCCGGAGCAGGTGGCCGAGACGATTGAGCACTGGGGCACGCAGGGCGCCGCGGACGGGTTCAACGTCATGCCGGCGGTCCTCCCCTCCGGCCTGGAACTGTTCGCCGAGCACGTCGTGCCGATCCTGCAGCGGCGGGGCCTGATGCGGCGCGAGTATGAGGGGACGACGCTACGCGAACACTACGGCCTGGCCCGTCCGGCGAGCCAGTACGCGGCCGCATCCCGGGAGCAGGTGCTGACCGGCTAGCTGGCTGGGCCAGGCTGACCAGCCTGGCGGGGCGCTCCCGTGGGGGCGGAGCGCCCGGGCTGCCCTCGCGGGAATGATCCGCGAGGGCAACCCGGTCGTAGCGGCCGACTGACGCACGAGGCGTCCCGGCGCTATTTCGCCACGAGAACGTCGGCCGTGGAGGTATACCCGGAACCGGCGCCGACTCCGGAGATCGTCGCCTGACCGGGCGTTTCGTCCGGCGGGATGGTCGCCTGGAAGGACACCGCGCCGGAAGCCGCGGCGATGGCGCTGCCGAGCGAGGTGGATCCGATGGAGAACGCCACGCTCTCACCGCTCCGGTAGCCCTGGCCAGTGACCGTCACCACCTCACCCGGGGCCAGCTTGCCATTGCTGCTAACGGTGAGTTTGCCGGGATGTGACAACGCGGCGAGTTCGGCGCAGGCGTCCCCTTGCACGCCGTCCGGCGGCGCAAGGGTGCCGGACGTCACCGCGTTCGCCGCGACCGTGACCGTGCCAAAATCACCGTTGCCGAGCACAGCATTGCCCGGGTCCGATACGGCGATCGTGTACGAGGTCGTCGGCGTGGCGCTCGGGTTGGTGCTGCCGGTGACCGGGATCTGCGCCGTCTGGCAGGTCTGCCCCGGCTTGAAGGTGACCGGCTGCATGGCCAGGCCGACGTCGCCGGCGGCCGAGCCGATGACGGTCAGGTAGGTGGTGACGGCGGCCGCGGCGGGCCGGCTCAGGTACACCGCGACCTCGTTGGCCGATGGACCGGTACTCTCCTGGACATTGGTGGAGGCGACGTTCACCGTCAGCCGCGAGCCCGGATCGGGCGTGCCGAGGCCCTTGCTGTCGAAGGTGAGGTCCTGCAGGTATTCACCGCCCGACGGCGTCCCGTCGGCGCCGGCCGCGGCCCTGAAGCTGACATCCGTGATGTCGTTCAGGTCAAGGCCGGCCGCTTTCAGAGTGGCCGTTGGCAGGTGTATCTGCTGCAGCACGATCTTGCCGAGCAGCGTCGAGGTGCTGGACGGCATCCGGGTGACCGCCCATTTGTTGAGCGAGGAGACCAGGGTGCTGTATGTGCGCCCCTTGCCGTCGCTGACCGATAGCGTCATGTCCGTCCCGGTGGCGACGCTGGCGTCCGGGGACATGTTGACCGTCATCTCCTGGTACCTGGACACGTTCCGCTTACCGGGCGGTATCGCGACGCTCAGCTCGCCCGTGCCGTCGGTCCAGGTGAGGTGAGTCATCTGGTTCAGCGGCACGTTGGGCGCGAAGTGCGCCGGCGTCCAGTACGGCACCTGCTGGTTGGTGAGCCCCGTGGCGCACGGCGGGAGCGAGACGGGGACAGTCCGGCCGCTCTGGTCGGCGCAGATGGTGGCCGTGGCAGAGCCGCTGGTGGTGATCGATGGGCTGGTGCCCGCGAACGACGTGATGTCGTCCCGCATCGAGGCTGGCTCCTGTGCCACCGTGCGGACATCGGCGACGCTGGCCACCGACGGCGGCTCGGCCCCGGTGCCGTCGAACATCGGCCGGAACTGCTGCTGCCCCCCCAGTGTGAGCTCGAAGAACCCGGCGATGTACGCGGTGCCGGCCGAGTATTCCTGCGTCTGTGAGAGGCGCATGGTGGATGGCGCGTTCAGGCCGCAGACCGGGTCGGTCGCCGACTGGCGGCCGGTGGTCCAGTCGTCGGCTGCGCCGGGGAACGGCGGCGTCCAGTAGGTGTTGAAGAAATCGTGGTTGGCGCCCATGACCCAGATGTCGGATCGCAGCACGTTGTCGGAGAACGCGTCACGCGAGTCTGCGTAGAAGTGCTGGCCCTGCTGATCGGAAACGTCGCCGTCGCAGTACGGCAGCAGCGTCGTGGTGATCACATCGGGCACCGTGGTCCGGGTGAAGTCGATCGGCGCGAGCATGAAGACCGACTTAATGTCCCAGGGATGAGCCAGTCCCTCATTGAGCACCGCCGCCGTGGCCGCGCCTTCACCACCGCGTGAGTGGCCCATCAGGCCGATGTCACTGAAGTTCATCGAACCGATCAGGTCGGCGGCGGTCATCCCGGTGCCGGCCAGTGCCTGGTTAAGGTCCACGGTCTGGCTGGTGGCCGCGTCGTAGAAGCTGACCGGCTGGCCGGCGTTAGCCTTCTTCAGCCAGGCCAGGGTGTCCAGGATGAGCTGGCCACGGGCCACGGCACCGTCGTCCGGTGCGTGCTGGTTGTCGTTGGCGTTGATGGCGTTGGCCGAGATCGATACCACCGTGTAGCCGTCGCTGGCCAGCGCGTCGCCCGCGCCGTCATAGCCGGCATAGCTGGGGATCTCCGCGTCGCCGCTCGGGCACGGCCATATGTTGGCCGCCACGTTGGTGGTGACGTTGTAGCAGGTGGAGTGCCGGCCGTGCATGAAGATCACCAGCGGGTGCGGGCCACCGGCGGTCGGCAGGTAGATCTTGCCCTGCACCTCCCCGCGGACGCCGCCGATGTTGGCGAGCGGGATCGCCTGGGCGCCAAAGTTGTACACCGCCGTCTTGTACGGGTACGGTCCCGGCGCCGACGGATCCTTGCTCAGGGCCGGTCCGGCGCCCTTGGTGGCGGCCCGGTTCGGCGCGGAAGCGCCCGGCGTGCTGTGAGGACTTGCCGCCGGGGCCGCTGAGGACCCTGTCGCACCGGTCGACCATTGCCACGTGATGTTCTTCGCGGTCGCCACCGCCGGATCGGTCGTGGTCACGGTCAGGGTGAGCCCATTGGCGGACTGGACGGCCGGGCCGATTTCCTTGCCGTCGGCCACGAGTACCGGGCTGTCGTCCCCGACCGGCAGCGGGGTGGGCAAGGTGACGGTGACGACGTAACCGCCCGCTCCCTGGGTGACGGTCCAGCCGGGCCCGGAGTCCACGGTGGCGGGGGAAACGGTGGCCGGTGCGGCCAGTGCTGGCGTCGTACTTGCCACCGCGGCGGAAGAGGCGGCCATGAAGACCAGCGCCGTGGCCGCAACGGTGCCGCGTGCGGACCTGTGCCATCGCCCGACGAGCTTTGGTCGTTTCACTCTGCTCCTGTCTCAACACGACTGAATGAGAACGGGCTCGTCGTCGGCTGGGCATCGTTGACGTGCGTCGATGAGACCGGAGCTAAGAATCACACGAAAAATCGGGCATGAGAACCCTCAGAAATATGCTTTTAACAAAACTCTTCACTATCTCACAGCTGGGTGGCCTCGCTGCGGCCGCCGGGGAGCAACCCACTGGCGCTCATCGATGCCGGGTACCACGAGCGGCTGGCCAGGATCACCGGGCGGCGAAGTTCGGCTCAGTGTTCCTGGCCGGGCAGCCCGATGCTGTGGCACGGCCCGGGCCGTGCGCAGGTCACCTGATCCCGCTGGCGCCACGCTGCTGAGCTGGACGGCTGATCCTGGCGGCGAACAGATCACGGAGGCTGACGATGCCGCACACGTGGCGCCCCTCCGTGACAGGGAGGTGGCGGAACCCGTTCAGGAACATGATCTGGGCGGCGTCCTCGACTGAGGTATCCGGGCACGCTGATTGCGGATCCGGAGTCATCCACGCAGAAACCGGCGCCGTGGTGAGGTCCGTCCCAGATGCCGCCGCCCTGAGCACATCACGCTCGGTCAGGATGCCGGTCAGGAAGGGCCCCTGCATGACGCAAGCTGAGCCCACCTTCTCGTTCACCATGGCGGCAGCCACCTCCGCCACGGGACTGTCCGGGCTGGTGGATACCACATGCGTGTTCATCAGCTCGCCGACTGTGAGGGCCCGGCGGCCGGTCTCAGCCACTCTCGCCGATCTCATCAAGCTCTGGGTCGCGATGCGGGGCGGCCGGCTCGGAAAGCTCTTCGGACAGCAGCCGCCACAGCGAGCCCGCCCACGCCGAGAGGTGTGGCCACCGCATCCAGAACAGCTGGAGGGTGGTCTCGTCGAACTCGGAGTGAGCCCGCTCCGGGCTGATGGCTTCGGTGAAGTCTTCAAGCTGATGGACTAGATCGAGGAACCGGTCGGCGCTGACGTCCATTCGATCACCTCCAGGCATGAACTAAGGGCGCAGGGCATGAACTAAGGGCGTCAGCCGGGCACCCAGAGGCAGAGAAGACCAGATGACGCCAGGTAGTAGATGCATCCATACCCCGAAAGCACGGCGCGGAATATGCCGACCGCCGGCGAATTTTCCGGCCGGGCGCGATCAAGGCAGGTCACCGGCGCCGGCCCAGCCGGGGCACACGCCAGAAGACCATCCCGGGCGGGAATCATGCTGCGCGCTGCCCTGGTGACACCACTGTCCGGCCCGCTCGGCGGCTACGGCCGGGCAGGGGCGGACGCGCTGGCACTATGGGCCAGCTGGCACAACGACCGGTTCCCGCCGGGGATCGAGCTGATGACCTTCGACGCTCACCCGGACCCGGTCGCCGCCCTCAAGCGCTCCGATCAGGTCGCACCGGACCTTCTATTCGGCCCCTACGGCAGCGGCCCGACGGCGGCAGTCGCCAGAGCGACGTCCAGGCTTGTGTGGAATCACGGCGGGGCGCGAGTACCCCCGGCGGGCAACCTCATCACGGTTCTCGCGCCGGCGGATAGCTATTTTCACGGTGCGGTGCGGGCGGTGCGGGAGGCGGACGCCGAGGTGCGGACGCTGTGCGTCCTGTCCAGCGATACCGGCTTCGGTCGCGCTGTCGCCGAGGGCGCCATACGCGAGGCGAGCCGGCTCGGGCTGCGGACCACGGCAGGAAGGCTTCCGGCAGCAGATGTTCACGACGCGGACATGCTGCTGGTTGCCGGACGGTTCGCGGACGAAGTCGCCGCGGCACGGCGGCTCCTTCCGGGACGCTGGCGGGCGGCAGGATTCGTAGCCGCGGGCGTCGAAGAGGTGCTGGCTGAGCTGGGCGCCGCCCGCGAGGGACTGCTCGGTCCCGCGCAATGGCTGGCGGAGGCGGCACCCAGCCCCGATGAGGGGCCGCCGGCCGCCGAGTTCATCGCCGCCTACCGCCGCCGCACTGGCGGTGACCCTCCGTACCCCGCCGCGCAGGCCTTCGCCGCCGGGGTAATCGCGACGCGGTGCCTGCGGGAGGCCGGAACCGCCGACGGCGCCGCGCTGATGGCAGCCGCCTGCCACCTTCGGGTCACCACGATGTTCGGTCCGTTCCGGCTCGACCCGCAGACCCGTCAGCAGGTGGGGCATCAGGTGCTGACCGT
>DASQVO010000474.1:0-16443 GCA_035640715.1 Streptosporangiaceae bacterium
CGCGGGATGAATGCCGCGGGCCATCTCCCGCAGGTCATCCAGCACGCTCACCAGGCCCTCGGCCACGTGCGCCAGCTCGTCCCCGAGCTCGCCGAGCTGCGGCGGGACCGCCGTCTGCGCGGCGCGCAGCGCGAGCGAGAGCGAGACCAGCCGCTGCTGGGCTCCATCGTGCAGGTCGCGCTCGATCTTCCTGCGGGTCTCATCCGCGGTGGCCACGATGCGGGCCCGGGAGGCGGTGAGCTCCGCGAGGTTCTCGGCGTTCGAAACCGCGGTCGCGACCAGCTCGGTGAACGAGGCGAGGCGCTTCTCGGTGTCCGGGGGCGGAGCCTTGCGCGTCACCGACACGACCAGCGCGCCCCAGCGGCGGCCCTGGACGATGATCGGGCTGGCCACTACCGAGCTGAGTCCCAGCGTCCGCACGAGGTCGGCGAACGGCCCGGATGCGGTGCTCCAGGCGTCCTCGTCCATGCGGACAGAGCGGCCGGTGCGCCATACTGCCGTGGTGACAGAGATGTCGTCGGGCTCCCGGCGCGCCCCGGCCGGTGTCTTGGCCAGGCCCGGGCCCTGCCCCGCGACAAGGATCGCGCCACCGTCGGGCTCGAAGCGGAACACTGCGGCATCGCATGCATCGAAGAGCCGCCGGGCCTCCCCGGCGACGGCGGAGAAGATCTCAGCCGGGGGCACTCCGCGCGCCACCAGCGTCGCGACCCGCCGCAGCGCCGCCTCGACCCGCCGGGACGACGCCTGCTCCTGGGCGAGCTGGGCGAGCTGGGCGATCAGGATCCCGGCAGCAGGCCCGGCGATCGCGAACGCGATCAGCGAGACCAGGTCGAGCCCGAGCATAACGCCCGGGTTTCCATGGGGGAAAGCGTAGAAGAACTCTCCCCACAGGACACCGAGCACGACCCCGGTGAGCGCCGGCCGCGCGCCACCGATGACCGCGACCGCGATGACCACCAGCAGCATGCAGAACAGGAACCCGCCCAGCGAGAGGGACAACCGGAACGGGGTCAAGGCGAGCGTTACCAGCGCGGGGCCGACGACTGCGAGGACCCACGCTGCCACCCTGCGGGCGGGCGACCGCCTCCACAACCAGGCGCCAGCCAGCCCTCCCAGCGCGCTCACAACCTGAGAGTAACCGACAGTCATAATCAGCAACCGCGCGCACACACGGCGGCGCTGGCGGGCGACGAAGTTCTCCCCCAGTAAGCGCGTTGACGCGCTCATTTGAGGATCCCTGCGGGAATCAGCGGCCGTCGGGGCAAGCCACACGTGAGACGTCGGGCCAGCTGAAACGGAGTTTGCTGGGAGAGCTGTTGAGCCGGCCGGTACGCCGCCGGGGGCGACACCAGTGCTTTTTCAGCGCAGGTGCCGCCCAGAGCCGTGACCGACGCGGGCAGGGTGTCCGTCATGGTCAGTGGCTGGCGAGGGCACGCAGACTTTCCCGCAAGGATCCAGTGGTGGCGAGCACGGCGCTGGGTTCGTACCCGCAGTGGGCCATGCAGTTGTCGCAGCGGGGGTCACGGCCGCGGCCGAACGCCTCCCAGTCGGTGGTGTCGAGCAGTTCCTGCCAGGTGCGGGCGTAGCCGTCGGCGAGCAGATAGCAGGGACGCTGCCAGCCCAGCAGCGAGTAGGACGGCACCCCCCAGGGAGTGCACGCGAACTCGCGCTTACCCTCGAGGAAGTCCAGGTACAGCGGCGAGTGATTGAACCGCCACCGCTTGCGGCGGCCGTCGGCGAACGCCTTGCTGAACAGCTCGCGGGTCTGGTTGACGCCGAGGAACCGGTCCTGGTCGGGTGCCTTCTGGTAGGCGTAGCCGGGAGCGATCTCCATCCGGTCAACCCCGACCTCGTCGTTGAGATAGTCCAGGACATCGATCACCGTCTGCGGCGAATCGGTGTTGAAGACCGTCGTGTTGGTGTAGACGGCAAAACCGGCCTGCTTGGCGGCGCGGATCGCGGCGATGGCCTGGTCGAACACCCCTTGCTTGGCAACGGCCTCGTCGTGCCGGTCCCGCAGCCCGTCGATGTGCACCATCCACGCGAAGTTGCGGTGGGGAGTGAACCGGTGCAGGTGCTTGGTCAGCAGCACGGCGTTGGTGCACAGCACCACGAACCGCCGCCGCTTGAGCAGTTCGCGGACGATCTCGTCGATCTGCGGGTGCATCAGCGGCTCGCCGCCGGCGATCGACACCATTGGCGCGCCGCACTCTTCTACCGCAGCGATGGCCTGCTCCACCGGCATCCGCTGCTTGAGCAGCGACGCCGGATGCTGGATCTTGCCGCAGCCGCCGCACTTCAGGTTGCAGGCAAACAGCGGCTCCAGCTCCATGATCAGCGGGAACTTGTCCGCGCCGCGGAGTTTCTGCTTCACCAGATAGGTTCCGAGCTTCACCGTCAGGTGCAGCGGCAATGCCATGTCTGCCTCCGTCAGCTGTCGTGTTGCGACGTCCGGTTACCGAGCCCGGACTGGAACATACACGCTGTATGTAACATGATGCTTGTATGGTTACGCAACCAATGACTGGAGCGCAAGGCCGGCGCGCCGAGCATGCATCCGACACCCGCGCGGCACTGCTTGCTGCGGCGCGGCGCCTGTTCGCCGCCCATGGTTACGACGGCACCGGCACCGAGCAGATCGTCGCCGAGGCGCGGGTCACCCGCGGAGCGCTCTACCACCACTTCCGCGACAAAGCTGATCTGTTCCGCGCGGTCATGGCAGAGGCGGCCGGGGAGGTTGCCCAGCAACTGACCGGCGAGCGGCTGGGCGAGCAGTCCGGATCACCGCTCGATGACGTCCGGGCCGGCGTCAGCGCGTTCCTGGACGTCTGCGTCGGCGGCGACTTCCAGCGGATCGTCCTGGTCGATGGGCCACGCGTCCTCGGCACCGACGCCTGGGATCAGCTCGTCGACCGTTACGGGCGCAACCTCCTGGAAGAGTGGCTGAGCCGCGCGGTAGCGGCCCGCGACATCGAACCCGTGCCGGTACAGCCGCTCGCACGATTGCTCATCGCGATGCTCACCGAAGCCAGCCTCGTCATCGCGCGCTCCAGCGTCCCCGCCAGCACCCGCACTGAGATGGGCGCCACCCTCGACCGGCTCCTCACCGGTCTGCGCTCGCACCCTTGACGGGGCCGCCCCGGCGTCTCACTTCCCGCGCTCTGGGACGGCCCTCCGGCCCGGTTCTCATTGCGCGCTCTGGCACCGCCAGAAGCCGGGATGGCCGGGAGCAGAACACAGACCGTAGAAACCGGCCTGCCGGAAATGCAGGGACGGGCAAGGGCCGCGCAGGTGCGAGATGTAATTCGGCTCCCGGCCGGGCCAAGCTCCACAGCTAGACTCTGAGCCATGGATGTGATCAGGATGCTGAGCGTGACCGAGGCTCCGCTATCGGTCCCGGACGTCTATGCATCGGTGTCCGACGTGCCCTCCGCCGGCGGCATCGCCCTGTTCGTTGGCGTCGTCCGCAACGAAGACGAGGGGCGGGCGGTCACGGAGCTCGGCTACTCGGCACATCCGGATGTCGGAACGTACCTGCGCCAGGTGGTTAGCAAAGCCATCACTCAGTACCCCATTCATGCCGTCTCAGCCGTGCACCGCATCGGCGACCTCAAAATTGGCGAGATTGCCGTCATTGTCGCGGTGGCCTGCCCCAGGCGCGGCGATGCCTTTGATGCCTGCCGCCAGATCATCGAGGAGATCAAGCACGCCGTGCCGATCTGGAAGCACCAGCGCTTTGCGGATGGCGATACCGAGTGGGTCGGCGCGGAAGGCTAGCGAGAGCCGATATGAGCAAGGTAACGATACGTTACTGGGCAGCGGCGAAAGACGCGGCGGGCGTAGCTGAGGAGGCGGTCGCCGCCGAAACGCTGGCCGACGCCCTGGATATTGCGCGTAACCGGCACGCCGACCCGCGTTTTGCCCCGGTGCTCGCCCGCTCATCCTTCCTCGTTGACGGAGCGCAGGCCGGACGTCACGCGGCCGAGACCATCACGTTGCCTGACGGCGCAGTGATCGAGGTTCTCCCGCCGTTCGCGGGTGGCTAACCGGAACCGGGCCGCCCTCCCCCATCGGCGCATCCCCGGCACGGCCGGCCCGCCAGCCCGCGCGCCGAAGCGAGCCGGGACGTGAACCGCCCGGCCGATGACATCCGGGCCCCGGCGTCGTCTATGTCGATATGGAACCCAGCGCCGTCCCGGCTGGACGTCACGCGAGGGCGGCGTCCAGCCGGGCGGCGCGCGGCAGGAGATCACCGACGGGCAGCGGTGCGGCACGGAAATCAGGTGTGTCGGTTCCGGTCACCGGCGCAGACTGTGGGGATGACCGATGTGGACGTCCAGGCCGGCCCGCGCGGGCCGGCCTGGACGTCGTGATCAGACGAGGTCGAACCGGTCCAGGTTCATCACCTTGACCCACGCCGCGACGAAGTCGGTCACGAACTTCTCCTTCGCGTCATCGCTCGCGTAGACCTCCGCGAGCGCGCGGAGCTCGGAGTTCGACCCGAAGACGAGGTCGACCCGGCTGCCGGTCCACTTCACCTCGCCCGTGGCCGCGTCGCGGCCATCGAAGGTGTTCTCGTCCCCGTTCGGCTCCCACGCCGTGCCCATGTCGAGCAGGTTGACGAAGAAGTCGTTGGTCAGGGATCCGGGGGTGGTGGTGAAGACGCCGAGCGGCGACTGCTGGTAGTTCGCGCCCAGGACACGGAGGCCACCGACGAGGACCGTCATCTCCGGGGCGCTCAGGGTCAGCAGGTTCGCCTTGTCGATGAGGAGGTACTCGGCCGGCAGCCGGTTGCCCTTCCCGAGGTAGTTGCGGAACACGTCTGCCTTCGGCTCGAGCACGGCGAACGACTCCACGTCGGTCTGCTCCTGTGACGCGTCGGTGCGGCCCGGCGTGAAGGGGACCTCCACGTCGAAGCCGGCGTCCCTGGCGGCCTGCTCGACGGCCGCACCGCCGGCGAGCACGATCAGGTCGGCCAGCGAGACCTTCTTGTTGCCGGACTGGGCGGCGTTGAAGGATTCCTGGATCCCCGTCAGGGTGCGCAGCACCGTCGCCAGCTGGTCGGGCTGGTTGACCTCCCAGCCGCTCTGCGGCTCGAGGCGGATGCGGGCGCCGTTGGCGCCGCCGCGCTTGTCACTGCCGCGGAAGGTAGAGGCCGACGCCCACGCGGTGGACACGAGCTGGGCCACAGACAGGCCCGAGGCGAGGATCTGGCTCTTCAGGGCGGCGATGTCCGCCGCGTCGGCAAGCTCGTGGCCGACCGCCGGAACGGGGTCCTGCCACAGCAGCGTCTCGGCGGGGACCTCTGGGCCGAGGTAGCGCACGACCGGGCCCATGTCGCGGTGGGTCAGCTTGAACCACGCGCGGGCGAAGGCGTCCGCGAACTCGTCCGGGTGTTCCAGGAAGCGCCGGGAGATCGGCTCATAGATCGGGTCGAGCCGGAGCGCGAGATCGGTCGTCAGCATCGTCGGGGGACGGCGCTTCGACGGGTCCTGGGGGTCGGGGACGGTACCCGCCCCGGCGCCGTCCTTCGGCTGCCACTGGTTCGCGCCGGCGGGGCTCTTGGTCAGCTCCCACTCGTAGCCGAACAGGGTCTCGAGGAAGCTGTTGTCCCATTTGGTCGGGGTAGGAGTCCACGTGACCTCGATACCGCTGGTGATCGCGTCGCGGCCCTTGCCGGTGCCGTAGCTGCTCTTCCAGCCGAGGCCCTGCTGCTCGATCGGGGCCGCCTCGGGATCGGGGCCGACGGCGTCCGCCGGGCCGGCACCGTGGGTCTTGCCGAAGGTGTGACCACCGGCGATCAGCGCGACCGTCTCCTCGTCGTTCATCGCCATCCGGCGGAACGTCTCACGGATGTCGCGGGCCGCGGCGAGCGGGTCCGGGTTGCCGTTCGGGCCCTCCGGGTTGACGTAGATGAGGCCCATCTGGACCGCGGCGAGGGGGTCCTCGAGCTCGCGGTCGCCGGTGTAGCGCTCGTCACCGAGCCAGATGGTCTCCGGGCCCCAGTAGACGTCCTCGTCGGGCTCCCAGACGTCCTCCCGGCCGCCGCCGAAGCCGAAGGTCTTGAAGCCCATCGATTCCAGGGCGACGTTGCCGGCCAGGATCATCAGGTCGGCCCAGGAGATCTTCTGGCCGTACTTCTTCTTGACCGGCCACAGCAGGCGGCGGGCCTTGTCCAGGTTCACGTTGTCCGGCCAGCTGTTGAGGGGGGCGAAGCGCTGCTGGCCCGCTCCGGCGCCGCCGCGGCCGTCGCTGATCCGGTAGGTGCCCGCGCTGTGCCACGCCATCCGGATGATGAGCGGGCCGTAGTGGCCGAAGTCGGCCGGCCACCAGTCCTGCGAGGTCGTCAGCACCTCCGCGATGTCGCGCTTCACGGCGGCGAGGTCGAGGCTCTTGAACGCCTCGGCGTAGCTGAACTTCTCCCCGAGGGGGTTGGCCGCGGGGTGGTGCTTGGCCAGGATCTTCAGGTTGAGCCGATCCGGCCACCACTGGCGGTTCCCGCCGCCCTGGGTCGGGTGCGGGGCGCGCGCGACCGGGCAGCCACCTACCTCCTCTGTCTTCGGGTCGGCGATGATTGCGTCGTCGTTCTCAGGCATGGGAATCCTTCCGGGCTAGGCGGATCACGGTGCTCATGAACTGAGGGCGGTGGAACAGCCGGGGCACAGGCCCCAGTAGACGACCTCGGCCTCGTCGATCGAGAAGCCGTGGTCGTCCGACGCGGTCAGGCAGGGCGCCTCGCCGACCGCGCAGTCGACGTCAGCGACGACACCGCACGACCGGCACACGACGTGGTGGTGGTTGTCCCCGACGCGTCCCTCGAACCGGGCCGGGCTGCCAGCCGGTTCGATGCGGCGCAGGAGTCCAGCCGCGGTGAGCGCATGGAGGGCCTCATACACGGCTTGAAGGGTGACATGGCCTACGCGATCGCGCACCCCGGAGGCGATCGCCTCGACGCCGAGATGGTCACCGTCCCGGACGGTCTCGAGCAGTGCGACGCGGGCGGCCGTCACCCGCAGGCCGGCACCGCGCAGTTCCTCGGCGGTGGTCGGAGTCTGGGATGCGGCCATGGCGCTAAACCTACATTCATAAATGAAAACGGTTCAAGACAACTAATGGTTAAAGTCTGGTGCCGTCGACCTCGTGCAGCGGGTCAGCGACAATAGTCGCGTGTCCGGGCTGCCGGCCTGCCTGCTGGCCGCCAGACATGATGATGAGGAGGCCTCCGTGACCGAAACGAACGGCCCATCGGCGACCGAGACGAACGGCTCATCGGCCATGGCCGGAACCAACACGACGATCCCCGCGCTGCTGCGGCACTTCGCGGACCTCCGGGACGGAACGCACGGGAACGTGACCGCACGGGAGGACAAGGAGCGACTGTTCGCCGCCGCGGTCGCGCTCATCGGCCCGTACGCCCGGCAGGTACTGGAGGAGATGAACGGGGCCCTGCTGCTGGGCACGGGCAGCATCGGCGACAGCGGGATCCGGACCAGCCCGGACGGCGGGCTGGCCGCTTCCTGGACCCTCTCGTGGCCGGAGCAGCGGGCGGCGCAGGTCTCGCCGGTCACGCTCGAGGCCACCTACGGGCGCGGCTTCCACCATCCTCACCTGCGCGGCGCCACCGTGGGCCACTGGCCGCTCAACGTGTTCGATGCCGTCCAGGCCGCCGCCGAGCTGCCCACCTTGCGCGCGATCGCCGCCGCCGACATGCACAACCTGGTTTTCCAGCGCGACTACCGCCTGGTCCCCGCGACAACCCGCGCCAGCAGCCCGCAGTAGGTTACCTGTCCGGGAGGCAGCGGGCCGCATTACCGTCCGGCAGCCTCTGCCTGCCCGGTGAAGTACGCGTCCACCTCGGCTTTCCACCGCTCCTTGGCTTCGTCCGGGGCGAAGCAGGCGTCGAACGAGTTCCGGGCGAGGGTAGCGAGCTGCTCGTCGCCGAGCCCGAGCTCGCGGCGCGCGGCTTCCAGGTTGTCGTCGATGTAGCCGCCGAAATAGGCGGGGTCGTCGCTGTTCAGGCAGACAAGCAGGCCCTCTTCCAGCATGGCGGGCAGCGGGTGCGCAGCCAGGGTGTCCACTACACGCAGCGCCACGTTGGACAGCGGGCACACGGTCAGCGGTATCCGGTCGGCGCGCAGCCGGCTGATCAGGCGGCTGTCCTCCATGGCCCGGATACCATGATCGATGCGCTCGACTCCCAGCACGTCCAGCGCTTCCCATACGTAATCCGGGCCGCCTTCCTCGCCCGCGTGCGCCACCAGGTGAAACTGTTCGGCCTCGGCCATCTTGTAGACATCACGGAACAGCGACGGCGGATGGCCCACCTCGGCGGAGTCGAGCCCGACGCCGATGAAGTGCTCGCGGAATGGCAGCGCGGCGCGCAGCATCTCTTTCGCGGCCTCGGCGCCCAGGTCACGCAGGAAGCACAAGATGAGGTCGGCAGAGATGCCGTGGCTGGCGGCGCCGTCGGCGAGCGCCGCGGACAGCCCCGCGAGGACGGCCTCGAGCGGCACGCCGTTGACCATGTGCGTCTGGGGATCGAAGAAGATCTCCGCGCGGCGCACCCCGGCGGCGGCGGCCCGGGCCAGGTACGCGCTGGCCAGGTCGTAGAAGTCCTGGTCGGCGCGGAGCACCGGCAGGTTCGCGTAGTACAGGTCAAGAAAGGACTGGAGATCGGTGAACCGGTAGCGAGCGCGGAGTTCCCTGATATCGGTGGTCGGCAGCGTGACCCCGTTGCGGGCGGCCAGCCGCACCAGCATGTCGGGCTCGAGCGTGCCCTCAATGTGAATGTGCAGTTCTGCGGTCGGCAGCATGGCCCCACCCCTTCCCCAGACAGCCGGCTCGCACGGGTCACTGCAGTCAAACACACCTGGGCATGCTGTATCACCCTGCAAGGGGGAAAGCCGCGGGGTGGCTCCTGCCCACCGCCTCCCCGGCCCAATGCGATCCTGTTCCGCTGCCGGGAGCCTAGGATCGCCTACCGGGGCGGGCCAGGCAAGGCCACGCGGGATGGCCGCGGCCGCTGGCGGCGAAGCAAAGGCTCCGGATGCCAGCGGTCGCGGCTGCTGATGCCAGCGTCAGGTCCGGTAGCTCATGCCTGGCGTGCCCCGTTGCCGAGGCGTGAACGCAGCAGCTGCTTGCCGAGCTCGGCGCCCTTACGGCTGTCAGCCTGCGCCTTGCGGAACAGCTCGACCAGCTCCGTGTCCCTTTCGCGCTCGGCGTCCTGGATGTAGGTCTCCAGCCGCAGCGCGTTGCTCAGGCAGTGATCTACGAACCAGATAAGGTTGTAATCCTTGTCCTTGGTGCCAGTGATGTGGCCCGTTTCCATGCTCGTTGACATCTGTCCTCCCCGGATCGCGGAGTAATGCGATTCCCCTACCCCACAGGCGGTCTTCACACCTGCCGACCGCGGCGTAACCCTGCCAGCCGTCGAGCGAGCTCATCCCGCCTGCCTGGGGGAAGCTGGCCAGACGGCACAGGGGTTACACCCGGCGCCGACGGGAAACCCAGGGAGGGATGCCACCGAGGAGGCCCGTCATCATGACTCCTGCACCGGATGCCGAGCCGCTGCGGAAGACCCGGACGGCGGCCGACTACGCCTACCGGCACGCCCGCGGCCAGCTAGCCCGCGCGGAGGTCGCCGAGGTGCTGCGCGCCATCGCGGCCTACGACGCCGCCACTGGCCCGAGCGCGATGCTCCGCCGCATGCGCGACCTGATCATCGCCGTGCAGCAGGCCGCGGGCTCGGCGCTGCTGAAGGCCAACGCCGATGATCCTGATATCGCGCGGTTCAATGCCCTGGTGGAGGAGGCCACCGGGAAAGCCGCTGACGCCGGGCAGGACGACGCGGCCCGGGATGACGGGGCATCAGGCGGCCCGGCGGATGGCGGCCCGGCGGACCTGGACGAGATCCTGGCCGCGGTCCTGTGGGCCCGCTACGGTCCCGCGCCCGGCTAGCCGAGCGGACCCGGCTGCAGTCAAACACATGGGCAAGGTTTTTAACCCTGCCATACCGAACGAAATGTGCGATCCGTCCAGGCCGCGCAGCTATCCAGTGGCGGGAGATGGCCCGGAGGGCCGGCGGGCGGTAAGGCCTGCCTGGCGTTGGTTCACGCCCTGCTGACCGCTGCGGAGCTCCGCCAGCTGCCGGGCGAGTTCGTCCCGTTCGCGGGTGACTTCGGCGAGCTGGTGCTCGAGTTCGATGATGCGGCGGATTGCGGGCAGTGTCATTCCCTCGCTGACCATGACCGCCACTCGCTGGACGCGGACGATGTCGTGGCGGCTGTAGCGGCGCTGGCCGCCCGCCGAGCGCTGCGGCGAGACGACCCGATGCTCGTCGATACGGCGCAGGAACGCCTGCTGAACATCGAGCATCGCCGCGACCTGGCCCACTGTGTAAAAGGCCGCGTGCTCGTCATCAAGCATCGATAGCCGCATCTGCGTTCTCCTCGTTGCCTCCTTACCGGCAGATTAGCCTGGCCGGAGGGTATCGGCCGCCGGCCAGGCTGCTGCATCAGGCTGAGTCGGGCTCAGTTGTCGATCGCGTGCGCGCTTGCCGCCCCGTGAAGCGCGCCGTTGGCGGCCCGCTGGATTTCGATCTTGCGGGGCTTCGCCCTTTCGATCACGGGGATGCGTACCTCCAGCACGCCGTCGTTGTATGCGGCCTCGATCGCATCAGCGTTGAGGTGGTCCGGCAGGTACACGCGACGGGTGAGGGAGCCCGTGGCCCGCTCGCGGATAAAGAGGCGCTCGTTCTCGGCGTACTTCTCCTCGCGCTTCGCGCTCACTGACAGCACGCCGTGGTCGACGGTCAGCTGAATCGAATCCGGGTGGATACCCGGCAGATCGAACCGCAGCACGACCTCGTCGGCGCGCCGCAGGCCGTCCATCGGCATCACGGCGCCGCCCCCCTGCCCGAACGCCAACTGTGACAGCCGGCCGAACTGGCGCTCAAACTGAACGAACGGGTCAAACGTTGCCAGAACCATCGTTCGCCACCTCCGAATATTCCCAGGGGTTCTTCCCTTGGCTGAAGAAAACTTACGACTTAAGTTATAGGTTACTTATCAGCAAGTGTCAAGTTCAGGTCGTACTGGGATTGGAGCTTTGCGGGCTCGGATGGGGCCGGCCGACAGGAGATGCGCGGCGCATAGAAAGCGCCGGTCGCCCTGTCGTTCCGGGGGCAGCCGGCGCTGTTCCGCGCTGCGAGCGGGCAGGGTCAGCCGTGCGCCTCCCGAAGAAGCGCCCGGCGCAGCGGCACCAGATAGGCAGCGGCCATGGCGAGCGCCACGATCGCGCCGCTGAGACAGAAACCCGGGCCCGTGCCCTCCGGGAGGTCGAAGGTGCCTTCGCTGCGCTCCCGGGGCCGCCAGCCGGGCACCGGGCCGTTCTCGTCTGGAGTCAGAGGGCCAGGCCGCCGTCGACGGGCACCACCGAGCCGGTCATCCCGCTGCCGCCGTCCCCGGCGAGAAAGGCCAGCACGGCTGCCACCTCACGCGGCTCAAGCAGCCGGTCGAGCGGCTGCTGAACGGCGAACGAACCGGCGGATGGCAGGCCGTAGAGCCGCGCGCTCTCGTCCAGGATCGGCGTGGCGGTCGAGCCCGGGCTGACCGCGTTCGCGGTGATGCCCGTGCCCCGCAGCTCCACGGCCAGAGCACGGACGAAGCCGGTCACGCCTGCCTTGGCGGCGCAATAGGCCGCCAGCATCGGCAGCCCCCGGGTTGCGGCGGCCGAGGCGACCGCGAGGAAGCGTCCGCGTCGCGGCTCGCGGCGGCGCAGCAGCGCGGGCACCGCCACCCGGGCGAGGGTCATCACCCCGCCAAGGTCGATGTCGAGCACGGCCTGCTCCTGGCTGGCTGGCACTTCCCAGGCGGGGACGCCGCCCGCGATGACTCCGGCCACCGCTATCGCCGCGTCCAGGCCGCCCCATTGCTGCTCTGCCTGCGCCACGGCCGCGGCCAGGGCATCCGCATCGCGCGTGTCCGCTTCGGCGACGATCACACCAGGACCAGCCTCCGCCGCCACCTGATCGAGTTCGGCGCGGGTCCCGAGCGGATATGGAAGCGCCGGGTCGTCTGCGCAGCGGTCAACGGCGATCACCCGCCATCCGGCCGCGGCCAGGGCAGCGACCGTGGCGGCCCCGATGCCCCTCGCCGCGCCGGTGACGAGCGCGACACGGTACGGCGGGCTGCCCGGCTCACTCAGCTCACTCATGGCACCACGCGCTGACGGACGTGAGCAGGTCCGTCAGCAGCTCGCCGAGCGTGGCGGCCCCCTCGGCCGCCGACGCCCCGGCCGGGTCGCCGAGCACACCGTTCGGGCTCACCGCCTTGACCGCCGACGCGCGCAGGACGGGCATCAGCTCCGCGATCGGCCGCGTGTTGCCCGGCTCGGCACGGCTCATCCGGACCGTTTGCGGGGCGAGCGCCAGCTGCAGGGACGTCTCGGTCCGCCCCGCGTGCGCGTCACCGCGCCAGCGTGGCATCCAGGCATACACATCACGTGACTCGCCGCGGAGCCGTTCCTCAGCGCGCCGCACCGGCTCAGCGTTCCCCCCATGCGTCGACACGAGCAGCACCCGCGAGAAGGTCAGGGTCGCCGAGCGGCACAGCTCGACCAGCAGCAGCTCCAGGGCCTCCTGGCCGATGGAGAGTGTCCCGGCGAAGCCCTCGTGCTCCCCACTGGAGCCATACGCGACCGGGGGCGCCACGATGACGCCGGACCTGGATTCCGCCAGCCGGGCACAGAGCGCCACCGCCAGATCGGTGTCAGTGGACAGCGGCAGGTGCGGGCCGTGCTGTTCGGTGGATGCGACGGGCACCGCCAGCAGGGCGCCATCCGCGGCGAGCCGGGCCGCTTCCCCCGTGGTGAGCCCAGCAAGCTGCGTCACGGTGTGTTAAAGCTTTCCCGGTGTGAATCCGGCGAGCGGGTTCTCGTCGCAGGCCCGGTCCGGTGGCACGGCGCCTGCCGGGCCCGGCGCCGCGGTGCCCGCCGGGGGAAGCGGCCGGGCTCCGATCGATACGGGCACCGGCCGTGACCGGTGCGAGTGATCGCCGGACGGGCGGGGTACCGCCGCGCCGCCCTGCGCGGACAACGCGCGCTCACCGTGCCCGTGCACGCACTCGGGATCGGGGCCGTCCAGCGGCAGGCCGGTGAAGAACTTGGCCGCCATGCACCCGCCGCGGCAGGAGTCATACGCCGAGCAGGACCGGCACGCGCCGCCGGTCTGCGGGTGGCGCAGCCGGGCGAACAGCGGCGATTCCCGCCACACGGCGGCGAAGCCGCCAGGGGTGCGCACGTTGCCGGCCAGGAAATTGTCGTGGATCGCGAACGGGCAGGCATACACGTCGCCGACCGGGTCGATCAGGCATACCACCCGTCCGGCACCGCATAGGTTGAGGCCGGGCAGGGCCTGGCCGTAGGCGGCGAGATGGAAGAACGAGTCGCCGGTGAGTACCTGCTCGCTGCGGGCCACGAGCCAGTCATAAAGCTCGCGCTGCTGCCGCGCGGTCGGATGAAGCTCGTCCCAGACGTCCGCACCCCGGCCGGACGGGCGCAGCCGGGTGAGTCTCAGCTGGGCGCCGAAACGATCGGCGATCGCCTTGAACTCGTCGAGCTGGCCCACGTTCTGCCTGGTGATGACGACGGAGATCTTGAAGCCGCGGAAGCCTGCGGCGGCGAGGTTGGCCATCGCGGCCGTCGCCGTCGCATAGGACCCCGGCCCGCGCACGGCGTCGTTGACCTCAGCCGTCGCACCGTCGAGGGAGACCTGGACGTCGACATAGTCGCTGGCTACGAGCTGCCGTGCGACGTCCGGGGTGATCTTCACCCCGTTGGTCGAGAACTTGACCCCGACGTGGTGCTCGGTGGCGTAGCCGACCAGTTCCCAGAAGTCGGGCCGGACGGTCGGCTCGCCGCCGCCGATGTTGACGTAGAAGACCTGCATCCGCTCCAGCTCGTCGATCACGGCCTTGCACTCGGCGGTCGACAGCTCGCGGGTATCGCGCCGTCCGGAACTCGACAGGCAATGCCGGCAGGCGAGGTTGCAGGCGTACGTCAGCTCCCAGGTCAGGCAGATCGGCGCGCCGAGGCCGTACTGAAACTGCTCGACAAGGGGCAGCGGAGCCGCCGCGGCCACCCCCGCTGAGGCCGTTATCGCGGCGGGGGCGTCAGTAGACACCGCACATGCCGTCGATCGAGATCTCCTCGACCAGCAGATCGTCGACCACGGGCTCGGCGTCGGGGGCGGCCGGCTCGGCGGCCTGCTCGGCGGACTCAGCGATCGCGGTCTGCTCGCTCAATGCCCTGCTCCTCGTCGTCGAAGGGACGTCTATGCGCATTTCGGCACTGTGTGCCGAATGTCCCATACGTTAACGTCACATGATGACGAAATCAAGGGCAACAGCTACAGTGTTCGCGAGGTCATGGATGAGCCCCAGCCACCAGCGGAGGCCGCGCGCCGCGGCAGGCCGCCCGGCACGAGCCGACGGCAGCTTGAGCTGATCGCGTTGCGGCTGTTCGCCGAGCAGGGCTTCGACGAAACGCCGATCGAGCAGATCGCCGCCGAGGCCGGAGTCAGCAGGAGAACGTTCTTCCGGTACTTCGATTCCAAGGCCGATGTCCTATGGGGCCAGTTCGATAGCGAGGTCACCGCTATCCGCGCCGCGCTCGCGGAGGTGCCGGACACGGTGCCGATGATGGACGCGATACGGCAGGCCGTCGTGGCCGCCAATCACTACCGGGCCGAGGATGTCCCCGAACTGCGGGCCCGGATGAACCTGATTGGCTCGGTACCCGCGCTGCAGTCCAGCGCCGCTGTTCACTACGACGCCTGGGAGTGGGCCGTGAGCGACTTCGTCGCCGCGCGTATCGGCCAGCCGGCCGGCTCCCTCTACCCGCTGGCGGTCGGCCGGGCGACGCTGGCCGCCTGCCGGGCCGCCTACGACCGGTGGAGCGCGCGGGCCGACGCCGACCTGACCATCTACCTCGACGCCGCGCTGTCCGCCCTGAGCGCGGGCTTCGCGCCCGCCGCGCTAACGGGCGGAGAGCAGGGCCTGGATGTCAGTCCCCGGGCGAGAGCATGACCTTGATCGCCGACGCGCCGGGCTGGCCGGCCGCGCCCGGCTGGCCTGACGCGTTCTCCGGCCGGCCGCTGGCGACGGTGAGATCTGCCAGAAGTGCCCGAGCCGCCGCGGACAGCCGCCGCGTGCTGGCAACGGCGACGAACACCTTCCAGGTGAGCGGCACCCCCGTGACGGCCAGACGAGGCAGCCCGGTGACGCCTTCCGCGGCGGATGCCGGCATTAACACCACGCCCAGGCCGTTCCGGACCATGTCCTCGGCGGTTTTGTAGTCAGTGACCTCGAAGCGCACGGCGCGCTGCAGGCCCGCGGCGAGACGCTGGCCGGCCTGTTCCTGGCCTCTTATCTCGGCCTGGCCGTCCCCGTCGTCGGCCTCGGCATCGCCACGCAGTACCTGTCCGCCCGGGTCGCGCTGCTCATCTTCGCGGGCGCGCTGCTCGCCGGCCTGGCAGCTGTCGCGAGGCTGCTCCTCCGGCATTCCGCCGCCTGAGCGACGGCGCCGAGGCCCCTGCTCAAGGGAGGGGCAGGAGCGCCCGGTGCACCGGGCCACGTGACCAGCCCAGCTGCCCTTCTGCCTGCATGAAGAGCCGGAGGGTCTGCCATCCGAAGTACGCGCTGTAGGAGGCCCACTCATAGTCGCCCCCTTGCTCATAGCCGCCGATGACGCCGAACACGGTGCCAGCTCCAGTGCGGGAGTTATAGCCGAGAATCCAGGGTCCGCCGCTGGTCCCGTCCCAGTAGTCGTGGCAGTAGAACTCCATCTGGTCCGGCTCGAACTCAAAGCTGCTGGTCGCGCATCCGACCGGCGCGTCGTCGGTGTCGTTGTAGCCGATGACCTCGATCTGATGACTGTAGCCGCGGTCGAGGCCGAGCCATAGCCCGCCCGTCACGGACTGAATCGGCCGGCGGGTGCCGGGCGGCGGGGCGACGGACAGAAACGCGAAGTCGAGGTTCGGGTCGTGCGACTGCTGCCATCCCGTTGCGACGGTGATGGACTGAACGACCCAGGCGCCGTAAGGCTGCAGCCCGCCGTGGTATTCGGGGACGAACTCGATGTTGCTGGCGTACGTGCTGGAGTAGACGCAGTGCGCGGCGGTGAGGATCAGGTTTGCGGTTGCGCTATTGACCACGCTCGCCGTGCAGAAATGCTGCCGCCTCCCTACGGTGTAGAAAAGCGTGCCGACCGTAGGCACCCCGTTGAACTTCGTGGCTGTGGGCGTTCCGGGAGGCGCCCCGGCCGTCGCGTTCGACTTGATGCCACCTTGCTCTGGCGTGGCGGTGGCCAGGCGCGACGGCGTCCAGAACGTGCGGGTGGCTCGCTGGGCCGCCGGGCTGACAGCATGCACGACCCCGATGCCCGGCT